>NZ_JBVHHY010000007.1:0-36572 GCF_055560835.1 Kitasatospora sp. NPDC023120 | reverse complement strand
AGCTGGTTGGCCTTGCCGCTGCCGCAGGTCCACTGCAGGACCTGCGCGCCGTCGGCGGTCGAACTGCCGCTGACGTCGAGGCACTTGCCGCTGTTGGTGTTGGTGAGGGGCGTGGTGGCGGGTCCGGCGAGCGGGGTCACGCCGAAGTGGGTGAAGTCGGCGTGCTGGAAGCCGCCGACGGCCAGTCCACTCTGGCCGATCGCGTGGCCGGCGTGGGTGAGCGAGGCGACCTGGACGTGGTCGACGAAGGCGGTGATCGACTGGCCCTGCATCGCCAGCGAGACGTTGTGCCAGGTCCCGGCGCCCGCGCCGGGGTAGCTGCCGGCGGCCAGGACGGTGTCGGTCCCCGAGCGGTCCTCGCTGGACAGTCGCCAGGAACCGCCGTCGTCGATCCTCAGGTGGTAGGCGGAGCGGTCGTGGTCGACGTGGTCGATCCGGCCCAGCAGCTCGGCGGAGGTGCCCGCCTCCTCCAACAGCACGTCGGTGGAGACCTGGTAGTTGCTCCACGACGGGTCGCCCAGCAGGGTGGCGGGGGTGTAGTTCATGTCGGTGTGCCAGGGGTGGGCGGGCGCCGTGATCACCTGGCGCAGGCACATCGGGGTGTCGGTGCCCGCCGGGCAGGGCGCGGTCTCGAAGGCCCCGGCCCAGTCGTGGAAGTACCGGGCGGCGGTCCGGGCCGGGTATCCGCTCAGGTCGGCCTGGTAGGGCAGCGGGAAGCTCTTCGCGGGCGGCGCGACAGCAGTGCCCTTGCCCTGGCCGGTGGTGGTGGTCACGGTGTAGAGGTGGCCGGGCTGCACGGTCAGCGAGTAGCCGCCGTTTCGCGGCACGATGTCCTGGGTGTGGACGAACCAGCGGGCGGGGTCGGTGGCATTCATGTCGGTGTCCCACACATGCACCGGCCCGGTGGACAGCCTGCCGGCGACGCTGAGCGCAATCGTCTTCGCGGCCGAGGCGTCAGTGGTCTCGATGACCGTGCTGTAGTCCTGGCCGGACCTCAGGGTGACGTAACTCCCGCTGTGCCGGTCGCCGTTGATCCCGGCGCCGGACAGGTAGCCGCTGGCCGTGTCCAGGTAGCGCCAGCCCGGCTTGGCGAACTGCGTGGTGTGTGCCATCACCCAGATGTCGCGGCCCACGGTGTAGTTGCCCGACCAGGGCTGATCGGCGGCTATCAGGCCGGCCCCGGCGAACGGAAGGTTCGCGGGCCAGGAGCCGACCAGCGCCCACTTGATGTCCGACGTGATTCTGGCGTCGATGTACTCGCGGTTGAGGTTGCGAGCCAGCGCCGGCGGGTTGGCGCCGTCGCTGTCGTTGTCGTCCTCGGCCACCCACAGCGGCTTGCCCAGCCCGGTCGCGGTGCTGCTGCCCGGGCAGGCGGTGTACACCGGGGTCGAGTTCCAACACACGCCGTGCAGGCCCACGACCGCGACCGCCCGGTTGAAGGCGCTGTCCGCGGCCAGGTCCGAGGCGACCGTCCAGTTCGCGTCATTGCTGTCGGAGGCCACCAACAGGGTGTCGGCGTGGCCGCTGCCGTCCAGGGCGGTGCGCAGGTTCTCGAACCAGGCCTTGTCGTAGCCGTTCTCGTTCCAGCCGCCCAGGTAGCCGACCTTCAGTCCGTGGCTCTGGGCGCAGCCCAGCCAGGACTTGAGGTAGGTGATGTTGTCCTGGGACCAGATGCCGCCGTTCAGCCAGCCCGGCGCTGCCCACTCCAGGCCGTAGAACGCGATGTCGGGGTTGCGTGCCTTGGCCTGCTCCATCAGCCACCACTCGTAGCCGCGATTGCAGTCGACCTCGGTCGGGGTGCGCATGTGGCTCGGTTCGGGTCCGTCGGAGGAGTTCGCGTCGCCGCCGATCTCCACCTTCAGCATCTGCAGCGAAGCGCCGTAGCCGGGCTTGAACAGGTAGTCCAGCACCTGCGTGCGCTGCGGCTCGGGGTAGTCGACCAGGAGCCGGGAGGTGGCCCCGCCGCCACTGATCGCGCCAATTCCGTCGAAGACGCGCCCGCTTGACGCTCCATCGATGGCGATCCGTTGCGCTGGAGCAGCGACTGCGGGCGAACTCGGGATCGCGGTGAAGGTGGCGGCGAGAGCGACCGCAGAGGTTGCGAGCACGGTGAGCATGTTTCGGAAATTGATAGGATGTCTGCGCACGTAACGCTCCAAGGGCGCGACTGGAGGACCCGGCGGCCCGTCTGGCGCCGGAAGGGTGTGCGAGGTCAATGTTGCTCAATATGGAACGCATTCGCACACAAGTCAACAACTTTGACTCGCAATTGCTTGAACAGTCGAGCTGTAGCTACAGCGGCGCCAGCAGAGACGCCAGCGATGACTGCGCCTCAGGATACTAAAAGGTCGGATGTGTAGGGCTTCGGGCCACATAGTCGCCGACTGAACGCGTGCTCCATCGCGGCAACGTCAGCCGCGGCGCACCGTTCGCCGAAGGCTCGGCCGAACAGCTCGCGAGACACCGCCCGGACGTGTCAGTCCGTACCAGGGCGAGGCGAGGCACGACCGGGGCCTCGTCGGCACCGACCAGCGGCCGACCACCCAGCCTGATCGTCCTACGGAGTTAGGAGAAGCCGTGGTTTCGGCCGCAGCGTGGGGAACGAGTCCTCCGTGCCGCCCGAGCCCTGTCCATGCCGGGGCCGGCGGCACGTGCGGCAGCCGTCTGCCGGAAGGCCGGCTTCGAATCACGGGTGTGCGGCAGCTGCGACGATGTGACCAGCGCGCTCGGTTTCGCGTACGTCGCCGCCGCCCCCGGGGACGGGCGGTACTTCTCACCGCCAGGGATCACCCGCATACTGCTGCGCACACCGTCGTCACCGACGATCTCTCTTGAAGCGCTCGTCCTGGGTCAGCCGAGCGATGATCCGGCTGCGCCGAGGGTGTCCCGCAGCCACTGCTCGACGCCTGCCACGTGCACCGTCGCCCAGGCGTGCGCGAGGTCGGGGCGGCGGTGGGCGATCGCATCGAGGATGGCGTGGTGCTGCTGGCGGGTCCGGTCGACCGCACCTTCCTCGGTCAGCCCGCGCCAGATCCGCGCCCGGGCGGTCGGGCCGGACAGGCCGTCGACGAGCGAGCACAGGACGGTGTTGCCGGAACCGGCTGCGATCCTGCGGTGGAACTCGAGGTCGTTGTCGATCAGTTCTTGCAGGGAGGCATCGTCGCTCAGGCCCTCCAGGAGCTCCCCGAGCGCGGAGATCTCCGCGTCCGGCATCACTCGGGCAGCCATGGCCGCAGCGGCGGGTTCCAGGATGCGGCGGACCTCCAGGAACTCCAGCACCGAGTTGTCCTGGTGGAAGTCGACGACGAAGCCCAGCGCATCCAGCAGCAGGTTGGGCTCCAGGCTCGTCACGTACGTGCCGTCTCCCTGGCGTACGTCGAGCACCCGGATGAGCGAGAGGGCCTTCACCGCCTCACGCAGGGAGTTGCGCGACAGGCCGAGTCGCTCGGCCAGGTCTGCCTCCTTGGGGAGTCGCGAACCGGGGCGCAGCTCTCCACTGACGATCATGGCTTTGATCTTCTCGATCGCCGAGTCGGTGACTGGCACGCCGTTGCCTTTCCCTGGTCCTGATCGTTGCAGCATAGCTTCCACGGCGGCCGCCCGATCACCTTGACCGTGACGGGTCAAAGTGGCCCGGGGGCGATCCACCGTCACCCGTCCGTGCGGTAGCTGCCCCGGACGGGCCGTCCTTCGTCCGGGTCGGCTACGGACGCGTCGGGCCTGCACGTCCCTCGGCAGTCCTGCGCTGGCGGCCGAGCCCGTACACGCGGATCGCGTTGTGCCGGAACACCGCGTCCTTCTCCCTGGCGCCGAGCCCGTCCACGAGGTGCCTGGTGATCCGGGTGACCTCGGTGTAGCCGGCCTCCAGGGTGCAGACCGGCCAGTCGGAGCCGAAGAGGAGGCGTTGCGGGCCGAAGGCCTCCAGGGAGGTATCGGTGTACGGCGCGAGGTCCGCCGTCCGCCACCCCGGCGCCGGTGTCGGAGTAATCGTGGTTGACGTCGAGCAGTTCGCCCATCTTCTCCTGCCAGGCGACGTTGACCGGGAGGTGCTCCGATTCGGCGAGGAGCCGGGGGTAGCTCTCGCACTCCAGCAGGTGGAACAGGTCGCAACCGCTGCGCCAGATCCTCCACGAGGTGACGCCGGCGGCCCGGATGGCTGCGACGAGGTCGGCGGGCACGTCCCGGTGGGCGGCCTCGTACTCGGCGATCCGGTCGGCGCGGACGCGGGTGTGCAGGGCGACACTCATGGCTGCTCCGGGTGGGTGGGGTGGTCGACGATGATGACCTGCAGGGAGCGGGGGCCGTGCACGCCTTCCACGCGTTCGAGTTCGATGTCGCTGGTAGCGGACGGCCCCGAGATGAAGGTGAGGGGGTTCCGCGGGTCGAGGCGGGCGAGGGCGTCGGGGACGTCGGCGACGATCTGCTCGCCGCGGACGATGCACAGGTGAAAGTCGGGGACGAGGGTGAGGGCGCGGTGGCCCTGGCCGGGGCCGGCGTCGAGGACGATGGTCCCGGTGACGGCAATGCCGGCGGCGGCCAGGGTGATCGCGCCGTCCAAGCTGTCGAGCACCGCCATGTCCAGCGGTTCTGCGTGCCACTCCCATTCGCCGGGTGGCAGCAGCTCGGCGGGGAAGCCGCCGGCCAGCGCCAGGTTTCTCGCCCCGCGGGCGGTGAGCGCGGCGGCGATGGCAGCCGGCAGGCTCGCCTCGTCGGTGCGGGTCACGGTGGCGCGGTAGTCGGCGACCCGCTCGGCGAACAGGGCGACGGTGTCCTCGCCCGGCTCCGTGTGCCTGCGGCGATAGGTTCGAGGTACGGGGACGTCGCTGGGCAGTTCGCCGGCGGGGACGTCGGTGAGCGCGGCGCGGATACGGCCGAGGATGGCCTGACGGCTGTTCATGCTTCTTGGTCCCTGTTCTTGCGCCACCAGGTGCGGAAGGACTCGGCGGGGGGCGCGGGGGTGTCGCGGGTGTCGGACCAGCCGTGCAGCGGGCCCGGCAGTCGGCCGATCCTTCCGTCCCGGGCCAGGGCCCGGCCGCCGAGGGCGGCCGCCTTCTGGGCAACGCCGAGCAGGCGCGGGGAGTGGAGGACGGTGGCGGCGGCCTTCATGGCCAGCGCCTCCGCCCGCTTCGGCTTGGTCTCGACGGCCTTGGCCCGCAGGTGGGCCAGCACCTCGGGGATGTTGATCTTCACGGGGCAGGCGTCGTAGCAAGCCCCGCACAGGGTGGAGGCGAACGGCAGGGTCGCCGCGTTCTCCACGCCGACGAGCTGGGGGGTGAGGACGGCGCCGATCGGTCCGGGGTAGACGGAGCCGTAGGCGTGGCCGCCGGTGCGCTCGTAGACCGGGCAGACGTTGAGGCAGGCGGAGCAGCGGATGCAGGCGAGGGCCTGGCGGCCGACCTCGTCGGCAAGGGTGTCGGTGCGGCCGTTGTCGAGGAGGACCAGGTGGAAGGCCTGCGGGCCGTCGCCCTGCGTCACCCCGGTCCAGGTGGAGGTGTAGGGGTTCATCCGCTCGCCGGTGGACGAGCGGGGCAGGAGCTGGAGGAAGACCTCCAGGTCCTGCCAGGTGGGGAGGACCTTCTCGATGCCCATGACGGTGATCAGGGTGTCGGGCAGGGTGAGGCACATCCGGCCGTTGCCCTCGGACTCCACGACCACGACCGTGCCGGTGTCGGCGACGGCGAAGTTGGCACCGGAGACGGCGACCTTGGCGGAGAGGAACTTCTGCCGCAGGTGCAGCCGGGCCGCGTCCGCCAGGTCGGCGGGTGAGTCGGTGAGCCCGTCCGGTGCGGGCCGGCCCCAGTGGCCCATCTCGGCAACGAACAGGTCCCGGACCTCGGTGCGGTTCCTGTGGATCGCGGGGACGAGGATGTGGGAGGGCCGGTCGTCGCCGAGCTGGACGATGAGTTCGGCGAGGTCGGTCTCGTAGGCGGTGATGCCGGCTTCGGCGAGGGCCTCGTTGAGGCCGATTTCCTGCGTGGCCATGGACTTGATCTTCACGACTTCGCGTTCGCCGGTGGCCTGCACGAGTTCGGTCACGATGCGGTTGGCCTCGACGGCGTCCGAGGCCCAGTGCACGGTGCCGCCCGCGGCGGTGACGGCGGCCTCCAACTGGACGAGGTAGCGGTCGAGGTGGCGTGAGGTCCGCTTCTTGATCGCGGCGGCGGCGCCGCGCAGCTGCTCCCAGTCGTCCAGTTCGGAGGCGACCGCGAGCCGCTTGTCGCGGATGGTCGTGGTGGCCCGTTTCAGGTTGGCGCGCAGCTGGGTGTTGTCGAGCGCCTCGCGGGCGGCGTCGGGGAAGGACGGGGCGCCGAGCCAGACGACGCCACGGCTGGCGGGGTTGCTCATCGTGCGGTTCCTTCGGAGGCGGCGAGGATCTCGGCGATGTGCATGGTGCGCACGGGGGCGCCCTGGCGGGACAGTCCGCCGCCGATGTGCATCAGGCAGGAGTTGTCGGCGGCGCACAGGACGTCGGCGCCGCTGTCCAGGACGGCGGTGTTCTTGTCGGCGAGCATCGCGGCGGAGGTGTCGGCGTTCTTGACGGCGAAGGTGCCGCCGAAGCCGCAGCAGGAGTCGGCCGCGGGCAGGTCGACGAGGTCGAGGTCCCGGACGGCGCGCAGCAGGCGGTCGGGGCGGTCGCCGAGGCGCAGGCCGCGCAGCGAGTGGCAGGTGGGGTGGTAGGCGACGCGGTGCGGGAAGCGGGCGCCGACGTCGGTGACGCCGAGGACGTCGGTCAGGAATTCAGTGAACTCGTGCACCCGGGGGACCAGTTCGGCGACCTGCTGTCGGAGGCCGGCGGGCCCGTACTCCCGGGCCAGCAACGGGTGGTTCTCCTTGACCATGCCGGCGCAGGAGGCGGACGGCGTGATGACGGCGTCGTAGTCGGCGAAGGTCCGGGCGAAGCGCGCCACCAGCGGGACGGCGTCGGGGCGGTAGCCGGTGTTGAAGTGCATCTGCCCGCAGCAGGTCTGTTCCTGCGGGAAGTCGACGGTGTGGCCCAGTCGCTCCAGTACGGTCACCACCGCGCGGCCGGTTTCGGGGAACATCGTGTCGTTGAAGCAGGTGATGAACAGGGCGATGCGCATCAGCTCACCTCCTCGGGGGTGGGGACGTCCTCCCGCAGCAGTCCGCGGTCCCTGAGTTCTGCCCAGAGCGCCGCCGGGACGGGGTGATCGAGCATAGCGGCGGCGTCCCGGGCCTCGGCGGCGCTGCGGGTGCCGACCAGGACGCTCGCCACCGCCGGGTGCCCGAACGGGAAGCGCAGGGCGGCGGCGCGCAGCGGTACGCCGTACCTCTCGCACACCGCCTTGAACTCCAGGGCCCGGTCGAGCAGGTGGACGGGGGCCGCGGTGTAGTCGAAGGTGGCACCCGGGCGGGGGTCGGCGAGCAGGCCGGAGTTGAAAACCCCTCCGATGACCACGCCGACGCCCCGCTGCTGGGCCAAGGGCAGCAGTTCGGCCAGTCCTCGCTGGTCGAGCAGGGTGTAGCGGCCGGCCAGCAGGACGGCGTCGATGTCGGTCTCGCGGATGAAGCGGGCGGGCAGTTCGGCCTGGTTCATGCCGAGGCCGATCGCTCCGATGACTCCCTCCGCGCGCAGGCGTTCGAGTTCTGGATAGGCCTCGTCGAGCGCCTGTTCGGCGTGGTCGTCGGGATCGTGGAGGTAGGCGATGTCGATCCGGTCGAGGCCGAGCCGGTTCAGGCTGTCCTCGACGGAGTGGCGCACGCCCCGGGCGCTGAAGTCCCAGACCCGGTGGTGGGTGGCGGGCACGGCGAAGCCGTTGGCCAGGTCGTCGCCGTCGACGGAGGGGGTCGGCTCCAGCAGCCGGCCGACCTTCGTGGACAGGGTGAAGTCGTCCCGGGGCAGGGCGCGCAGCGCGTCACCGAGGCGGCGCTCGGACAAGCCCAGGCCGTAGTGCGGGGCGGTGTCGAAGTACCGTACGCCCGCTTCCCAAGCGGCGGTGACAGCTTGTTCTGCCTGTTCGTCGCTGACCGCGGTGAACAGGTTGCCGATGCCGGCTGAGCCGAAGGCGAGTTCGGTGACCTGGACCCTGCCGCCGCCGAGCGGGCGGTGGCGCAGGTTCACGGGCGTGGCTCCTGTCGCAGGCGCAGGCCGGCCATGCCGCCGTCCACCGCGAGAGCGGTGCCGGTGACACTGGCGGCGGCCGGGGAGGCGAGGTAGGCGATGGCTGCGGCGACCTCCTCGGCGGTGACCAGCCGCCCGGTGGGCTGCCGGGCGTTCAGTGCGGCGCGCTCGGCCGCCGGGTCGTCGGCCGCGTCCAGCAGTCGTGAGACCCACGGGGTGTCGACGGTGCCCGGGTTGACGCAGTTGACCCGGATCCCTTCGCGGACGTGGTCGGCGGCCATCGCCAGGGTGAGCGAGAGGACGGCGCCCTTGCTCGCCGAGTACAGCGCGCGCTGGGGCAGTCCGGCGGTGGCGGCGATCGAGCAGGTGTTGACCACCGAGGCGCGGGTGGAGCGGCGCAGGTACGGGAGGGCGGCGCGGGTGGTGCGGACGATGCCGAGCACGTTGACGTCCAGGACGCGGTACCACTGCTCGTCCGGGTTGTCCTCGACAGTGCCGGCGGCGCCGATGCCGGCGTTGTTGACCAGGATGTCGATCCCGCCGAGCGCTTCGGCCGCCGCCTGGACAGCCGCGCGTACGGAGTGGTCGTCGGAGACGTCGGCGGTGAAGCCGCGCAGTGGGGCGCGGACGCTGCTCGGGTCGAGGTCCAGGACGGCGACGTCCGCGCCGCGTTCGCCGAGGAGTCGGGCGGTGGCCAGTCCGATGCCGGAGGCGCCGCCGGTGACCAGAGCCGTCAGGCCGTCGAGGTCGCGGGTGGTCATGAGCGCTCCTGCTGCTCGGCGGCGGCCCGGTCGGCGGCCCAGAACGCGCCCTCGGGGTAGGTGTAGGTGTCGATGGTGGCCTGGTGCATGGTGGCGGAGAAGCCGGGTACGGTGGGCGCCCGGTAGCGGCCGGCGTCGATGACGACGGGGTCGAGGAAGTGCTGGTGGAGGTGGTCGACGTACTCGATCACCCGGTCCTGGGTGGTGCCGGAGAGCGCGACGTAGTCGAACATCGACAGGTGCTGGACCAGTTCGCACAGGCCCACGCCGCCGGCGTGCGGGCAGACCGGGACGCCGAACTTGGCGGCGAGCAGGAGGATGGCGAGGTTCTCGTTGACACCGGCCACCCGGACCGAGTCCAGCTGGAGGACGTCGATCGCGCCTGCCTGGAGCAGCTGCTTGAAGACGATGCGGTTCTGCACGTGCTCGCCGGTGGCGACCCTGATCGGGCGCACACCCTTGCGGATGGCGGCGTGGCCGAGGACGTCGTCCGGGCTGGTCGGTTCCTCGATCCAGTACGGGTCGAACTCGGCGAGGGCGTTCGTCCACTCGATCGCCTCGGCGACGTTCCAGCGCTGGTTGGCGTCGATCGCCATGCGAATGTCCGGGCCGACGGCCTGGCGGGCGGCGCGGCAGCGGCGGATGTCGTCCTGAAGATCGGCGCCGACCTTCAGCTTGATCTGGGTGAAGCCGTCGGCCACCGCCTGCTTGGCGAGGCGGGTGAGCTTCTCGTCCGAGTACCCGAGCCAGCCGGGCGAGGTGGTGTAGGCGGGGTAGCCGCGCCGCAGCAACTCGGCGGTCCGGTCGGCCGCGCCATGCCGGCCCTTGGTCAGCAGCTCCAGCGCCTCCTCGGGGGTGAGCGCGTCCGCGATGTACCGGAAGTCGATCTGGGAGACCAGCCACACGGGGTCGGCGTCGGCGAGCAGCTGCCACAGCGGCTTGCCCTCGCGCTTGGCGGCCAGGTCCCAGACCGCGTTGACGACGGCGCCGATCGCCATGTGCATCACGCCCTTCTCGGGCCCCAGCCACCGCAGCTGGCTGTCGCCGATCAGGTCGCGATACAGGGAGCCGGGGTCGGCGCACAGCTCGGCGACGGAACGTCCGACGATGTGCTCGCTCAGCGCGTCGATGGCGGCGACCTGGACGTCGTTGCCACGGCCGATGGTGAAGGTGAACCCGTGGCCCTCGTGGCCGCCCGCGGAGGCGCGCAGCACGAGGTAGGCGGCGGAGTAGTCGGGGTCGGGATTCATGGCGTCGGACCCGTCCAGCTCCCGCGAGGTGGGGAAGCGGATGTCGTAGGTGTCGACGGCGGTGATCCGCGCTGTGGTTGCGGACAAGGTGGTGCCTTTCACGCGTTGGAGAAGGTCTGGCGCTGGGTGCCGAGGCCGTCGATGGCCAGCTCGACGGTGTCGCCCGCGCGCAGATAGGGGGTGCCGGGCAGGCCCAGGGCCACACCGGCCGGGGTGCCCGTGTTGATGACGTCGCCGGGGTTGAGCACCATGTACTGGCTGAGGTACCAGACGATGTGGGCGACATCGAAGATCATGTTGTTGGTGTTGCCGTCCTGTCGCGTCTCGCCGTTGACGGCCAGACGCAGGCCCAGGGCCTGCGGGTCGCCGGCCTCGTCCGGGGTGACCAGCCACGGACCGAGCGGGTTGAAGGTCTCGCAGGACTTGCCGAGGTCCCACTGCCCGGAATACTCCAGCTGGAACTCGCGCTCGGACACGTCGTTGCTGATCGCGAAGCCCGCGACATGAGCGAGGGCCTGGTGGGGCGAGTCCAGGTAGCGGGCCTCACGGCCGATCACGACCGCCAGCTCCACCTCCCAGTCGGTCTTCGTCGAACCACGCGGGATCAGCACCCCGTCACAGGGGCCGACCACCGTGGACGGGTCCTTCATGAACACCACCGGCCGGAGGGGGACAGCCGCTCCGGTCTCCTCGGCGTGGTCACGGTAGTTGAGGCCGATACAGACGACCTTGCCCGGCCGGGCAATCGGCGCTCCGACCCGCAGGCCGGCGGGGTCGAGCTCGGGAAGTGTGCCGGCGGCAAGAGCGTCGCGGACGCGATCGATCCCGCCCGACCCGAGGAACGCCCCGTCGATGTCGGTGGTCAGGCCTGTGAGTGCGAAGACCCGCCCGTCGTCGCCGAGTGCCGCCGAAACCTCTTCGCCCGCCGGTCCGATCCGCAGCAGCTTCATGCCCTGCTCCCGTCATAAGTCTGCGAGCCGGGACTCTTTACCGGCCGACACATCGGATGAATCTGTGACGCCCCGACCATACGAGCCTCGTTGCGCCACCGCAAGAAGTCCTCCGATGTTTGCTGGGCCCTTCGACTCGTACGCCCTCAAAGAACCATCAAATTGGCAGCTCAGGGCGGAAGTTCCGTTTCACTCATGACACGGGACGGAAACCTGGACGTCACGGTTGAGAATCATCCCAGGTTTCCTCTTGTCAGTCAGATGTCAGGCTCGTATGGTCCTCCTGGCCTGCAAGCCATCCGATGACTGCGGAAGCGCGATCCGGCTCCGTCTGCCACGGACCGCCGCAACCAGGGAACCGGCCTCCCTCCTGGTGAGGGCTGGAAGGGAGGCCGGCTCCCCTGCCCGCTTCGCCCCACCGGGACGGCCTCGCGGCCCCCCGCCACGCCGGATCCCCGTCCCCGGGGGACCGAACGTCCCAGCCAAGGAGATCAGCACCATGAAGCCTCGCTCCTCCAGAATCGCGGCCACGGCCGCCGCCGTGGTCGTCCTGGCGGGGTTCGCCACGGCCTGCAACCGCGGCAGCGACTCCGGCGGGTCCGCGTCCGGCAAGCCGGCGATCGGCATCGACCTGCCGCGTGCGGACTCCGACTTCTGGAACTCCTACGCGCAGTACGTCAAGCAGGACGCCTCCGCCCAGGGCCTGAACACCCTGCCGGTGAGCAACTCTCAGAACGACGTGACCAAGCTGGTCGCCAACGTCCAGGTGTTCCAGAACACCGGTGCCAAGGCCGTGGTGATGGCCCCTCAGGACACCGGCGCGATCGCCTCCACCCTCGAGACGCTGTCGGCCAAGAAGATCCCGGTGGTCAGCGTCGACACCCGCCCCGACAAGGGCAACGTCTACATGGTGGTGCGCGCCGACAACAAGGCGTACGGCACCAAGGCCTGCGAGTTCCTCGGCAAGCAGCTCGACGGCAAGGGCAAGGTCGCCGAACTCCAGGGCGCGCTCAGCTCCATCAACGGACGCGACCGCTCCGAGGCCTTCGCCGCCTGCATGAAGGAGAAGTTCCCCGGCATCCAGGTCATCGAGCTGGCCACCGACTGGAAGGGCGACGTCGCCTCCGCCAAGCTCCAGTCCACGCTCGCCGCCAACCCCGACCTCAGCGGCATCTACATGCAGGCCGGCGGCGTCTTCCTGCAGCCCACCCTCGCCCTGCTCCAACAGAAGGGCCTGCTCAAGCCCGCCGGGCAGAGCGGCCACATCGCGATCATCTCCAACGACGGCATCCCCCAGGAGTTCGACGCGATCCGCAAGGGCGACATCGACGCCACCGTCTCCCAGCCCGCCGACCTGTACGCCAAGTACGCGCTCTTCTATGCGCAGGCCGCCGCCGACGGCAAGACCTTCCAGCCCGGCGCCACCGACCACCAGTCCACCATCATCCAGCTGCCCAACGGCCTGGAGGACCAGCTGCCCGCTCCGCTGGTCACCAGGGACAACGTCGACGACAAGTCCCTGTGGGGCAACAACGTCGGCAAATGACCCATCCGACTCCCGTGAGCGGCTCACCGGCACCCCCAGCGGACCGCCGCTCACGGGTACGACCTTGAAAGGACCCGCCATGGCGGACCCCAGCCCCGTCCGGGGCCCAGTCGTCGAGGCCGACGGGATCAGCAAGCGCTTCGGCGCCACCGTCGCGCTCAGCGACGCCCGCATCTCGGTCGCGCCCGGCGAGTCGCACGCGCTGGTCGGCCGCAACGGCGCCGGCAAGTCAACCCTCGTCTCGATCCTCACCGGGCTGCAGCACCCCGACACCGGCACCCTGCGCTTCAACGGCGAACCGGCCCCAGCCTCCGGCGACACCGACGCCTGGCGATCCCGGGTCGCCTGCGTCTACCAGCGCTCCACCATCATCCCGGCGCTGACCGTCGCGGAGAATCTCTTCCTGGACCGGCAGAGCACCGGTGCGCTGCGCCCGATCAGCTGGAAGCAGCTGCGCCACCGGGCCGGCGAGCTGCTCGCCGAGTACGGAGTGGACGTCGACCCGACCGCGCGCGCCGAGGACCTGGGTGTCGAACAGCGGCAGTTCGTCGAGATCGCCCGGGCGCTGTCCTTCGGGGCCCGCTTCATCATCCTGGACGAGCCCACCGCCAAACTCGACGCGCGCGGCATCGAGCGGCTCTTCGACAAGCTGCGCTCACTGCAGGAGCAGGGCGTCGCGTTCCTGTTCATCTCCCACCACCTGCAGGAGGTTTACGACCTCTGCACCACGGTCACGGTCTACCGCGACGCCCGGCACATCATCACCGCACCGGTCGCCGACCTGGACCAGCAGGCCCTGGTGGAGGCGATGACCGGTGAGAGCTCCCGGGACAGCGAGCCCGCCTGGTCGGTGACGGGCCGCACGATCCCCGATGGCGCCCCACTGCTGGAAGTCTCCGGCCTGAGCCTGGCCGGCGCCTACCAGGACTTCTCCCTGACCGCGCGGGCCGGCGAGGTCGTGGGCCTGGCCGGAGCGGCCGCCAGCGGCAACGTCCGGCTCGGCGAGACCCTCGCCGGGCTGCACCGCCCGCAGGCCGGCACGATAGCCGTCGCCGGCCGTCCGGTGCGCACCGGACGCGTTCCCACCGCTCTCGCGGCCGGCATCGGCTTCGTCCCCGAGGACCGGCACATCCAGGGCCTCATCCCGCAGCGCAGCGTCGCCGAGAACGCCACCCTGACCGTCACCGACCAGCTCGGCCCGCTCGGCACGGTACTGCCCTCGCGCACCCGGGCCTTCGCCCAGCGGATGATCAGCGACCTCGACATCAAGACGCCCGGCCCCTCCGCCCCCGTGTCAGCCCTGTCCGGCGGCAACCAGCAGAAGGTCGTCATCGCCCGCGCCCTGGCCACCGAACCGGACGTCCTGGTCGCCATCCGGCCCACCAACGGCGTTGACGTCAAGTCCAAGGAATCCCTGCTCGGCACCGTACGCACGGTCGCCGACGCAGGGAAGACCGCCCTGATCGTGTCCGACGAACTCGACGACCTGCGGGTCTGCGACCGGGTCGTGGCCATGTTCCACGGCCGCGTCGTCGCCGAGTTCGAGCACGGCTGGAGCGACGAACAACTGGTCTCAGCCATGGAGGGCATGGCCGGCCCGACCGACACGAAGGAAAGCCATGTCTCCCACCACTGAGGTCCGCGCCCACGCGGCGCCGGCCGTCACCCGGCCCGCCGAGCACCGCTTCCAGCTCGCCCGCTACCGTGACCTCTCCCTCGTCCCGGTACTCCTGGTGCTGGGCATCATCGGATTCGCGGTCTCGCCCGCCTTCCTCACCTCCGACAACCTGCTCGGCGTCGGCCAGCAGGCCACCGAACTGAGCCTGCTGGTCCTGGCCGAGGCGCTGATCCTGATCGTCGGCCGGATGGACCTGTCCCTGGAATCCACGATCGGCGTGGCCCCCGTCATCGCCGTCTGGCTGGTCCTGCCCGACCACGGCGCACGCTTCAACGGCCTCGGCCTCTTCCCCTCCTGGACGGCCATCCCGCTGTGCCTGGCCGTCGGCGCGCTCATCGGGGCGATCAACGGCTTCCTGATCCTCAAGCTGCGCCTCAACGGCTTCATCGTCACCCTCGGCGCGCTCACCCTGCTCCGCGGCCTCCAGGTCGCCATCTCCCAGGGCCAGTCCATCGTCAACCTGCCCGACTCCTTCACCTACCTCGGCAGCGTCAGCTGGCTCGGCGTCCCGGCGGCGATCTGGATCTGCGCGCTGCTCTTCGCCGCGGGCGGCTGCGCCCTCGCCTGGCTGCGGCACGGCCGTGCCCTGTACGCGATCGGCGGCAACTCCGAGGCCGCCCGCGCCGCGGGCATCCGGGTCGACCGGATCACCTGGATCGTGCTGATCCTCGGTGGCCTCCTGGCTGCGTTCGCCGGCGTCCTCTACACCGGCCACTACGGCTCCATCTCCGCCGACCAGGGCAACGGGTGGATCTTCCAGGTCTTCGCCGCCACCGTCATCGGCGGCGTCAGCCTCAACGGCGGCCGGGGCACCCTCTTCGGCGCCCTCACCGGTGTGCTGACCCTCCAGCTCGTGGTCAACGTCATGACCCTCGCGGGCGTGCCGCCACTGTGGAACCAGTTCCTCAACGGGGCGATCATCATCGTCGCGCTGATCATCTCCCGCTTCGCCTCGGGCGAGAAGCAGGAGTGACGGGCCCCGCGGCCTGAGAGCCGCCCAAGCGGCGCGACCAGCCCGGCGGAACGAGTCGCGCCGCTTCGCCCTCCCCTTCCCCACCCCTCGACCGACCATCACTCCCATGCCCGCACGGAGGAGGCGAAAGACCATGGCGGTGACCGACCGGGCCATCGAGAAGATCAAGGAGATGATCGTCTCCGGCGTCCTGCCGCCCGGCGCGAGGCTCCCCAACGAGGGGGATCTCGCCGACCAGCTCGGGCTGTCGCGCAACTCGCTGCGCGAGGCCGTCCGGGCGCTCACCACGATGCGGATCCTCGACCCCAGGCAGGGCGACGGCACATACGTGTCGGGACTGGAACCCCACCTCCTGCTGGAGGCCATGACCTTCGCCGCCGACGTCTCCCACGGGCACACGGCCCGCCAACTCCTCCAGGTACGGCGCCTGCTGGAGCCACAGGCCACCGCCCTCGCCGCGGACCTGCTCACCGACGAACACTTGCGAATGCTGCGGGCCGTCCTCGACCGGAGCGCCGCGGCAGCCGGCATCGAGGAGTTCATC
The DNA here is from genome assembly GCF_055560835.1 of Kitasatospora sp. NPDC023120. Lineage (NCBI taxonomy): Bacteria > Bacillati > Actinomycetota > Actinomycetes > Kitasatosporales > Streptomycetaceae > Kitasatospora > Kitasatospora sp. NPDC023120. The sequence goes on along the minus strand of NZ_JBVHHY010000007.1, from coordinate 20,790 downwards.
GAGCTGGACATCGAATTCCACCGCACCATCGCCGACGCCGTCGGCAACCCCGTGCTGTCCACCCTGCTCGGCATCCTCTCCACCCACACGCAGCGGCTGCGCATCGTGCGCGGTACACACACAACGGCCCGCGAGCAGGCCCACCGTGAGCACGAGGCGATCTGGCAGGCGCTGGTCAACCGCGATGCCGTCCTGGCCGCCAGTGCCAGCACCGTGCACGTCGCCGCCGTCGAAGACTGGCTGGCCGCGGGCACCGGCTCGCTGGACCTCGGCGCCATCGCCTGACGGCGACGTGCCAAGTCCCGCGCATCCGTTCCCTGCCAGTGCGTACGACCCCTACTGCCGGGACGGTCTGACACATGAAGAGCCGAACCACCCGGTCCACCCTGGCCGACAACCGGACACCGGCGGCGTCAACGTGCGGGCCGGCCGCGTGTTCCTGCGGCCGACCCTCGCGCTGCTCCAGCAGAAGGGCCCGCTCGAGCCCGCCGGCCAGCCCGGTCACATCGCCATCGTCTCCAACGACGGCATCCCGCAGGAGTTCGACGCGATCCGCAAGGGCGACATCGACGCGACCGTCTCCCAGCCCGACGGCCTGGAGAACCAGCTCCCCGCCCCGCTGGTCACCAAGGAGAACATCGGCGACCCGTCGCTCCGGGCCAACCGTGCCACGGGCTGACCGAGAGGGCCCCTGAACCAGACCAGCAGCCACCACGACAACGGGACGACGGGACTGCGGTCTGCGCACCACCAGTGATTGCTCCCCACCCACCCCCACTGAAAGGCCGCACCATGCCAAGTGCACCGGTGGTCAGGGCGATAGTCGCCCTGACCCTTGGTACCACCGCCGCCGCCTGGTCCCCCGCCACGGCGACCGCCGCCACCATGACCACCGCCTGGTCCGGCGGCGCATTCTCCGTCGATACCGCTAGCCTCGTCCGCGAGGCGAACATCGCCCTGGGCAGCCCGAACACCGCGGCGACCCAGTCGATGCCGCTGGGCAACGGCACTCTCGGCGCCGCGGTCTGGGCCGCCAACGGCTTCACAGCCCAACTCAACCGCGCCGACACCCTGCCCGGCCGCAAGTCCCCCGGCTGGCTGCAGATCCCCGGCCTGTCGCGGATCACGAACGCCACCGACTTCACCGCCACCGTCGACCCGTACGACGGCGTGCTGCGCGAGTCCGGCGGCGGGATGAGCGCGACGATCTACGTCCGCGCCGACAAGGACGAACTGGTCGTGGACGTGACCGGCGCCGACCCGAACACCGCCCAGTCCGCCACCGTCAACCTGTGGTCCGGCCGCACCCCGACCGCCGCGGCCTCGGGCGGCATCGCGACCCTCGCCGAGACCTGGGTCGACAGCAACGCCACCACCGGCTCCGGCCGGACCTTCGGCTCGCTGGCCGCACTCACCGCCGGCGGACGCGACGTCACCGCCACGGTCACCGACTCGCAGACCGTGAAGGTGGACCTCACCCCCAACACCGACGGCAGCTTCCGCATCCTGGTCGGCAGCCCGAGCTGGACCGGCGGCAACGCCGCCACCACCGCCGCCGCGCTGCTGAGCACGGACGCGGCCGCGAGCACCGGCACCCTCCAGGCCCCGCACCTGAGCTGGTGGCACGGCTACTGGGCCAAGCTCGGCCTGGTGAAGCTCTCCTCGGCCGACGGCACCGCCGACTACCTGGAGAAGCTTCGCACCCTGTACTACTTCTACACCGCCGAGGAGTCCCGCGGGCCGCTGCCCGGCTCCCAGGCCGGCGTCGCCGACCTCTTCAATTTCTCCCAGGACACCCAGAACTGGTACCCGGCCGGCTACTGGTTCTGGAACCTGCGCGGCCAGGTCGCCGCGAACATCGGCGCCGGCGCCTTCGCGCTCAACTCCGGCGTGTTCAACCTCTACACCTCCAACCTGGCCAACATCCAGGCCTGGACCAGGACCTACATGGGCAACCGGCCCGGCATCTGCGTGCCGGAGACCATGCGCTTCAACGGCAACGGCTTCCAGAGCGACAGCGACCCGTTCGGCGCCGCCTCCTGCGACGACGCCCTGTCCACCTGGAACGGCCGGACCGTCTCCTCCGGCGCGGAGATCGGTCTGTGGGCCTGGCAGCAGTACCTGACCACCGGCGACCGGAACTTCCTGACCACCAACTACCCGCTCATGCAACAGTCCGCCCAGTTCCTGCTGGCGTACACGACCGTCGGAGCGGACGGCAAGCGGCACGCGGTGGCCAACGTCCACGAGAACCAGTGGAACGTGCAGGACCCGGTCAACATGATCGACGCGATGAAGGCCCTCTTCCCCGCCACGATCTCCGCCGCCCAGGCCCTGAACACCGACGCCACGCTGGTATCCCAGCTGCAGGCCGCGATCCCGCAGATCCCCGACTACCCGCGCACCGACGCCGCGACCCACCGGCAGAACCTCACCGCCGCCGCCGACGCCTCCGGCACCGACGTCCTCGGCCAGTCCTCCCAGCCCACCGCGCCCGTCTACAACACCGAGAACGACGACCTCGAAGCCGTCTGGCCCTACGACCTGATCGGCGACAACTCGCCGTTGCTCACCCTGGCGCAGCGTACCTACAACAGCCGGGTCAACGTCCAGCAGAACGACTGGAGCTTCGACGCCGTCCACGCCGCCCGCCTCGGCCTGCCCGACCGGGTCGCCGCCGACCTGACCGCGCTCACCCAGAAGTACCAGACCTACCCCACCGGCCTGGCCAACCTGTGGGGCCAGTCCGGCGGCAGCGAGCCGTACATCGAGCAGGCCGCCAACGTCGCACTGACGATCAACGAGGCCCTGGTCCAGGACTACGACGGCCTGCTGCGCATCGCTCCGGCCCTGCCACAGGGCTGGGACGCCGACGGCACCCAGTACATCCACGGCGGCAGCACCGTCTCCGTCCAGGTCCACGGCGGCGTCATCGGCACCGTCGGCATCCACGCCGGCTCCACCGGCACGATCAAGATCCGCAATCCCTGGCCCGGCCAGAGCGTCTCGGTCGTCGACGGCGCCGACCAGAAGACCGTCATCGTCCGCCCCACCAGTGCCGGACAGTTCACCATCCCGACCACGGCAGGCAAGTCCTACCTGGTCCAGCAGGTGTCGGCCCCGGTCTCCGGCATGACGTTCAGCCGGCTCTCCGGCACACCGGCCACAGCGGCCAGCCACCTGGGCACCGTCCAGATCGGCCTGGACAAGACCACCGGCACCGGCCACATCACCGGCATCAACGGCCTGTGCGTCGACGACTCCGGAGCCGGCACCACCGACGGCAACCCCATCGTCGTCTGGGCGTGCAGCGGCACCGCCGCCAACCAGCAGTGGACCGTCGGCACCGACGGCACCCTGCGCACCCTCGGCAAATGCATGACCGCCCCCGGCACCAACCCCGGCAACAACACCCCCATCCAGCTGTACGGCTGCGTGAACGGGGCCGGCAACCAGGTCTGGCAGCCCCAGGCCGACGGCACCCTCAAGAACCCGCAGAGCAACAAGTGCCTGGACGACTCGGGCGCCGGTCCCGCCGGCACCCAGCTGATCCTGTGGGACTGCTCCGCTGCCGCCAACCAGATCTGGCACCTGCCCTGATCCCGACCTGACGCAACAAGGCCCTGGGTGCCGACCAATGATGGTGGTCGGCACCCCGGGCACGCCTGGTCGTCGATGCCGCACAGGCCGTTCCCATCATCCGATGGAAACGGCCTCCGACCTGCGTAAACGCTGGTCGGGACGACAGGATTTGAACCTGCGACCCCTTGACCCCCAGCGGTCCCCACCTGGTCCCCACGCAAGGGTGCTCTGGCCTACAGCGCTACCGAGGCTTCGCACAAACGGACGAGCCTTCCCACCGCGTCGTCGATCTCGCAGGCGCACCTGGCCAGCGCCGCGGAGGGCCTCCCCCGGGGGTCCGCGACGTCGTCCGCCTCCGGCGGGACCGGGGCCGCGTGCCCCCGACGGGCGGCGGCGGCTGCGACCACGGCGGCGAAATCCCTGCCGCCCTCCGGCTGTCGCCCGTCCCCGTCGGCTTCCCCGCCGGCGAGCCGCACGAACTCCTTCAGGGTGAAGCAGCGCCGCATCGCCGAGGGCGCGAGCCGTACGGCCGCCTCGCGGTGCTCGCGGGCAAGCCCGAGCACCAGCGCCGATCCCAGGACGAGCCGGGCGGTGAGCGGGCGCGAGACGAAGCCTGAGCCTTCGCCGCCCAGCCGCTCCAGCACCGCCCGGGTGGAGTGCTCCATGGCCGGGCGGGGCCAGGTCTGCGTGCCGGCGCTCTCCGGCCGCACGGCCGAGCCACGCGGCAGCCGGGCGGCCAGCAGCCGCTCGGCGAGCGCCGAGCGGTGCACGTTGCCGGTGCAGATGAACAGGACCCGGATCATCCCTCGCCGTCGCCCCCACCGGTCACGGCTGGCACGGCCGCCTCCTCGTGCGGGACCGACGGCCGGGGGGCGGGCAGCTCACCGTAGTTCCGGTTGCCGTACCGGTCACCCTTGGGAACCGGCGCCATGCTGAAGACGGTGCCGATGACGCGTACGCCCACCCGCTCCAGCGTTTCCGCGGCGGTGCGCACCTGGTCCCGCCTGGTCCTGGCAGCGCGGACGACGAGCAGCGTGCCCTGAGCGAGCGAGGCGAGTCCCACGGTGTCGGCGACCGGCAGCAGCGGCGCGGTGTCGATGATCACCATCTCGTACATGGCCGCCACCTCCTTCAGTACCTCTTCCATGCGCGCCGAGGCGAGCAGCTCCGTGGGGTTCGGCGGTACCGCGCCGCTGGCCAGCACCGACAGGCCGCCCGCGACCTGCTGCATCACGTCGGTGATGCGGGCCTGCCCGATGAGCACGGTGGTCAGGCCCGCGTCCTGGACGAGACCGAAGGTCGGGGCCACGCACGGACGGCGCAGGTCCGCGTCCACCAGGCAGGTGGAGACGCCCGCCTCTGCCAGCGAGAGGGCGAGATTCACCGCGGTGCTGGTCTTGCCCTCTCCCAGCACCGAACTCGTCACCACGATGATCCGCGGCGGGTCGTCGACCTGCGAGAACCGCAGATTGGTGCGCAGCTTGCGGAAGGCCTCGGCGCGCCGGGAGTGCCTGTCGGCGCTGGCGAGCGGCTGCTTGAGGGTGTTCCTGTCGTACGGGATGGTGCCGAGGCCCGGCAGCTCGGTGAACTCGCCCAGCGCCTCGATCGTCTTGAGTGTGGTGTCGAGCGTCTCGCGCAACGCGACGACGCCGGCGCCGAGCAGCAGGCCCCCGAGCACGCCCGCGGCCAGGTTCAGCAGCGGCCGGGGCGAGACCGGGGCCGCGGGGGCGACGGCCTCCTGGGTGACACGGAGGGAGACCGGGGAGGTCTCCACGCTGCCTTCGGAGCCGGGCACGCGCTTGGGCGTCTCCAGCTGCTCGACGACCGCGATGAACCGCTCCGCCACGGCATTGGCGATCAGTGCCGCCCGCTGGGGCGCGGCGTCCTGGACGGTGATGTCGATGAGCACCGTGTTGAGCGGGGCCCGGGCGGTGATCCGGGACGCCAGCTCCTCCGGCGTGGTGCGCAGTCCCAGCCGCTCCACCACCGGCACGGTCACCTGCCGGGTCGTCACGATCTCGGCGTACGACTGCACCCGCGCTTGCGAGAAAGTCTGACCCTCGTTCAGCTGGGCGGTGTTCTCCCCGGCGCGGGTCGCCACGAAGAGCTGGGTTCTGGCCTCATAGACGGCGGTGCTCAAACTCGTCGCGGCGAGCGCCGTCCCGACCGCGACCACCAGACAGACGGCGACGGTCGGCCAGCGTCGGGCAAGAGCCTTCAGGAAGCCGTGGAGATCCAAGCTGCACCCCTCATCGAACCGAGGAAACCACCCGGATTGGGATGTTTTGTTCCCTGTGGACGCAGCGACCATAGAGACCCGCACGCGTCCAGCGGGGGAGCCACCCCCATACCGCGCCGCCGTGGGGACAACCGCTAGTCCATCCGGTGCCTTCTCGGCCGTGTCACGGCGAAGAAGGCCGAATATCCGACTTTTTCCCTCCAGCCCGATCTCGACGGCCCGACATCGCCGCCTGGCCCGGACCGCCCAGACGGCGAGGCGCGCCGGCACGGGCTGCCGTGCTCGCCGGCGTGCCGCCGGCAGGCGCGGACGTCAACACGGCGTACGACGCCCGGCCCGTCCTTCGCCGCGCGCTCGGGTACGCCCCGCCCGCCGCTGAAGCCGGGCAGCGCATGCGGCACGCCCACCAGGGGCACCGCTCAGAGCCCTATCGGGTGACAGATCCCCACGGCTCAGCGTCGCACCCCGCTCGGCCCGGAGCGGCCATGCACACTCGACAGAGCCTTTTGATCACGTTTGGAGGGCGAATGTGGCTGTTCGGGGATACTCTTCCCCAGCTACCAACGGCACGAGAGCCGTGGAGTCGGGTCGTCGACGAACAGCCACCGGCCGGACGCGGCACCGGCAAGCCCCTCTGGTACGTGCCGGCCGCCGTCCTCGGTGACGCGGTCGGCGCCCTCGTGCCGGCCTACCTGGCCTTCGTCCTGGCCGGCGGCGCGCAGGCACTGACCCGTGCGGCGGTGGTGGCCGTGGCCTGGCCGCTCGTGCGCGCCGCGCGGGACCGCTACGCCGAACACCGTCTCGGTGAGGGCGGCGTCCTGCGTCCCGCGCTGCACGACTGGCTGGTCATGGTCGGCGTGCTCGCGGTGGTACGGGCGGCGACGGGCGAGGACTCCCCGTTCCTCCTCGCGCTCGCCGTCCTGATGCCCTCCGTGCCGACGAGCGCCGTCGTGCACACACTGATCCACCGGCATCTGATCGCCCGGCGCCGTGACGGCCGAGCCGTACACCGGGCCCTGGTGATCGGGGAGGCGGACGCCGTCGACGGCCTGGTCGACCACCTCGCGCGGCGGACCGAGCACGAGTTCGTCGTCGTCGGCGTGTGCCCGATCGGCGATCAGGACCCGCAGACGCTGGCCCCGGTCGCCGCCCGCCTGGACCGGCAGCAGCCCCCGCGCATGACGGCCGACTCGGCACCGGTGCTGGAGGCGGCCCGGCGGCTCGGCGTGGACGCGGTCCTCGTCGTACCGGGACCCCACATGAGCGGAACTCGCCTGCGCCGGCTGTCCTGGGCCCTGCACGGCGAAGGCCGTCGGCTCGTGCTCGTACCGGGCCTGACCGAGGTGTCCCGACGCCGGGTGGGCGTCATCTCCGTGGCCGGGCTCACCATGCTGAACGTCACCCCGCCCCTGCGGCGCGGGCCCGCTGCGGCGGTGAAGTCGGTGACCGACCGGCTGGGCGCCGCGCTGCTGATCGTGCTGCTGGCCCCGGTGTTCGCGGCGGTGGCCGTGGTCGTACGTCTGGACTCCCCGGGACCCGTCATGCACCGGCAGACCCGGGTCGGACGCGGCGGGGCGCCGTTCACCATGATGAAGTTCCGCACCATGGTCGCCGACGCGGAACGCCTGCGGCAGCAGCTGGCCTCCACCAGCGAACACGGCGGCCGGATGTTCAAGATCCGCCGTGATCCGCGCATCACCCGCGCCGGCCGCCTGCTGCGCCGCTGCTCGCTGGACGAACTGCCCCAGCTGTTCAACGTGGTGCGCGGCGAGATGTCCCTGGTCGGCCCGCGTCCGCCGCTGCCCGACGAGGTCGCCCACTACGACGAGGTGGAACTGCGGAGACTCGCCGTCAAGCCGGGTCTCACCGGCCCGTGGCAGGTCAGCGGGCGCTCGAACCTGTCGTGGGACCAGACGGTCGCCCTGGACCTCGGATACGTGGACAACTGGTCGCCGTCGGTGGACCTCGCAGTGCTGGTGCGGACGGTGCGGGCCGTCATCGCGGGCACCGGGGCGTACTGAGGGGAGGGCCGATGCCGTCGAGAGTCGCCCCCGTCCCCCCGGTACCGCCGGACCGCCCCGTCCGGTTCGCTGCCGATGTGCTCGTCCTGGCCGACCGGCTGTTCCAGTGGGCTGACGCCCGCACCTGGGCGGGCCCCGACCCGTACGACGGGCTCACCGGACCGCTGGGACGGCTGGCCGTGCACCGTGTGCTCCGTCAGGCGCTCCTACAGACCGTCAAACGCAGCCCCGCCGACCTGCGACCCGCCCTCGGTATCCGCCCGCTGCGCACCGCCACGGCCACCGGATGCGCGGCCGGTGCCTGCGCCCGGCTCTCCGCGTCCCCGGTGTGGCACGAGCGCGCCCTGCGCCTGGGCCGGTGGACGGCCGCAGAGCAGCTGTCCGGGCGCTACGCCGGGCTGTGGCGCTACGAGTTCGACGTGCAGACCCGCTGGGCGTACTACCCGGCCTGCGTCCCCAACCTGGTGGCCACCACCTTCTGCGCGGACGGCTGCCTGGACAGCGGGACCCTCGGTGACGAGGGCGTGGGCAGGCTCGCCCGCGGGCTGCTGGAACACCTGCACAACGGCGAGTTCTTCACCTACACCCCGACCAGCGGCGTCCTGGTCCACAACGCCAACCTCATGGGCGCCGCGCTCGCCGCCCGCCTGGCCCGCACCACGCCCCTGCCCGCCGCCCTCGCGGACCGGCTGGCCGAGGCGGCCCGCCGGGCGGTCGAGGTGAGCCTGGCGGGCCAGCGCCCCGACGGCTCGTGGCCGTACGGCCCGGGACCGCGCCTGGACTGGGTGGACGGCTTCCACACCGGATACGTGCTGCTGCGCCTCGACCAGGCCGCGACGCTGCTCGGCATGGACGTGCGGGCCGCGCTCGAACGCGGGGCGGACCACTATCTGCGGCACCTCTTCGACGGCCCTCTTCCCCGCTACTTCGCGGACGCCCGGACCCGACGGGACCCGAACAACGACGCCACGGCGGTGCGGATGGCGGCGTGGGCGGCCGAACGCGGCCTCACCGGCACCGACTTCGCCGGCGAGGTGCTGGCGGCGGTCGTGGGCCGCTATCCCGGCCTCGGCACCGGCATGACCTCGCGGAGGAATCGGGCCCTGTGGGAGTCACCCCGCTGGAGCGCCGCCCCCCTCCTGGACGCACTGACCGCCCTGCACACCGTGCTGCCGGGCGGTTAGCGCGCGGTCGCCCCGGCGGGGCGGTCGACGGCGACCGCCTCTTGGCACACAAGGACGTCCGGCGTCCGCCCGCAGCCGCCCGCCAGCGCTGCTGACACCGGCCGGCGAGGTCCGGACGACCGCTCCCCCGGAGCCGCCTGACGCCCCCCGCACGCCGTCCCGCCGAGGCGGACCACACCCCCGCCCGCCCCCGGTCAGCCGACCACGGACGGCTCTAAACCCGACAGGGCCTCCGCCGCCCGCCCCGCACCGCCCGCCACGTACCGCTCCCACCACACGGCCGCGCACAGCAGCCCGAACACGGCGAGTCCCCGGTCACGCCGGCCGTGCACATGGTCGGCGACGAGACGGTCCGCCGCGCACCGGTCGAAGAGGTCGTCGAACAGCGGGGAGCGCCGTACCTCCCTCCACAGCCGGTCCCCGTGCTCGCGCAACAACGACCGTACCGGCGCCCCGAACCCCGTCTTGGGGCGCCGGGCGACGAACTCCGGCACGCCGGCGGCCACCGCGGCCGCGCGGAAGCGCGCCTTGCCGTCCCCCATCCGCAGCTGCTCCTCCACTGCGGCGCCGAGAGCGGTGGCCACCACCGGCTCTCCCAGGAACGGGACCCGCAGTTCGACGCTCGCGTGCATCGACGCGCGGTCGCCGTACAGCAGGTTCAGCCCCGGCAGGAACAGCCGCCGGTCGCACTCCGCCAGCGCCGCCAGAGGTGTCCCACCCGCATCCAGCACGCCGCCCGCCACCTCACGGTGCTGCTCGGTGACCTCGTCCAGGCCCACGCACGGCGACAGCGTCGCCCACTCCTGTCGGGAGTAGTACGCCTGCGTCGCCCACGCCCAGTCACGGGGGCCGAGCTGGAGCAGCCGCCCGAACTTGTCCACGCGGCCCCGGTAACGCCGGGGCGCCGGGACCAGGGTGGCGGCGCCGAGGGTCGGTCGCGTCCAGGCGGGAAGCTGTTGCAGCAGCAGTACGGCCTGGTAGCGCTCGTAGCCCAGGAACAGCTCCTCGACGCCCAGTCCCGACAGCAGTACGGTCGCCTTGCCGCGGGCGGCGCGGGACAACTGCATGAGGGCGACAGCGGCGGGGTCCCCGAACGGCACCTCCATGGCGGTCACCAGCTCGGGGATCCGGCGCAGCACGTCGACGTCCAGGTCGACCCAGGTCAGCGGCAGGCCCAGGTGGTCGGCGACCCGGGCGGCGTAGGGTGCGTCGTCCTCGAAGGGCTCGGTGCCGGCCACCGCCGTGCGCGACCTGGCGGCGAAGGCGGGTCCGGTGAATCCCTCCCTGAGGAGTTCCACGCCCAGCCAGGTGCTGTCCAGACCTCCGCTGAGCAGCAGTCCCACCTTCACATCGGCCCGCACCTGGCGCGCGACCGACTCACGGACGGCGGCGCCGATGTCCGTGGCGGGAGCGAGGGCGGGAGCGCGCCACCAGGTCGACGCCTCGTCGTACCCGGGCGCGCGCCGGGACAGCACCGTCCCGGCCGGTACGGCACGCACGCGCTGCCATCCGGTCCGCGGCGGCGGCGTCCACAGGAACATGGCACCCTTCGCCACGGCGACCGGGTCGGCGTCCCCGGTCAGCCCGGCGACCCGCAGCGGTTCGATCTCGCTGGCAAGCGCGGCCATGCGCCCCGCCGCGTCCGACGCCGCGTACAGCGGCTTGACGCCCAGCCGGTCACGTCCGTAGCGCACCTCTCCGTCGGGCAGGACGAGTGCGAAGGCGAACATGCCGTCCACCTGGTCGAGCAGCCGGGGTGCGTCCGGTTGCAGCAGCAGTTCGTAGAGGACCTCGGTGTCGCCCTCGGTCGTGAACCTCACGTTCCGCCTGCGCAGCAGCTCGCGCAGGTGCGGCGCGTTGTAGACCTCGCCGTTGTAGACCAGCACGCCCCGCTCGGGCGAGCCGAAGGGCTGGTCGCTCCTCGGGGCGACGTCCACGACGGCCAGCCGGCGGAAGTGCAGCACGGCCCGCCAGCCGGGGCCGGCGAGGGCGCGGTGGCCGCTGGCGTCCGGGCCGCGGTGGGCCAGCGCCGCGCACGGGTCCGGCGCCGACTGCGACCGGTTCCGCGCGGCCCCGTTCAGCAGGACGAGGAAGCCGCACATCACAGCACCTCCGCGACAGCCGGGCCGTCCGTCGGCCCGCCCGCGCCGGCCCCGGCGTCAGTGCCGGCGGCGGGCAGCTGCGGGCGCCCAAGGGCCCTGGCCAGGGCCGGTGTGGCAGGGGCGCAGTCGAGCGGCCGGTCCTCCGTGAGCGAGCGGGCCGCACGACAGGTGACGAGGGAACTCTCCAGCGCCGAGGCGAAGCCGGCGGCGGCAGCGGTGCCGGGGGCGAGCGTCTCCCCGCGGACCAGCCGGACGAGGGTGCGCATCTCCGCCGCATGCCCCTTGGGCGCGCCCCGGTACGTGGTCGTCTGCGGCCTGCCTCCCTTCCACACGGTGAGCGTGCGGAAGTCGTCGATCCTGGCCGCCACCCCGTCGCCGGCCACCTCCAGGAGTTCCTTGGGCGCGCCGGGCGGTGTGAGCCCCCCGTACACGACGGACGCGGACGAGCCGTCGTCGTACGCGATCTGGAGGGTGACGCTCTGCGCGGTGGCGGGGTCCGCGGCGTCCACGCCGAGGGCCCGCACCCGGACCGGCCGCCCGGGCACCAGGAAGCCGGCGGTGTCGATGAAGTGGCACACCTCGCCGAGCAGACGGCCGCCCTGTTCGGGGTGGAAGTACCAGTGGTCGGCCGGGAGGCGACCCGCGAACACCCGGTAGACGACCTGGAGCGGTGCTTTGGCGGGCAGCGCGGCCCGCAGGTCCGCGACCGCGGGCGCGAACCGCCGGTTGAACCCGGCCATCGCCGGGGCGCCGGAGGCCGACCACGCCTGGGCGACATCCTCCAGTTCCGCCTCCGTCAGGGCCACCGGCTTCTCGCAGTACAGGGCCCTGCCTCCGCGCAGCACCCGGGCGGCGTACCGGCCGTGGCTGTCGTGGCGGCTGAGCACCATCACGCAGTCCGCCTCGCCCGAGGCCAGACCGGCGTCGACGCTGTCCGCGACCTGGCCGAACCCCCACCGCCGGCCCTGGTGCGCGGCGGACGGCCCGCGTGCGCCGGCGACCCAGGAGAACGTGACACCGGCTCCGCGCTTCAGCTCGGGAAAGAGCGTCCGCGTCGCGAAGTTGCCCGCGCCGATGGCCGCGATCCGCGGCGTGCCGCGCGGGGCGGTCCAGGTGCGGGGCGCGGTCCGCGGGGCCGGCGGCAACGGCAGCTGTGCGGTGCCGGGGTAGCGCAGCAGCAGGGCGACGCTGCGTCCGCCGGGCGACGCCTTGAGCGCCTCGTAGGCGTCGGCCGCGTCCTCCAGGGCGAAGACCCGCGGCTTGAGGCCGGCGAAGTCCAGGGCGCCTGTCTCCAGCAACCGCAGCACCTCGGCCAGGTTGCGCCGTTCCGTCCACGGCACATAGCCCTCGGGGTAGGGCTGGCCGCCCTCTTCGAAGCGGGGGTCGTAGCGGCCGGGGCCGTAGGACCGAGCGTAACGGACCGTCAGTTCCTTGTGGTAGTAGGACGACCGCGGTGGCGCGACGCCCACGTCACCGACGACCACCACGGTGGCACGGTCACGGGCGAGACGGCCGGCGAACTCGACGGGGTCGGAGCTGGGCGTGGCCGCGGTGATGAGCACGGCGTCCGCGCCGGCGCCCGCCCAGCGCCGCAGCACCAGGCCGGGCAGGCCGTCCGCCTCCCGTGGGAAGGCGGCGAGCCCGGCTGACTCGGCGAGCGTCACCATGGCCGGGTCGGGGTCGATGCCCACCGCGTCGTAGCCGTAGGCCCGCAGCAGCCGGAGCGTGATCTGGCCGAGCAGGCCGAGCCCGATGACGGCGGTCCTGGAACCGGGCACCACCTCGGCCTGGTGGATGCCCTGGAGCGCGATGGCGCCGACCGTGGCGAAGGCGGCCCACCGGGTGTCCACCCCGTCCGGCACCGGCACCACGAGGTTGTGGGGCACCGCGACGATCTCCGCGTGCGATGCGTAACGGGCCCCGGCGGCGGCCACCCGCATTCCCGCACGGATGTCGTCGACGCCCTCCCCCGTCCGCAGCACCGTCCCCGCACAGGAGTAGCCGAGCTGCACCGGCTGGTCCAGACGGTCCCTGACGGTCCGGTAGGTGTTCGCGAGCCCCGCCCGCTTCACGCTGTCGATCACCTGGGCCACCTGGTCGGGCCGCTGCCGCGCCTTGCCGATCAGGCCCTTGGCGCCGGTGGAGACGGTCGCCCGCTCCGTACCCGCGCTGATGAGCGACCAGTCGTTGCGGATGACCACTGTCCCGGCGGCCACCTCGGGGGCGGGAACGTCCGCCACCGTGATGGAACCGGTGCGCGGCGACAGGAGCACTGTCTTCACTTTCCTGCCTTTACGGGGAGGGAGTTACGGCCACGGGCGAACCGTAGGGCGCAGGGTCCTTGATTCACGCGCGAAATAGGCCAGACGGCGCAATATGCCCACACGGCCGGGTGAACGCGCGCCCACATTCACGGGCGCGGTCACGCGAGACCGATTCGCTGGAGCCGCCACCGTCCGGCGCCCTCGGCTAAGGAGACTCGGGTGAAACGACTGATGGTCGTGTACGGAACGAGACCGGAGGCCATCAAGATGGCCCCCGTCATCGAGGCACTCCACCGGTCCGCCATGTTCCGGCCGACGGTGACGGTGACCGGCCAGCATCGCGAACTGCTCGACCCGGTGCACACGTTGTTCGGCATCGACGCCGATCACGACCTGGACATCCTCACCCCCGGCCAGTCCCTGGAGGACATCACCGTCCGCGTCCTGGACGGGCTGTGCCCGCTGCTCCGGGAGGAACCCCCGGACGCAGTGCTGGTACAGGGCGACACCACGACCGCGTTCGCCGGGGCCCTCGCCGCCTTCTACCACCACGTCCCGGTGGCCCACCTGGAGGCGGGCCTGCGGACCGACGACCGGTACGCGCCCTTCCCCGAGGAGGTCAACCGCAGGATCACCACCCAGTTGGCGTCCCTGCACCTCGCACCCACCCCGCACGCGCGCAACAACCTGCTGCGCGAAGGCGTCGCCCCGTCGTCCGTCGTGGTCACGGGAAACACGGTCATCGACGCCCTGCACGGGGCCGTCGGGCGCGGGACGCGCTTCGACGACCCGGCGCTGGCCGACCTCGACGACACCGCCCGCCGGGTCCTGCTGGTGACGGCCCACCGCCGGGAGTCGTGGGGGCGTGCGATGGAGGCCGTCGGCGGCGCCCTCGCCGACCTGGCCCGCAGTGAGCCGGACTTGCTCATCGTGCTGCCGCTGCACCCCAACCCTTCAGTACGCGCGGCGATCCTGCCGCACGTGGAGCGCCTGGAGAACGTACGGCTGACTCAGCCGCTCGGCTACGGCGTCTTCGCCCGGCTGATGGACCGCGCGTACCTGATCCTCACCGACAGCGGCGGCATCCAGGAGGAGGCGCCGGGCCTCGGCAAGCCGGTGCTGGTCATGCGGGACACCACGGAACGGCCCGAGGCCCTGCGGGCGGGCACATCACGGCTGGTGGGCACCGACCGGGAGCGCATCGTGAAGGAGGTGCGGCGGCTGCTGCACGACCGGGCGGCGTACGCCGCGATGGCCACGGCCGTCAACCCCTTCGGCGACGGGCGCGCGGCGGACCGTACCGTGCGCGCGATCGGCCACTGGCTGGGGCTGTGCGAGCGCCCCGCGGAGTTCGGCGGCACCGGGTCAGTGCCAGAACCCGCGGGTGTCGAACACGGCCTTGCCCCGCAGCGCGGTCCGTTTCACGCCGCGGAAGGCGTCGTGGTCCACGAGCAGTACGACGACGTCCGCGTCGCGCACGGCGGTGGCGACGTCGACGAGTTCGGCCCCGCCCGCGCGTGCCAGTGACTCCGGCAGTTCCCGGATGTGGGGCTCCACCACCAGCAGCCGGCCGGCCCGCCGCTCGTCCAGTTCGGTGACGATCTGCAGGGCGGGGCTCTCGCGCAGGTCGTCGATGTTCGCCTTGAAGGCCAGGCCGAGGCAGGCGATCACCGGGTCCTTGAACCGCCCGGCGGTGTCGAGCACCTCGGCGAGCACGTGATCCGGCCGCCCGTCGTTGACCTCGCGGGCGAGCCGGACGAGCCGCGCCTGCCGGGGCGCGGCGGAGACGATGAACCAGGGGTCCACGGCGATGCAGTGCCCGCCGACCCCCGGCCCGGGGCGCAGGATGTCCACGCGGGGATGCCGGTTGGCCAGGTCGATGACGTCCTGCGCGTCGATGCCGAGCTGGTCGCAGATCATGGCCAGCTCATTGGCGAAGGCGATGTTGACGTCACGGAAGGCGTTCTCGCCGAGTTTGGCCATCTCCGCGGTCGTGGCGTCGGTGAGCAGGCACTCGCCCTTGGTGAACACCTCGTACAGAGCGCGTGCCCGCTCGGCGCAGCCCTCGCCGACCCCACCGACGACCCGGTCGTTGGTCACGATCTCGGTCATCGTCCGACCCGGCAGGACACGTTCGGGACAGTGTGCCACCCGTACGTCGGGCGTACCCGCGCTCTCGTGCGGAAACGTCAGATCGGGCCGGTGTTCGCCGAGCCACCGGGACAGCTCCACGGTGGTCCCGGGCGGCGAGGTCGACTCCAGGATGACGAGATCACCCTCCTTGAGCACCTGGGCCACCGAGGCGGCGGCGGCGCGCACGTACGACAGGTCCGCCGTGCGGTCGTCCTGGAGCGGGGTGGGCACGGCGATGACGAAGGCGTCGGCGGGCTCGGGCTTTGTGGTCGCCCGCAACCGCGCCGTGGCGACCGCCCCGTTCACCGCCACGGCGAGGTCGGGCTCGACGAAGGGGACGCGGCCGGCGTTGACGAGGTCGACGGTGGCGGGGTTGACGTCGACACCGATGACGTCGATCCCCTTGGTGGCGATGGCGGCGGCGGTGGGCAGGCCGATGTAGCCAAGGCCGATGACGCAGACGGTGGAGAACACCGGGCGATTTCCTTTCCGGATGTGCCGGGGTGAACCGGGCCGAGGGCGTGACGGAGAGCAGGACGGCCCGCACAGATTGGACCGGCAGGGCACGCATCGGCCGACAAGCGCGCCGCGCGGACGGCAAACTCACCGGTTCCCCTGAACCGGTGGCCGGCACGCCGTCCGGTCCCGACGAGGGATTTTCCGGGCCGAGCGCCGTGTCACCCTCGGCACACCGCCTTGTTCGGTGTAGCACTACGGCAGGGACACACATGTCGATGACGGGAATCGGAGGCGGTGCGGTGGGCTTCCGTGCCTTTCCGCGTGTGCGGATGGTGGTGCCGACCAACGGCGAACGCCCGGGCTATCTCGAAGAATGCCTGGCCTCGATCGGACAGCAGGACGAGCCCGTGGACCTGGTCATCGTCGGACCTGCCGGAGCCGCTCCCCTCCTTCGCCAGGCGGCGAAACGGCACGGCTGCCGCTTCCTCGTCGAGGAGCGGCGGGGGCTCAGCAACGCGATCAACCAGGGCTGGCACGGGGCCGGCACGGAGTTTCTGGCATGGCTCGGCGACGACGACCTGCTCACCGAGGGAAGCCTGGCCGCCGCGCAGGGGGAACTCGACCGGACCCCTGCCGCCAGCATGGTGTACGGCCAGGTCGGAGTGATCGACTCGGTCGGACGCGCCCTCTACACGATGCGGCCGGGCACGTTCGCCTCCTGGTTCTTCCAGTACGGCCAGAACTGGGTGGGCCAGCCCGGGTCCCTCTACCGCCGCGAGGCGGTGCGGCGGGTGGGCCCGCTCGATCCCACCCTGCGCTACGCGATGGACTTCGATCTCCATCTGCGTCTGCGCCGCAGCGGACGGATGGCCTACCTGCCGCGGCAGCTCGGGTGCTTCCGTGTCCACGCCACGTCGCTGACGGCGAGCAACCCCGACCCACAGGACGAGGGACGGCGCGTCATGCGCCGTTACCTCGGCCCGAAGGCCCGCCGCTCGGAGGACCGTTGGTGGCCGGTCGCACGCTGCGTCAGCCGGGGGTGGGCCGCCTTCACGAAAATCGCCGGCCGGTAACGACCGTCATTGGAATACGGTCTCTGCTACGTTTCCCGCATGACCAATTCTGCAACAATGCCGAGAAAAGCAACGCCGAACAGTGTTGCCCAGGCGTTGCTGAAATGCGCGACAGCGGCACACAACGGCTCCTTCGGTCGTCGAGTCATCGAATCCTCCGCCCGGTTCACTCGTCGGTTCTGGTCGGAGCACGGCGATCCGCTCGTCACCTGCCGAATCGCGGGACGGGACATCGTGATGCCCTTGTCACATGACCTGCCCATCATTCTCTCCGCATCACCGCACTATTCGCAGAACCTGGCACGCCTGACCGCGATGTCGGCAGCGGCGCGTCGGGACCTCACGATCGTGGACATCGGTGCGAACATCGGCGACACCGCTGTTCTCATGCGGGCAGCGGCGACGGCGCCGATCCTCTGTGTGGAGGGTGATGAGCTTTTCCTCGGCCTCCTTCGCCGGAACGTGGAGCACCTGCGCGACGTCGAGATCGAGGAGGCGTATGTGGCCACCGACGACGACACCGACCGCATGCACACCGTCGTACGGCAAGCGGGTACCGCCGCGCTGGTCCCTCCGGCGTCGGGTCCGAAGCCGGCCCGCCCGCTGCGGTCTTTGCCGACCATCCTGGGTTCACACGCGCGCTTCTCGTCTCCGGGCCTGGTGAAGATCGACACGGACGGGGCGGATCCGCGCATCATCGTGGCGAACAGGGAATTGCTCGCTCGTGCGCGTCCTGTCGTCTTCTTCGAGTTCGCTCCCCTGTGGGCCGCCAGAACAGGGGACGACAACCCCTACCGCGCCATCACGGCGCTCGCCGAGGCCGGGTACGAAGGGGCCCTCGTCTACGCCAACACCGGCGAACTCCTGCTCGTCACGCGGATCGCCGAGCCGCACGTGTGGGAGGACCTCGGTCGCTACACCTTGACCCACGGAAACGGCTCGTACTACGACATCGCGGCCTTCCACCGCGACGATGCCGAGCTCTTCGAGCAGGCCAGTGCGGCGGAGCGGACCTTCTTCGACGGCATGGCCGCCGCTTCCCGCTGATCCACGCCAGCGGGAAGCCCGCCGGCCACGGTCGCGGTCGTCACACGGGCGACCGCGACCGTGACCGTCAGACCCCGAAGGCCGCGGCGATCGGCACGTCCCTGCGCTCGTCCACGACGTGCACGGTGAGATCGCGCATCGCCCGCAGCACCTGCTCGTGGTCGTCGCCCGTGTACGTCAGCTCGCCGTCCGGACCGCGAGCGGTCCGGATGCGCGAGCGCACGAAGGCGGCCCCCGGGGTCAGGTTCCAGAGGCCTCCGGCGACGTCCTCGCGCACGAAGAACGCGTTGACGCCGTTGCTGCCGACGCCCACGAGGCGGTAGCCCAGTCGGGCCGCGAGATGATGGAGGGCCGCCAGGGACGCACCGAAGTACGAGCCGGTGTGGTGCGCTGCCAACGCCGTGAAATCGGGGCGGTAGGGAACGGTCACCGCCCTTTCGGAGCCGAAGGCACTGTTGTATTCGACGACGACGATCCACGGGGATACCGCGGAGATCTCCCGCCACACCCAGTAGTCGACCCCGTCGATGTCGATCGAGAGCACGCCGACTTCACCCTTGATCCCGGTCTTCAGGATCAGCTCGTCGACGTTCTCCGCGGTGACGAACGCCGAGACCGGTGAGATGCTCCAGCGCCATGCCATTCCGCTGCGTCTCAGGAAGTCGATGTGCGCGGTTCCGCCGTTGAAAATCGCACCGCGCCAGTTGTCCTTCATGGCCAGGAACCGAGTGTTCGCCTCGGAGTAGTCACCGACCCCGATCTCGACGAAGACCTCGGGCGGGGAGAGCCGGGACACGAGGAACTGGAGGATTCCGTCCTCGCCCCCTTGTGAGAACACCTTGAACTCCGCGTCCCGAAGGTGCCGCGGATCCGGCAGCAGACTCGCCAGCCGGCTCTCCATGACTCCCATCGAGAAGCGCAGTTCGTCGATCCTGGCTTGAACTCCTCGATCGACGACCCTTTGAGCCAGACCCATGACAGCCTTTTTCAGCACTCGGGGACCGTATCAAGGAGACCCGGCGATGCACCCCTCGGCGGGCACGGCGGCATTTCACCGCCCCCGAGTTTCGCTCGTTCGAAGTAGCCGGACGTACGAGGCGTAGGTGCTGCGGACCCCGTCCAGCAGGGAAATCTCGGGCTTCCATCCCAGCGCCGTGATCCGGGAGATGTCCAGGACCTTGCGCGGCGTCCCGTCCGGTTGAAGCGGATCCCATTCGACCGCGCCTTCGTACCCGACGACGGACGCCACCATCTCGGCGAGTTCGCGGATGGTGAGGTCTTCCCCGGTCCCGACGTTCACGGGCGCGTCCCCGTCGTATCGTTCGAGGAGGACCAGGCAGGCCCGTGCGAGGTCGTCGACATGGAGGAATTCCCGGCGCGGGGTGCCGGTGCCCCAGTTGACGACCTTCCGCGCTCCTTCGGCGTAGGCCTCATGGAACCTCCTGATCAGCGACGGCAGTACATGCGAGCGCTCGGGATGGAAGTTGTCACCCGGGCCGTAGAGGTTCGTCGGCATGGCGCAGATCCACGGCAGGCCGTGCTGTCTGCGTACGGCCCTCACCTGCATGATGCCCGCGATCTTGGCGATCGCGTAGGCCTCGTTGGTCTCCTCCAGGGGCCCGGTCAGCAGGGACTCCTCCCGGATGGGCTGGGCGGCCTGTCTCGGGTAGATGCAACTGGAGCCGAGGAAGAGCAACCGCTCGACGCCGTGCCGCAAGGCGGCGTCCATGACGTTGACCTGGATCCGCAGGTTGTCCGATACGAACTCGGTGGGCTGGGTCGCGTTGGCCCTGATCCCTCCGACCCGTGCGGCGGCCAGGACGACCGCGTGCGGCCGGTGCCGCGAGAACCAGTCGAAGACCGCCGGGCGGTTCCTCAGGTCCAGCTCCGTCGAGTCGGGTCCGAGTAGTGCGCAAAATCCCGCGGCGCTCAGTCGTCTCCACACCGCGGAGCCCACGAGTCCCCGGCGTCCGGCGACGAAGATCCGGTCCGAGCGCTCCAGTGGACGGTGGGGCGCGGCGGCCGGCGCCCCGATGATGGTCGTGTTCATGAGACTCCTGGAAACCGTTCAGGCAGGCCGAAGGGCCGTGTCGGGTGACGGGTCACGTCCCCTCAACCTAGTACGGTTTTCCACGAAGAGGACACAACGCAACATTTCCCCTGAACGCTCGTCGCCCTGCCCTAATCTGGCATGCCGTCAGGGGACCTTCGCCGGAAGGCGCACTCGGCGGCACCGGATTTCGAGGTCTACGCCCAGTAGGGAGTGCGTGGTGGCAGTCAAGAAGGCGCTCATCACCGGCATCGGTGGCCAGGACGGTTCCTATCTCGCTGAGTTGCTGCTGGAGAAGGGGTACGAGGTCCACGGCACCGCCCGCCGGGTGCCGGACTTCGTCCGCCGACGGGACGACAGGCAGGGGACGGACCGGCCGTTCCTGCACTACGGCGATCTGACCGACGGCACGCGGCTGGTGGGCCTGCTGCAAGAGGTGCGGCCCGACGAGGTCTACCACCTGGCCGCCCAGTCCCACGTCCGCGTCTCCTTCGACGAGCCGGAGTTCACCGGCAACACCACCGGACTGGGCACCGTCCGTCTGCTCGAAGCCATCCGCAACGCCGGCCTCGCCTGCCGCTTCTACCAGGCCTCCAGCTCCGAGATGTTCGGCGCCACACCCCCACCCCAGCACGA
>NZ_JBVHHY010000006.1:0-343975 GCF_055560835.1 Kitasatospora sp. NPDC023120 | reverse complement strand
TCCGCCGACTCCTGCACCAGGGCGTCGTCCAGCACGCCGAGTCCGCGCAGCGCGCGCTCCATCAGCAGGATCGGGTCGTGCTCCCGCCAGGCGGCGACCTCGGACTCGGTGCGGTAGCGGGTGGCGTCGTCGGCGTTGGTGTGCGCCTCGATCCGGTAGGTCAGCGCCTCGACCAGGGTCGGGCCGCCGCCGAGGCGGGCCCGCTCGACGGCCTCGGCCAGCACCGAGTGCACGGCGGGGGCGTCGTTGCCGTCCACCAGCCGACCGGGCATGCCGTAGCCGACGGCCTTGTGCGCCAGGCTGGGCGCGGCGGACTGCGCGCTGAGCGGCACGGAGATCGCGTAGCCGTTGTTCTGCACCAGAAAGACCACCGGCGCGTTGAGCACGGCCGCGAAGTTCAGCGCCTCGTGGAAGTCGCCCTCGCTGGTGCCGCCGTCGCCGAGCATCGCCAGCGCGACGACCGGCTCGCCGCTCAGCCGGGCGGCGTGCGCCAGTCCGACGGCGTGCGGGGCCTGGGTGGCGAGCGGGGTGCAGAGCGGGGCGGTGCGGCTGGCGCGCGGGTCGTAGCCGGTGTGGGCGTTGCCGCGCAGGAGGGTCAGCGCCTCCAGCGGGTCGACGCCCCGGGAGACCACGGCGAGGGTGTCGCGGTAGCTGGGGAACAGCCAGTCCTGCTCGCCGAGCACCAGCGCGGCGGCGACCTGGCAGGCCTCCTGGCCGGTGGACGCCGGGTAGACGGCCAGGCGGCCCTGCTTGGTCAGGGTGGTGGCCTGCTGGTTGTAGCGGCGGCCGACGACCAGGCGCCGGTAGAGCTCGCGCAGCAGCGCCGGATCGTACTTCTCCAGCGCGGGGGTGCCGAGCACCCGGACGGGGGAGAGGTCCGGGAGGAGGGGTGCCGGATCGGTGCGCGGGGTGGTGGACCCGGGCGACCAACCGGGCACGCCCGTGTGGTGTCTGTGGTCGAGAAC
Organism: Kitasatospora sp. NPDC023120; assembly: GCF_055560835.1. Lineage (NCBI taxonomy): Bacteria > Bacillati > Actinomycetota > Actinomycetes > Kitasatosporales > Streptomycetaceae > Kitasatospora > Kitasatospora sp. NPDC023120. Next base: position 343,010 of record NZ_JBVHHY010000006.1, on the reverse strand, counting down.
GGTCATCTCGGGGCACCTCCAGGGGTGGCGGGGGCTCCCTACCGATTGTTCGGTCGTCTGTTCATCTTGACCAGAAGCGTGACAAGGTGGTGGACATTCGGCCTGAGCGGCGGTCGACTGGTGGCAGTACGTCCAATCGGTGAGGGTGGGGGGTCATGTCGGCTGAACAGATGTCCAGACTCGATCGGGTCGACCGGTCGATCCTGCGGCTGCTGCAGCAGGACGGCCGCGCCTCGATCCGCTCGGTCGCCGAGCGGGTGCACGTGTCCCGGGCGAACGCGTACGCCCGGATCTCCAGGATGGTCGAGGACGGCGTCATCCGCGGCTTCACCGCCAGGGTGGACCACGAACGCGCAGGTCAGGCCGCGTCCGCGTACATCACCCTGAAGATCGTCCAGAACTCCTGGCGCACGGTCCGCGAGCAGCTGCTGGAGCTGCCCGGGGTGGCGCACATCGCGCTGGTCGGCGGGGACTTCGACGTCCTGCTGCTGGTGCACACCGCCGACAACCGGGTGCTGCGGGAGCTCGTGCTCAACCGCATCCAGTCCATCCCCCAGGTGCTCGGAACCCGCACCATGCTGGTCTTCGAAGAAACCGACCAGGTCCCGCCCGACCCGCCTGCTTGATTCAGCGCCCGGGGTCCGGGCAGGGGGGCAGACCGGGGGCTACCGCGCCCGCAGCCCGTCGAAGGCCAGGTGGACCACCGCGTCCGCGACGCCGTCCGCGGCCTTGAGCCCCGGCCGGTACCACTCCACGATCGAGTTGATCATCCCGAACAGCAGCCGGGTGGCCAGCCGCGGCTCCACGTCCGCACGCAGTGCGCCGTCCGCGACCGCCGCCCGCAGCAGCTCGGCGACCTGGTGGTCGAAGTCCCGGCGCCGCTCCAGCGCCCACAGCTCGGTGGCCGTGTTGCCGCGCACCCGCAGCAGCAGCGTCACGTACGGCAGCTCCGCCAGCAGCACCTCCGCGGTGCGCCGCACCACGTGCTCCAGCCGCTCCACCGCCGGACCCTCGACCGCGGCCGGCTCGGCGAGGATCGCGAACAGACCGTCCAGCGCCCGCCCGACCGCCAGCCGCAGCAGCTCCTCCTTGCCGCGGACGTGGTGGTAGATCGAGGACTTGGAGATCCCGGCCGCCCGGGACAGGTCCTCCATCGAGGTGCCGTCGTAACCGCGCTCGTTGAAGACGTCGACGGTCACCGCGAGCAGTGACTCCACGGTGTAGGCGGTGCGCGTGGTGTGATCGGCCATCCTCCGAGTATCCCCGGCCGCCCCGCGCGGTACGCGATCGGGTCCTGCTGGTCCACACCAGGCGAAAGACGGAGGCCCTAGAATCTGCGGACGATCCGTCCACGTCCACCAGGCAAGGGTCCACGGCTGATGAACGCAATACCGGCAGTCGCCTCCGACGCGCCCGAGCAGCGCAGCGGGGAGCCGGAGGGCTCGCGCGCCTGGCGGGAGCGCGCCCGGGCACTGGCGGTCAGGTTCGGCCCGGCGGTCTGGTGCTACGCGGTGCTCAAGCTGGTCGGCTTCACCGTGTTCATGAAGCTGCTCTCCTTCGCCGGCGACTACGCCAAGAAGCCGCCCCGGTTCGGCGGCGGCGCGCAGCCCTGGGACGTGCTGGCCAGCTGGGACGGCTGGTGGTACCAGCAGGTCGCGCAGTTCGGCTACCACCCGGCGCTGGTCTCGATCCCCGGGCCGGAGGGAGCGAACATCGAGCAGAACTCGGCGGCGTTCTTCCCGCTCTACCCGGGCCTGATGCGGCTGACCTCGGAGGTCACCCCGCTCGGCACGTACGGCGCCGGGATGCTGGTGTCGGTGGTGGCCTCGCTGTTCGCCGCCGCCGGGATCTACGCCGTGGTGGAGAAGCTGTCCGGGGACGTCCGGGCGGGCGTGATCGCGGCCGGGATCTGGGCGATCGCCCCGGGCTCGGGCGCCGAGTGGGCGGTCTACTCGGACTCCACCTTCGTCGCGCTGGCCGCCTGGGCCTGCTACTGCGTGATGACCAAGCAGTGGGTCGCGGCCGGGGTGATCACCCTGGTCGCCGGGCTCAACCGGCCGACCGCGGCGGCGCTGATCGGCGCGGTCGGACTGGCGGCGCTGGTCGAGCTCTACCGGCGGGAGAGCGGCGTGCTGCGCCCGCTGGCCGCGATCCTGCTGGCCCCGATCGGCCTGCTCGGCTACGTCGGCTGGGTGGGCTGGAAGACGGGCGAGTGGGGCGGCTACTTCCGGCTGCAGCACGACGCCTGGCTGCACTACTTCGACTGGGGCCAGGGCACCTGGCACGCGATACGCGGCGTCCTGCTGGGCCGCGGCGACTACCCCTTCGCGTTCCCGGTGCCGGACCTGCTGGCCACCCTGATCGTGCTCGGCCTGCCGGTGCTGATCACGCTGATGATCCGGCTGCGCCCGCCGCTGGTGCTGACCGCCTACACCCTGGCCACGATGGTCTCGGTGCTCGGCAGCCTCGGCATCTTCGGCAACACCTCGCGCTATCTGCTGCCGGCGTTCCCGCTGCTCATCGCGCCGGCGATCGGGTTGCGCAAGCTGAGCTGGCCGGTGCTGGCCGCCGTGCTGGGCACCGGCGCGGTCGCGTCCGGCTGGTACGGCGGGTACGTGCTCTTCGAGCTGGGCGTGCCGTAGAGCCCGCGCAGCAGAAACCCGGAGGGCGCGTCCGTCACGGACGCGCCCTCCGTCCGTTCCGGCGGATTCCCACCCCGCACCCCTTGAGCCGACCGATCGTTCGGTTACTCTGTGACGTGTCCCGTCCTCCCCTCTGAGGAGCGCACAGATGTCCGCAGCGGTCACCCACCCCCTCGTCAGCGAGCTGGTCGAGCGCCACCAGGCCACCCTGGACGCCGCGCTCGAAGCCGCCGCCAAGCGCGACTACTGGTCGCCCTACCCCGAGTTCCCGAAGGCGTACGGCGAGAGCGGCCCGGCGGACGGCAAGGCCGCCTTCGACGCCCTGCTCGGCAAGCCCTTCACGCTGCCGGGCCACCCCACCGACGGCGACCAGGTCGGCGGCGAGGCCTCCCCGTACGGCGTCGAGCTGGGCATCACCTACCCGCACGCCGGCCCGGACGCGCTGATCGCCGCGCTCACCGCCGCCCGTCCCGGCTGGGCCGCCGCCTCCCCGCTGGAGCGCGCCGCCGTCTGCCTGGAGATCCTGCACCGGATCAACGCCCGCTCCCACGAGTTCGCCCAGGCCGTCATGCACACCACCGGCCAGGCCTACGGCATGGCCTTCCAGGCCGGCGGCCCGCACGCCCAGGACCGCGGCCTGGAGGCCGTCGCCTACGCGTACGCCGAGCAGACCCGGCTGCCCCGGCAGGCCGGCTGGACCAAGCCGCAGGGCAAGCGCGAGCCCCTGGTGATGACCAAGGAGTTCACCGTCGTCCCGCGCGGCCTCGCGCTGCTGATCGGCTGCAACACCTTCCCCACCTGGAACGGCTACCCCGGCCTGTTCGCCTCGCTGGCCACCGGCAACCCGGTGCTGGTCAAGCCGCACCCGCGGGCCGTGCTGCCGCTCGCGCTGACCGTCGCCATCACCCGCGAGGTGCTCGCCGAGGCCGGCTTCGACGCCAACCTGGTCTGCCTGGCCGCCGAGCACGAGGGCGGCACCGTCGCCGCGACCCTCGCGGTCCGCCCCGAGATCAAGATGATCGACTACACCGGCTCCACCTCCTTCGGCGACTGGCTGGAGGAGAACGCCAAGCAGGCCCAGGTGTACACCGAGAAGGCCGGAGTCAACGCGGTCGTCATCGACTCCACCGACGACTACAAGGGCATGCTGGGCAACCTGGCCTTCGCGCTCTCGCTCTACAGCGGCCAGATGTGCACCACCCCGCAGAACGTCCTCATCCCGCGCGGCGGCATCACCACCGACCAGGGCGACAAGTCCTACGACGAGGTCGTCGCCGACCTCGCCCGCTCGATCGAGGGCCTGCTCTCCGACGACGCCCGCGCCGCCGCCATCCTCGGCGCGGTGGTCAACCCGGGCGTGCTGCAGCGCTCGGCCGCCGCGGCCGGCGGCGAGTACGGCGAGCTCGCCCTCGCCCCGCGCGCGGTGACCTCGCCGGAGTTCCCCGGCGCGACTGTCCGCACCCCCGCCCTGATCAAGCTGGACGCCGACAAGCCGGACGACCGCGCGGTCTTCCGCAGCGAGTGCTTCGGCCCGGTCTCCTTCGCCGTCGCCGTCGAATCCGCCGCCGCCGGCATCGAGTTGCTGCGCACCACGGTCCGCGAGAAGGGCGCCATGACGGCCTCCGGCTACACCACCTCGCCCGAGGTGGAGGCGCTGCTCGTCGAGGCCGCGCTGGACGCCGGCGTCTCGCTCTCGCTCAACCTGACCGGAGGCGTCTACCCCAACCAGACCGCCGCCTTCTCCGACCTGCACGGCACCGGCGCCAACCCGGCCGCCAACTCGGCCTACTGCGACGGCGCGTTCGTCGCCAACCGGTTCCGCACGGTGGAGATCCGCCGGCACGGCTGAGCACCCCACCGGCACCTCCCGGGCCCCGGCGGTCACCCACCGCCGGGGCCCGGCGGTTCGCGGCCCGCGCCCGCCGGGGATGATGGAGGCTGGGAGAACGCCGGGAACGGCGTCCAACCGCCCTCCGAACAACGGGAGCTGATACATGGCCGTGAAGCCGACGACCGAAACCGACGTCCTGATCGTCGGCGCCGGACCGACCGGACTGCTGCTGGCCGGCGACCTCGCCGCCGCCGGCGTCGGCGTCACCGTGCTGGAGAAGCGGGCCGCCGAGTCCAACCTCACCCGGGCCTTTGCCGTGCACGCCCGCAGCCTGGAGCTGCTGGACGCCCGCGGCCTCGCCGAGGACCTCATCGCCACCGGCCGCCCGCTCGGCGCGCTGAAGCTGTTCGACCGTTTCAAGATCGACCTCGGCTCGCTGCAGACCCGCTTCCCGTTCGTCCTGATCACCCCGCAGTACAACGTCGAACGGCTGCTGCTGGAGCGCGCGGAGAAGGCCGGCGCGACCCTGCTGCGCGGCGCCGAGGTCACCGGCCTGCGCCAGGACGCCGAGGGCGTGACGCTGGAGACCGCGGACGGTCACACCCACCGCGCCGCCTACGCGGTCGGCACCGACGGCGTCCACTCCTCCGTCCGCGACCTGCTCGGCATCCCGTTCCCCGGCGAGTCGGTGGTCGACTCCGTGGTGCTGGCCGACGTCCGGCTGGAGCGCGAGCCCGCCGAGGCGATCACCGTCGGCGCCAACGACACCGGCTTCGCCTTCATCGCCCCGTTCGGCGACGGCTGGTTCCGGATGATCGCCTGGGACCGCAACGAGCGCTTCCAGGACGGCACCACACCCACGCCCGAACAGCTCACCGCCCTCGCCCGGTCCATCCTCGGCGAGGACTTCGGGCTGCACGACGTGCGCTGGAGCTCGACCTTCCACAGCGACGAGCGTCAGGCCCCCAACTACCGCTCCGGGCGGGTCTTCCTGGCCGGCGACGCCGCCCACTGCCACTCCCCGGCCGGCGGCCAGGGCATGAACACCGGCCTGCAGGACGCCGCCAACCTCTCCTGGAAGCTCGCCGCCGCCCTCCGCGGCCGGGCCACCGACGCCCTGCTGGACACCTACCAGACCGAGCGGCACCCGGTCGGGAAGATGGTCCTGCGCACCTCCGGCACCCTGATCCGGCTCGCCCTCGCCGAGTCCGCCCCCACCCGCGCGCTGCGCGGGGCGCTCACCGCGCTGGGCAGCCACCTCGACCTGGTCACCGAGCGCGGCGCCCGGCTGGTCTCCGGCATCGGCATCTCCTACCCCGCCCCCAAGGACGCCCACCCGCAGGTCGGCAAGCGCGTCCCGGACCTGCGGCTGACCGCCCTCAGCAAGCCCGTCGAGGGCGCCCCCGCCGCCCCCGAGCGGCTCTACGAGGCGCTGCGCGCCGGAACGTTCGTCCTCGTCAGCAACGACGAGCTGGCCGCCGCCGAGCCCTGGACCGACCGCATGGTCTCGGCCGCCCCCGCCGACCCGCACGGCAAGCTGCGCGACACCGTCCTGCTGATCCGCCCGGACGGCTACGTCGCCTGGGCCGCCGTCGACCCCGGCCAGCACGAGCTCCGCACCGCCCTCACCACCTGGCTCGGCGACCCGGCCTGACCCCCGGTCCGGGCGGGCCCGCGCGCCCGCCCGGACCGCTCCGTTCGAACGCGGTTCTCCCGACCAGTCATTCGGTCGTCCGTTAACCCCGCGCCTTCTCGTAGTGCCGCGCCGCCTTCGCCCGATTCCCGCACACCGCCATCCGGCACCACCGCCGGCGCCCGTTCTGCGAGGTGTCGAAGAAATACAGGATGCACGCCTCGTGTGCGCACTGCTTGACCCGCTGCGCGCCCTGTCCGAGCAGCGTGAGGAAGTCGTCCGCGACCAGCCAGGGCGCCAGCCACTCCGGCCGGTCGGCCTCGACCAGGTCCTCGGCACCGCCCGGCCCGGCCGTCCGCCGGATCCGCCCGTGCGCCAGCACCGCGTCCAGGCCGTTCCGCGCCGCTGTGCTCAACTCGCCCTGTTCCAGGGCGTCTTGGGAGGCCAGCTGGATCGCCTCGCGGGCCTGCCGGATGGCCGCCAGCCCCGCATCGTCGGCCTCGCAGCGCCCGCCGAGCCCGGCTGAGGAGAGCCAGATCCCGTAGCCATCGACCCCGGCGAGCAGGTCGTTGACGGGCGTTCCGGCCCAGCGGGTGTTGAGCAGGTCGAGCGCGAGCGGCTCGCCGATCAGCGGTCGCGGGTCCCTCGGGTCTGCCTTCACGTCGGTCATCCTTCTCCCTCGGCTCGACCCGATTCTACGTCCGCGGCCCACCACGGTAATTGGTATGGACCGGCCCGGGAATTCGGGGCATTCACTGTATGGAATCACCGAGTTTCCAGCCCTCCACACTTGACTGTTTTTTAGCAACGAATTGCTTGACCATGAGCCAAATCGCACACCGGTTCTGTCATGTTCGAGCCAGCGTTCTCGACCCCGGAACGCCTGGCCCCTTGCCGGCCCCCACAGCCGGCCAGAGGAGGATCCGTTGCGCCCCCGCTCCCTTGCTCTCGCTGCGGCGATAGCCGTGCTGCCGCTGACCGCCGTCTCGCTCGGCGTCGCCACCGCACAGGCCGCCACCCCCAACGCCGCCCCGCGCGTCGCACTGCCGAACACCGTCAACCCGGCCGTGGCCCACTCGGAGAAGAAGGGGGACGTCCCGGCCGAGCAGCAGATCTCGGTGGCCGTCAGCCTGAAGCTGCGTGACACCGACGCCCTGGACCGCTTCCTCACCGCGGTCACCACGCCCGGCGCCCCCGAGTACGGCAAGTACCTGACGCCGGAGCAGTTCACCGCGCGGTTCGGCCCGACCCAGGCGTCCGTCGACCAGGTCAAGGCCTACCTGGCCCAGCAGGGCCTGACCGTCACCGACGTGAGCGCCAACCGCCAGGTCGTCAACGCCCACGGCACCGCCGCGCAGGTCTCGCAGGCCTTCGGCACGCACGAGAGCGCGTACGTCGACCCGCAGCTGCAGCGCGCCTTCTTCGCGAACGACGCCGCCGCCTCGATCCCGGCCGACCTGGCCGCCGTGGTCCAGGGCGTCAGCGGCCTGGACAACCACGCGGTGCGCAAGAACCGCCTGGCCAAGCCCAACGCGATCACCCCGAACGCCGCCACCGCGACCCCGAGCGGCATGTCCCCGGCGCAGTACACCGGCGCGTACAACCTGAACAAGACCGGCGCCGACGGCACCGGCGTGACGGTCGCGCTCTGGGAGTTCGACGGCTACAGCAAGACCAACCTGACCACCTACGACTCGCAGTTCGGCCTGACCGGCCCGGCCGTCTCCACGGTCTCGGTCGACGGTGCCAACTACGACGCCAAGCCCGGCCAGGGCCAGGGCGAGGTCGAGCTGGACAGCGAGATCGTCCGCGGCGCGGCGCCCAAGGCCACCCAGCTGGTCTACGAGGCCCCGAACAGCGACCAGGGCGAGATCGACATGGCCAACAAGATCGTGGCCGACAACCGCGCCTCGGTCATCTCGATCTCCTGGGGCTCCTGCGAGCCGGACACCACCGCCTCCTCGATGACGGCCGTGGACAACGCCTTCAAGCAGGCCGCCGCCCAGGGCATCTCGATCTTCTCCGCCTCCGGCGACGACGGCTCGCGCGACTGCACCCGCTCCACCAGCGGCTCGACCGTCAAGGCCGTCGACTTCCCGGCCTCCAGCCCGCACCAGACCGGTGTCGGCGGCACCAACCTCAAGGTGACCAGCAGCAACACCTACTCCTCGGAGAGCGCCTGGAGCACCGCCGGCGGCGGCGTCTCCACCGTGTTCGCCAAGCCGAGCTGGCAGACCGGCACCGGCATCAGCGGCACCATGCGGACCGTCCCGGACGTCGCCTCCAACGCCGACCCGGCCAGCGGCTTCTCGATCTACACGGCGGGCGGCTGGCAGGTCTACGGCGGCACCAGCGCCGCCGCGCCGCTCTGGTCCGGCTACGCGGCCCAGTTCAACCAGAAGGCCAAGGCCGCCGGGCAGCCGGTCCTCGGCGAGGCGAGCCCGCGGCTGTACACGCTCGCGAACAGCAGCAGCTACGGCAGCGTCTTCCACGACGTGACCACCGGCGCCAACCAGGACTTCTCCACCAAGGCCGGCTACGACCAGGTCACCGGCTGGGGCTCCCCGGTCGCCGACGCCCTGACCACCGCCCTGCTCGGCGGCGGCACCACCCCGCCGTCCGGCGGCTGCACCGCCGCCCAGCTGGTCGGCAACGGCGGCTTCGAGACCGGCACCGCCGCCCCGTGGACCACCTCCAGCGGCGTCGTCGACAACAGCTCCTCCCAGGCCGCCCACTCGGGCAGCTGGAAGGCCTGGATGAACGGCTACGGCTCGGCCCACACCGACACCGTGTCGCAGACCGTCTCGATCCCGGCCGGCTGCACCTCCGCGAAGCTGACCTTCTGGCTGCACATCGACACCGCGGAGACCGGCTCCACCGCGTACGACAAGCTGACCGTCCAGGCCAACAGCACCACGCTGGCGACCTACTCCAACGCGAACGCCGCCTCCGGCTACGTGCAGCGCACCCTGGACCTGACCTCCTTCGCCGGCCAGACCGTGACCATCAAGTTCACCGGCACCGAGGACGCGTCCCTGCAGACCAGCTTCGTGATCGACGACGTCGCGCTGAACGTCAACTGATCACCGACCGGTGATGCCCGCTGACCCCGGGTAGCACCCGGAACCCCCGCCGGGGCGGCGCCGAGAGGGCCCGCCCCGGCGGTGTCGCGTCCCGGATCCGCTCGCCCCGGTAAGGCCCGTGTTTCCGGACTGTTTCAAGATCGCTAACCATCCGGTCGACCTGCCGTGACCACTGTCATACGCACGACTGATGACGTAGCCTCTCGACCGTGCATAGGGTTCCCCAAAGCTCGGTGAAGCCGCTGACGGCGCGCCCCGGCGCCGGCCCGGTGCCATCGAACTCACCTGGTGGGGAGGGTCACCGCATGGCCGCACAGCAGCCTCAGGACGCCGCGCGGCTGCGGCTGGTCGGGTCGCACACGGAGCGCCCCGGACCACCCGCGCCCGCGCCTGCTCCCACGCCCGCGCCGCCCCCCGGCCGGCTCGCCCCGGTCGGCGGCTTCGCGGACACCCTGCACCTGGCCATCGAGGCCAGCGGCCTCAGCCTGGACCGGATCCGCGCGGCACTCGCCCAGCGCGGCGTCAGGGTCAGTGTCACGACGCTGAGTTACTGGCGGCGCGGGCGCAGCCAGCCCGAGCGCGCCAGCTCGCTGCGCGCCGTCCACCTGCTGGAGGAACTGCTCGGCCTGCCGCACAGCGCGCTCTCCTCCCTGCTCGGCCCGCCCCGCCCGCGCGGCCGCTGGGCCGCCACCGCCAACACCCTGCACCTCGGGCTGGAGGACGTCTGGCCGGGCGAGCAGGAGATCGCCTCGATCTTCGCCGAGCTGGACGCCCCGCCGGCCGGCGAGCTGGAGCGTCTGAGCATCCACGACTCGTACTACGTGGACGCCGAGCGCCGCGGCAACCTGCTCCGGATGCGCCAGGTGGTGCGCGCCACCGTCGGCGGCGTCGGCCGCTGCCTCGTCGTGCACAAGGCCGACGAGGAGGCCACCGGCTGCCCCGAGATCACCGCCGTGCGGCACGGCCGGCTGGGCCGGGTCCGCCGCCGCCCGGACGACGGGCTGACCGTCGCCGAGCTGATGCTGGACCGCCCGCTCGGCCTCGGCGACAGCACCGTCTTCGAGTACGAGGTGGAGATCCCGCCCGGCGGCCCGACGCTCGAGTACAGCCGCCGCTTCGCCACCCCGGTGCGCGAGTACGTACTGCAGGTGCACTTCGACCCGGCAGCCGTCCCGGCGCACTGCGAGCGCTACGACCGCGAGCCGGGCGCCGACGTCGACCACCGCCGCGAGCAGCTGTGGATCGGCGCCTCGGCGAGCGCCCACGTCCTGGCCCCGGACCAGCAGCCGGGCCACATCGGCATCCGCTGGGAATGGGCGTAAAACCCCGCCCCCCCCACACCCGTACAGAGCCCCGTCGGACCCGATCCGACGGGGCTCTTCGCATGCCCGGCCCTAACCCTCTCAACTCGATACGCCGGTTGACGACGCATCACATAACCCCTACTCTCATGAGCACCGGTTAGGCAGCAGCCTCGCCGGAAGCCCCAGCCTCCGGGAGTCCAGGCATGTCCAGCACCACCCTGCTCCGCACCCTGCAGACCGGCCACGTCGGCCTGAACGTCACCGACCTGGCCCGCTCGATCGACTTCTACCGCGCGGTCTTCGGCCTCGAAGTCACCCACGAGGGCACCGACCCCGAGCGCCGCTTCGCGCTGCTCGGCCGCGACGGCCGCCTGGTGGTGACCCTCTGGCAGCAGAGCACCGGCGCCTTCGCCACCACGAACCCCGGCCTGCACCACCTCTCCTTCGAGGTCGAGAGCCTCGACGAGGTCCGCGCCACCGAGGAGCTGCTGCGCGAGCTCGGCGCCGAGTTCGCCTACGACGGCGTCGTCCCGCACCGCGAGGGCTCGGCCTCCGGCGGCATCTTCTTCACCGACCCGGACGGCATCCGGCTGGAGATCTACACCCGCACCGGCGTCGACGAGACCGAGGCCGCCGCCCCCACCACCGGCGCCCCGACCTGCGGCTTCTTCTAAAACACCGCCCCCGAAGGAAGCCGACCATGACCACCACCAGCACGCCGTACCACCCCGGCGAGCGGGCCGCCCAGGCCCGGGCCGGCCGGACCGAACGGGCCGACCACGCCGGCCGGTCGATCCGCAGCACCATCCCGGCGGTCGCCGCCCGCTTCCTGACCGAGCGGCGGATGCTGGTCGTCGGCGCCGCCGACCCGGACGGCCGGGTCTGGGCCACCCAGCTGTCCGGCCCGGCGGGCTTCCTGCAGGCACCGGACGAGCGGACGATGTCGGTCGCCACCCGTCCGACCGGCGCCGACCCGCTGGCCGAGGCACTCGCCCGCCCCGCCCGGGTCGGCACCATCGCCCTGGACCCGGCCGGCCGGCGCCGGATGCGGCTCAACGGCGCCTCCGTCCCGGACGGCCGGGGCGGTGTTCTGGTCAGCGCCGACGAGGTGGTCTCCAACTGCCCGAAGTACATCCAGCGCCGCACCCCGACGGACCGTCCGGCCGCCGGCCCGCCCCGCGCGGTCGCTTCGGGCTCCCGGCTGACCACCGCCCAGCGCCTGGCCGCCGCCACCGCCGACACCTTCTTCATCGCCACCACCGGACCGGACGGCAGCGTGGACGCCTCCCACCGCGGCGGCTTCCCCGGTTTCCTTCAGGCGGTGGCACCGGACCGGCTGCGCTGGCCGGAGTACCCGGGCAACAGCATGTTCCTGACCCTCGGCAACCTGGAGCTGGACCCGCGGGCCGGCCTGCTGCTGCCCGACTGGGAGACCGGCGGGGCGCTGCTGGTCACCGGCGAGGCCCGCACCGACTGGTCCGAGGAGGCCCGGCAGGCCGTCCCCGGCGCCGAGCGGATGGTCGAACTGACCGTCACCGGCGTGGTCGAACTCGCCGATGCCACCCCGCTGACCTGGACCGCCCCCGAGTACTCGCCCGCCATCCCACACTGACCGCGCCTCAGGTTCGTACCGGCACTACCCGCTACCGGCCCTCCGTGCCACGCCCGGGAGCCGAACGGTGGTCACCCGCACGGCGCAACCCGCCGCGCCACACTCCGCCCCCAGCCCGGGCAACAGCACCGCCCAGCCGCAGACACCCCAGGGCGAGGTCAGCGGCCTCCACGGCCAGGAATCCGCCGGCGTCCGCGCCTACGCCACCCGACCGGCCACCCGCGCACAGATCATCCAGCGCGCACAGAGCTGGGTCGACCAGGGCGTGCCGTACAGCATGGGCCGCTACTGGTCCGACGGCTACCGCCAGGACTGCTCCGGCTTCGTCTCGATGGCCTGGGGCCTCGGCAGCAGCCAGACCACCTGGACCCTGCCGGACTTCGCCGAGCGGATCGGCAAGAACGACCTCCAGCCCGGTGACGTCCTCATCGACAACAACCCGGCCAACCCGCAGGCCGGCTCACACGCGACGATCTTCGGCGGCTGGACCGACTCCACCCGCACCAAGTACGTCGCCTACGAGCAGACGTCCCGCGCCTACGTCCCGTACCGCTACACCGGCCTGTCCGGCACCAGCAACGACAGCGGCAGTTCCACCGCCTTCCCCGGCGCCGACAACCCGTACGTCACCCAGCTCGGCCGACTCCTGGTGCAACGCGGCGGCGCCCGCTTCTACACCGACGTCCCCGGCCGTCCGGACACCTGGCGCCGTCTCTTCTCCTGACGCCGGGCGCGGTGCCTCACCGTTCCCCGGACTTCCCCGACTTCCAGTGGAACAGCCCCATCGCCACACTGGTCGCCAGATTGAAGCTGGACACCCCCGGCTGCATCGGCACCGCGACCAACCGGTCAGCCCGCGCCTTCAGCTCCGCCGAAACCCCGTGCCGCTCGGTGCCGAAGGCGAGCAGCGCATCGTCCGGAAACGGCAGGTCCCGGATGTCCACACCCTCCGGGTCCAGCACGTACAACGGCCCCGCGGGCAGCTCCGACAGCGCCAACCGCTCCACCGCGGTGGCGAAGTGCAGCCCCGCACTGCCCCGCAGCACGTTGGGATGCCACGGATCCAGATCCCCGGTGGTCACCACCCCGGCGGCACCGAACCCCGCCGCCAACCGGATCACCGCCCCGACGTTCCCCAGATTCCGCGGATTCTCCAACACCACCACCGGCGCCCGCCGCGGCCGCGCCCCCAACGCCGCCAGATTCGCTCCGGCCGAGGGTCGCACCGCCAGCGCGATCACCCCGGTCGGATGCAGCCGGGGCACCAGCGTCCGCAACACCGCCTCCGGCAACTCCACCGCAAGCCCCTCCAACGCCGGCACCACATCCCCCGCCAACTCGGCACCCAACGCCAGCAACGCCCCCCGGTCCGCCGTCAGCACCGACCGAACGTCCCCCCCGAAGCGCAGCGCGTGCTTCAACGCATGGAACCCGTCCAACAGCACCGCCCCCTGCTCCCGCTCAGCCGCCCGCCACGCCCGCACCAGCTCCTCGTCACCCATACCGCCACTCTGCCACCCCCACCGAAACACCCACCCCACCCGCACCACCCCACCCACCCGCACCACACCACCCCCTCCCCACCCTCCCCTCCCTTCCCCCTCCCCCTCCCCCCTCTGGCGAGAGGGACGTGCTGCGGGAGGGGGCGGCGCAGGGGGTGGTCCGGAGAGGGGCGTTGCGGGTGATTTTCAGACTGCCAACGGTCCAAACACCCCACCCACAGCACCGGCAGTCGGAAAATCATCCAGCCCCTCGGAGCGACCACCCCCGGAGCCGCCCCCGGCACCCCCCACCCTCCCGAAAGCCCCCACGCCCCCAGCACCACCCCACCCTCCCGAGAGCCCTCACCCCGAAGAACTCCCCCGCAGAGCCCGCTCCACCTCCCGCAAGGCCCTCCCCACCAACCGAACCCCCGCCCCCACCACATCCCGCTGCACCCCCGGCTCCGCCCCCGCCAACCGCTCCTCCAACCGCGCCTGCGCCTCCCGCACCGCCCCGAACTCCACCGGCCGCCCCGTCAGCAACGCCCCCGCCGCAAGCGCCGTCGCCAGCCGCAACTCCTCCGCGTACTCCCCCGCCCCCACCACCGGTTCGGCATCCGCCGCCGGCAGATGCGCCTCCAGCAGCACCGCCGCCCGTCCCAGGGCCCCGACCGCCGCCCGGGCCCGGTCGATCTGGCGCCGGCTCACCCCGGCCAGCCCGGACTCGTGGCGTCCCGGTTCGGCGTCGGCCCGCTCCATCGCCTGGATCAGCTCGGACCGCGCCTCCCGCGAGTCCAGCAGCGCGCCCCGCACGACCCGTCCGCGCGGCGCCGTCGGCTGCTCGTAGCAGGCGATCACCGCCCCCGCGTACCGCCCGGCCGCCGCCAGCCATTCGGCGAGCCGTTCCCCGAGCCGGGCGGTCTGCCAGGTGGGGAACAGCGCGTACGTGACGAGCGCGAGCGATCCGCCGAGCAGCGTGAGCCCGACCCGTTCGAAGGCCGTGTCCAGCGGGTTCCCCTCCTGCAGCCCGAGCAGGAAGACCACGTACGAGGAGATCCCGACGGTGGTCAGCGCGTAGCCGGTCCGGAACGCGAGGTACGCCCCGCCGATGCACACCACCGCCAGCGCCGCCAGCACCCACTCCCCGGGGTGCACGACCTGCACCACCAGGGTCGAGACCGCGACCCCGACGACCGTCCCGGCCAGCCGCGCGACGCCCCGGCTGTAGGTCTGCGCGAAGTCCGGCCGCATCACCATCGCGGCGGTCATCGGCGCCCAGTACCCGTGGTGGAACCCGACGAGCCGGGCCAGCAGGTAGGAGACGGTGACGACGGCGGCGAGCCGCACGGCGTGCTGGAAGATCGCCGAACGGGGCCGCAACTGCCGCCGTACGATCCGCACCGCGACGGGCAGCATCCGCCCGATCGACGGTTTGTGCAGCGCCCCGCCCGCCCCGATCACCGGTGTGGTGATGGTGTCCTCGTCGCTGCGGTCCAGCGCGTCCGAGGCCTTGCGCAGCAGCCCGCCCAGCCGCCGCGCGGAGCGCCGGGCGGCGCCCTGCAGTCTGGGGCCGTCGTCGTCCGGCCGGACCAGCGTGAGCGAGGGCGCGGACCGGGGGAGCCGGACGGGGTCGCCGGTGCGGATCGCCCGGGCGAGGGCGTCCATGACTTCCGCGGCGGCGGCCAGCACCTCCCGGGCCCGGTCCCGTTCGGGGCCTTCCTCGGGGGCGCCGACCTTGGGGTCGGCGAGCGCGGCGAGGGTGGGCCGGATCCGTTCGGCGATGCCGCGCAGGCCGCGCAGTTCGGGTGGCCGGTGGCGGTCCTGCCAGGGGGTGAGGGCGGCGGCGTGCCGGGCGGTCATGAACGGCGCCGGGTCCACGTGCGCGGTCGGGTCCTGCCGCAACCGGCGTGCGTAGTCGGCGAGTTCTGCGTAGGTGTCGGCGAGCGCGTCCCGCTGGGCGGTCCAACTGCCGATCGGCCAGAGGGTGATGACGGCGGCCTGGACGACTCCGCCGAGGGCTGCGACCAGTCCGTGGCCGAGCGCGGCGGCGGTGCTGACCGGCAGCTGGACGACGATCAGCATCACCGAGACCGTGTTGGTCGCGACGACTCCGGCGGTGGGCCCGATCGACCAGGCGAGCCCGGCGCCGAAGGCCCACACCGCGAGCAGCACCGGGAACAGCCCGTACACCCCGACGGCCAGGTAGCCGAGGAAGGTGCTGACCCCGAGTCCGGCGCCGGCCGCGACGGCGAGGCTGGCCCGGGGGCGGAAGCTGCGCTGGAAGGTCGCCGAGCCGGCGATGAACGCCCCCATCGCGGCGGAGGTGGCGAGCGCGACCCCGCCGAGCGCGAGCGTCGGGAAGAGCACCAGCGCGACGGCGAGGGCCCCGCGCACGGCCCGTTTGGGGTCGGTGAGCGCCCGGTCGAGGGTGAGTCCGGTCCGCGCGGTGTCACGAAGTGCGGCGAACCAGGACATAGCGACATCCTAGGGCGCGGCTTCCCGTCGGATCCGGCCGGTACGGATCCGGCTCGCCCGCGCCGCGAGCCACAGCAGCGCGCCGGTCGGCAGGAACACCGCGTCCGCCGCGATCATCGCGAGCGAGAACACCGGCAGCCCGAGCACCACCGCGATCCCGAGGTGCTCCAGCATCATGACGGCCAGCAGCACGTTCTTGACCCGCCGGTTGAGCAGCGTGAACGGGAAGGCCACCTGCAGGATCACGGTGCCGTAGGAGACCAGGAAGACCGGCAGCAGCGCCGAGCCGACCAGCGCGGACAGCCCGGGCCAGGGGGCGAAGTAGTCCAGGTGCAGCGGGTAGTACAGCGCGGTGCCGTCCTGCCAGCGCGAGCCCTGCACCTTGTACCAGCCGGCCGTGGCGTAGATCAGCACCACCTCGGCGGCGATCACCAGCATCGCGCAGTTGTGCACCATGTTCGCGAGCGCGTCGAGCACCGCCCGCGGTTCGCCGTCCGGCCGCAGCCGCCCGAGCACCCACCAGAGCCCGGCCACCGCCCAGAGCCCCCAGAACAGCGGGGACCAGCCGAGGTACGGGAAGGTCCGGCTGCTCCAGGTCAGGCTGTCGCCGGAGAAGCCGCCGAACTGACCGGCCGCCAGGAGGGCGCCGAGCACGGCCCAGAGCACCACCCCGGTCCGTCCGCCCCGCCCGGTCCGCACCCGGTGGGCGTCCAGCGACCAGACCTCGGCGCAGCGGGTGAAGACCAGGTACACCGCCATCAGGTGGATGACGTTGTCACCGCCGTCGCCGAGGAAGACGTCGCGGTTCTGCAGCGACAGCACGGTGACCAGGAACAGCACCGTGCTCGCCCTGGTCCGCCAGCCCAGCAGCACCGCGAGGGCCGCCAGCACCGCCAGGTGGTAGACCAGCTCGAACCAGAGCCGCCCGCCGAACCAGGGCAGCACGGTGAACGCCCCGTCGTCGCCCAGCAGCCGCTCGGCGAGCTCCATCGACCAGGGGGAGCGGTCGCCGTACAGCACCCGCCGGTTGGGCCACTCGCGCAGCAGGTGGGCGAGCCAGACCAGCCCGAAGCCGATCCGCACCACCGCGGCCTGGTGCCGTCCGAGCACCCGCCCGGTGAAGGCCTCGACGGCCCGCCCGACCAGCTCGACCGCCCCCGGCCCGCGCCGCTCCGCAGCGTCCGGCCCGGCACCGGCCTGCCGCGGGATGCCACCCGACGGCACCACCGCGTCCGGCAGCTCCACCGCGTCCGACCGCACGGAACGGTCCGGCAGCTCCACCTCGTCCAGCCGGGGATCCGACACCTCGCTCATCCGAGCAGCCCCCGGTAGTCCTCGTCCGCCACCGGCCACCACGGCAGCTCCCGCACCTTGGGCGCCGGCGGGGCGGCCTCGCCGCTCCAGGTCGGCGGCGGGACGGTGGCCGTGGTCACCCGGAACCGGATCTCCAGGATCCGCTCGCCGTCCGCCCCACGCCCGATCCGCTGCAGCGCGATCCGCTTCAGGTACTGCTCGGCGAGCTTGCCGCGCTGGTTGGTCGGCGTCTCGTCCTGCGGGTTGTGCGAGCCGTCGTAGAAGTCCCAGGCCCGGCGCAGCAGGTTCTGGTCGACGTGGCTGGGCGCCGGGTTGCCCCGTATCGCGGCGATGTCCCGCGCGGTCAGCCCGGTCCACTCCCGGGTGGTGGTCGCCCCGCCCGGGGCGACGGTCCGCACCTGGGCGTCCACGCTGACGTTCTGCTGCAGCGGGTTGGGCGCGAAGAGCTTCCAGTTCTGCTCGAACTCCGGGTACACCACGCCGTCGATCTCGTCCCGGTACTGCCGGGACAGCGAGTTGGCGGGCGCGACGTGCAGGAACACCGCGGCGAGGAACAGCCCGGTGCCGCCGATCAGGACCGCCCCGGCGAGGCCGAGGACGAGCTGCGCGGGCTTCGACCAGACCCTCCCGAGGGCCGGCCGGTCCGTCGTCTCCGTCATGGCCTCCCCAGCCCGGTCGGCGGGCAGCGCCCGGCCCGGGTACCGGCGCGCACGCGCGCGCCCATCCTGCCCTACCGGGCGGAAGAGACTAGAGGACGAAGGCCTCCTGGCCGGTGCTGCTCACCATCGGACGGCCGGCGTCCTGCCAGGCGTACATGCCGCCGTCCACGTTCACCGCGTCCCGGCCCTGCTGCACCAGGTACTGGACGACCTGCGCGGAGCGGCCGCCGACCCGGCAGAGCACGTACAGCTTCTCGTCGGGCAGCTCGCCGAGCCGGGCGATGACCTGGCCCAGCGGGATGTGCAGCGCACCGTCCACGTGGCCCGCGTCCCACTCGTCCTGCTCGCGCACGTCCAGCAGGACGGCGTCGGCGGGGACGGCGGCGGCGTCGGCGGTGGGGATCTGCGCGAACATCGTTTGGCTCTCCTGGGCGTGGTGGGGGTGGATCGGGTCCGTGCCATTGTCGCCCACCGGCACCGAACCGTCGCCGGCCGCCGGGCTGCCGCCGGCCACCGGACCGTGGGCGCCGAGCAGCCGTTCCAGCTCGGCCTGCCGGTCGGCGGCCTTGGCCAGCAGCTCCTCGGCGAGCTGCTCCAGCAGCCGGTCCGGGTCCTGCGGGGCGAGGGCGAGCAGCTGGCCCATCGGGGTCTGCTCCAGCCGGACCTGCTCGGTGGCGGTCTCGGCGATCTTGGCGGTCAGCCAGTCCAGCCGGCGCCGCAGCCAGTCCGACCGGTCGGGGGAGTCGACGGCGGGCGCGGCCTCCGGCGCGGTGGACCACTCGGCGGCCAGGCCCTCCAGGGCACCGGCGTCCCCGAAGGCGTAGGCCTCGTTGACCCGGACCAGGAAGGCGGCCCGGCGCTGCTGCTCGGCCGGGTCGGTGGTGAGGTCGGGGTGGGCGCGGCGGACCAGCTCGCGGTAGATCCGCTGGGCCTCCTTGCCGGGCCGCACCCGGGCCGGAGCGGCGGGCGGCGGCGGGGCCGCCTCCTCCCCCCGGCCGGAGCGCTCCCGCTGCTCCCGCTGCTCCTGCACCGAGTCGAAGAGCGCGTCCAGGTCCGGCAGCTCCTCGACCTGCTGCCGTGCCTCGGCGGCCCTGCGCAGGTCCTCGGGCAGACCGGTGCGGGCCGCGACCGCCTCGGCGACCAGCGCGTCCAGCTCGTCGAGCCGGGCGTAGAGCGGGCCGAGCAGCTGATGGTGGATCAGGGCGAAGTTGTCGATCTCGACGCGCAGCGTCTGCACGTCCACGTCCATGCTGAGCCAGGCGAGCTCGGCGGCGGCGACCCGTTCCTCCAGCCCTTGCTGCTCCGGGTCCGTCCAGCGGGCGGGGCTCTGCGCGCTCACTTCTCGCCTCTGTCTCGTCCGGCCGGATGCGTCCTGCGGGTCCGCCGCGCGGGCGGTCCGGCCTGCCACCCTACCGTCGCGGGCGAAAGCCCCGTCCGGGTGAACCGGAGGTACGGACCGGCGCGCGCCGCGCGACACGCAACCGATACTGAGGAATCTCCCCGTTTCGGTATCAAGCCCGGCCCGGTCCGTGCTTCGCTGGTATCCGCACAGCGCGCCTTCCTCCGGATAGACGGCCACCTCCAGGCGTGGCGGCCAGGCGGGAGCAGACCGAATCCATGGTGGCCGAGTCCAACTCCACACCGCGTCCGGCGGCCCACGGGTCCGCGCCGGGCGACCACCCGACGGGCGTGGCCGCCCTGGTCCGGCTCGCCCTCGTCCTGGTGGACCGGTCCGGCCGGATCGCACAGTGGGGCCGGGCCGCCGAGGAGCTGTTCGGACACCGCGCCGAGGTCACCCACGACCGTCCCGCCTCCGGCCTGCTGCCCGCCGTGGAGTCACGGGTGCTCGGCCGCTGCTCCGTCCGCCGCACCTGCGACGCGTTCGACACCCTCGCCGAGCTGACCGCCGCTGGCCGTCCCTGGGCCGGGCGGCTGACCGTCACCGACCGCGAGGAGCACCAGCGCGACGTGCTCTGGTGGGCCTACCCGCTGCCCGGCCCGTCCGCCGGGCTGCTCGCCCTGGCCGCCGACGCCCGCCCGCTGCGCACCACCGGTCCCCGGCTCGCGCTCGGCGAGCGGCTGCTGCCGTTCGCCGCCGCCCCTGCCGCCCGGGGCGGCTTCCACGGGCTGACCGCCACGCTCACCCCGCCCGCCGACCGGGTGCCCGAGCCACTGGCCCGGCTGCTGCCCGCCGCGCACCGCGCACCGGTGCTGGCCGCGATCGGCCCCGGCGGACTGCCCGCCCTGCGCGTGGACGCGGTCACCGTGCTCCCGGTGCTGCCCGCGGACGCCCAGACCGGGACGGCGCACGCGGCGGCGGGCCTCGGCCGCCGTTACCCGACGCCGCAGCAGCGCGCCGCCCGGCTCGGCCCGCCGCCGCAGCCCGAACAGACCGCACCCGGCCGCCGCCCCGCCGTCCCCCTGCCGACCCAGCGCGAAGCCGCCCAACGCGAAGCCGCCGAGCTCGAGGCCGCCGAGCTCGTCCACCCCGTCGCCCAGCCCGTCGCCGCCGTGAGCGGCCCCGCGGCGGGCGGCGGCCCATCCGTCCCTTCCCCCACCGGAGGAGGAGCCGCCATCGACCGCGCCGCCGTCGAGTCGTCCGCCAACGGCCACCCGCCGCTGCGCGCCGATCAGGCCCCGCCCGTCACCGCGCCCGTCCCGGTCCCCGCCCCCGCGCGCCCCGAGGTCCCGCCGGGCGGACGACTCGGCCCGTTCCTCACCAACGGGCAGGCCGGCGAGCAGCTGGCCCTGCTGAACGAGGTCGGCGGCAAGGTCGGCACCACCCTGGACCTCGGCTTCACCGCCCACGAGCTGTGCCAGGTGCTGGTCCCGCGGGTCGCCGACTTCGCCTGCGTGGACCTGGTGGACGGGCTGATCTCGGACTCCGAGCTGCCGGCCGGCCGGCCGGACGACGACACCATGCTGCGCCGGGTCGCCCTGGTCTACAACGAGACCGGCGGCGCCTGGGACCACGTGCTCGCCGAGGGCTCGCTGGTCAGCATGCCCCGCCGCACCCCGCCCGGGATGGCCCTGCAGCTGAACCAGCCGGTGCTGGTCCCGGTGATCAGCGCGGACGTCGCGGTGGACTACGCGATCGCCCTCGGCGGCGCCCGGCTGGCCCCGGTGGTCTCCGGCCGCTCGATGCTGGTCGTCCCGCTCTCCGCCCGCGGCACCGTCCTGGGCATCCTCAAGCTGCTCCGATTGCCCGACCGCGACCCCTTCGACGAGAGCGACGCCGCGACCCTCAAGGAGCTGGCCGTCCGCGCCGCGCTGTCGCTGGACAACGCCCGGCTGCACCGCGCCGAGGCGAGGGTCGCCACCACCCTGCAGCGCTCGATGATCCCGACCCGCCCACCGCAGATCCCCGGCGTGCAGATCGCCCACCGCTACCTGCCCGGCGACCCCAAGGCCGAGGTCGGCGGCGACTGGTTCGACGCGATCCAGCTGCCCGGCAGCCGGGTCGCCCTGGTGGTCGGCGACGTGATGGGCCACGGCCTGCACTCGGCGGCCGCGATGGGCCGCTTCCGCACCGCCATGCAGACCCTCGCCGCCCTCGACCTGCCGCCCGGACAGCTGCTGCGTCACCTGGACAACCTGGCCCACAAGCTCGGCGACGACCACCTCGCGACCTGCCTGTACGCGGTCTACGACCCGATCAACCGGACCTGCGAGCTGGCCAGCGCCGGCCACGTCCCGCCCGTCCTGGTGCACCCGGACGGCACCGGCGAACTGCTGGAGATCCCGGCCGGCGCCCCGATCGGCGTCGGTGGCGTCCCGTTCGTCGCCAAGACCATCGACGTCTTGGACGGCTCGATGCTGGTGCTGTGCACCGACGGCCTGGTCGAGGTCCGGGGCGGGGACATAGGAGCGGGCCTGGCCGCGCTCTGCGGCAACCTGATCGACCCGCAGCAGAGCCCCGAGCAGGCCTGCGACGAGGTGCTGCGGCGGCTGCACACGGACGACCGCAAGGACGACGTCGCCCTGCTGGTGGCCCGCTTCGACGGGGTCGCCCCGTCCGAGGTGGCCACCTGGGACCTCACCGTGGACCACCGCGAGGTCCGGCGGGCCCGCTCGCTGGTCCGCGAGCAGCTGGCCGGCTGGCACCTGGAGGCGCTCAGCGACACCACCGAGCTGCTGGTCAGCGAGCTGGTGACGAACGCCGTCCGGGTCGCCCGGGACCGCGTCCAGCTCCAGCTGATCCGGGTGGACAAACTGCTGGTCGAGGTCAGCGACGACAACCACAACCTGCCCTCGCTGGAGCCCGCCGAGCAGCTCGGCGAGACCGGCCGCGGCCTCACCCTGGTCACCAAGCTCGCCGAACGCTGGGGCACCGCCCGCAAGGCGGTGGGGAAGGTCGTCTGGTTCGAGCTCCCCCTGCCACCCGTGTGACGGCTGCGTACGGGCAACGCCCCGTACGCAGCCGGCCGAGCGCGGGCCGACAGGGTGTGGACAGCGTCCCTCAGGGGATGACGGCCCCGGCCGACCGGCGCCGCCGGGCCTCCACCGCGACCTCCCGCGACGCGGCCGCGGCCACCGAGGCGGCGGCGCCGACCCCGGCCAGCACCCGCGGCCAGAAGTCACCGAAGACCTCGACCGAGACGGCGATCAGCAGCGCGGTGATCACCGCGACCACGTGCTCCAGGCCCGCCAGGTTCGGCAGCACGACGGCCTCGCCGACCATCAGGGCGACCACCAGGCCGGCCGTGAACCAGGCCCGGCAGCGGAAGGCGATGCAGATCGCCAGCGCGACCACCGCGGCCGACGGCCCGGTGTCCCGCACGTAGGCGACCCACTTCGGGAAGCCGAACAGGTGGCCGGGCCCGATCGCCACGCCGACCCGGGCGAACAGCGTGCCCGCCAGGGTGCAGGTGTAGGCGACCACCAGGGTCAGCCGACGGCCGAGCACGATCTCGGCGATCGCGAAGACCACGAAGACCTGGGCCAGCGCCCCCCAGACCGGCAGGTCCAGCGCCGGGACGTACAGCGACAGCGGGGTCCGCAGCAGCGAGACCTCCAGCGGCAGCGCCGCCCGCACCACCCCGATGTGGTTGACGAAACGCTCACCGCCCGGCAGGTGCTGGACGATGCTGAACAGCAGGATCAGAAACGTCGCGATCGTCGCCATCGGAACAGCGGCGAACTTCTTTCGCACCACCGTGTTCCGAACCGTAGCGAACAACGTTCCCCACTCGGCGACAGCGGCCGCTCTGGCTACTGCCAGCGGCCCCTTTCGCGCGCCCCCCGCGCGGGTCCTGTGAATCACAACCGTTTCTCCGAATCCCCGAACTCTCGTCTACTCCAACATTAGAAGCCTCTTAACAAAGGCACATCGGCATGGATGTGGATATGGGTCATCCTCTGGGGGGAGGGGAAACCCCCATCTGACCCCCATCCGGCCGAGGGCCCCCCTCCGCCCCCCGGCGGAGGACTACCCCTTCCCGTCCCGGGCCGCCACCGGCACCCGGGGGGCCGCCGCCACGGCGGCCCGGGCGTGCCGGCGCCGGAACAGGGCGGGCAGGCTCGGCGCGACGATGAAACCCTCGGCGCGCGCGCTCGCGATACCGATCCGCGGAATCTCGCTGCTCTTCTCGAACAGCAGGTAGCGCGGCTCCCAGATCGGCCGGTACTTGGCATTCGCGCGGTACAGCGACTCGATCTGCCACCAGCGCGAGAAGAATCCCAGGATGGAACGCCACAGCCGCAGCACCGGGCCCGCACCCAGGCGCGATCCGCGCTCGAAAACGGAGCGGAACATCGCGAAGTTCAACGAAACCCGCTTCAGTCCGACCTCGTCGGCGCGCTGCAGCAGCTCGATCACCATGAACTCCATCAGGCCGTTCTCGGTGTCCCGGGCCCGGCGCATCAGGTCCAGCGAGAGCCCGTCCGGGCCCCACGGGACGAAGCTCAGCAGCGCCTTGAGCTCGCCCTCGCCGTCGCTGCACTCCAGCATCACGCAGCGCCCGTCGCCCGGGTCGCCGAGCCGGCCGAGCGCCATCGAGAAGCCGCGCTCGGTCGCCCCGTCGCGCCACTCGTCGGCCTTGGCCACCAGCTCGGCCATCTCCTCGTCGGAAATGGACTCGTGGCGGCGGATCCGCACCGTGTACCCGGCCCGCTTGACCCGGTTGTACGCCTGCCGGACCACCCGCATCGCGCGGCCGTCCAGCGAGAACTCGTCCAGCTCGACGATCGCCTCGTCGCCCAGCTCCAGCGCGTCCAGCCCGTGCCGGGCGTAGATCACCCCGGCCTCCTCGGAGGCACCCATCACGGCCGGCGCCCAGGCGTGCTCGCGGGCCTCGGACAGCCAGGCGTCGATCGCGCCCGGCCAGGCCTCCGGGTCCCCGATCGGGTCGCCCGAGGCGAGCGAGACGCCGCCGATCACCCGGTAGGTGACCGCCGCCTTGCCGCTGGGGGAGAAGATCACCGCCTTGTCCCGGCGCAGCGCGAAGTAGCCGAGCGAGTCCCGCTCGCCCTGCCTCTCCAGCAGGCCGCGCAGCTTGGCCTCGTCCTCCGGGTTCAGCAGCTCGGTGCCCCGCGGGCTGCGGAAGGCCACGTACAGCACCAGCAGGAAGAGCAGCCCGCCCATCGCGTTGATCGCGGCGTTCACCCAGGTCGGCGCGGCGATCACCGAGCGCAGGTGCTCGGAGGGGGTGATGGTGATCATCCGGCCGACCGAGTACCGGAAGAGGTCCCAGAAGCCCGCGCCGGACAGCTCGTTGGTCGCCCAGACCAGCAGCCCGCCGGCCAGCCCGCCGAACACCAGCCCGCCGAAGAAGGTCGCCACCGCGGTCTTCGGGTTGGAGCGGTCCCCCTTGGACGTGAACTCCTTGCGCCCGACCAGCAGCGCCACCACGAACAGGCAGGTCAGCACGGTGGAGAAGTAGTTGAACGGGTGCATGTGGAACCGCTCGTCCGGCAGCGCCATGGCCGTCAGGTACAGCAGCGCGAACAGGCCGCCGAGCGCCGCGTTGAAGATCCACGCGGCCCGCTTGCGCCGCCGCATCGCGATGGCGAGGAAGACCGACAGCACCGCGCTGGCCAGGCCCGAGGTCATCAGGTACGGGGTGAAGTACTCGCCCTCGTTGTGCTCGCTGACCTGGTCACGGAAGGGCACCAGCAGTACAGTCGCCACATTCAGCAACGCGATCAGGCGCAGGTACCAGACGGAGACCACGGCGGCCCTCGGGCGCCAGCGGTCGAGCACGCCGACGGGCCGGGGCCCGGAGGACGTGGCGGACGGCTCCGACTTCACAGTGGACGACACAGCTCAATTCCAAACGATCAGATGGTGGGGCGCATCCGCGTACGGCCCGGCGCCGGGCGCCCGCACGGGCCCGACGGACTGACCGCCGACTCCCGCCCGGCCCTCCGCCCGGGTGGGACGAGCAGGCCGGAAAGGGTCAGCCAACTCAATGGTTCCGCACCGAGCCTGAGAATTGCGTGAACCGGGTAGCGGATTCCCACCCCCGCCGAACGGCGGGGGTCGGCACCCCCGGGTGTTCGGCGGCCCGCCCCGGCTACCCCTACCCTCGGAAACGACCCACGCGGACCGCCCCCATCCGGCCGCCCGAACCGAGGAGGCACCATCACCACCACCCGCGTGCTGATCGTCGACGACGAGATCCTGGTCCGCTCCGGCCTCGGCCTGATCGTCGGGTCCGCCCCCGACCTCGAGGTGGTCGGCGACTGCTCCGGCGGGCAGGCCGAGGAGCACGTCCAGCGCCTGCGTCCGCACGTGGTGCTGCTCGACATCCGGATGCCCGACCTCGACGGCATCTCGGTGCTGCGCCGGCTGCGCGCCCTGCCCGACCCGCCCGCCGTGGCGATGCTCACCACCTTCGACACCGACGAGTACATCGGCACCGCGCTGCGGGCCGGCGCGTCCGGCTTCCTGCTCAAGGACACCGCCCCCGAGCAGCTGGTGCACGCCGTCCGGGTGCTCGCGGCCGGCGGCAACATCCTCTCCCCGACCGTCACCCGCACCGTGATCGGCGGCTACGTGGACGGCGGCGGCCCGGACGCCGAGGCCACCGCGCTGGCCCGTACCCTCACCGGCCGCGAGCTCGACGTGCTCGCGCTGCTCGGCGAGGGCCTGTCCAACGCCGAGATCGCCGACCGCCTCTTCCTCGGCACCGGCACCGTCAAGGACCACATCAGCGCGATCCTCGGCAAGCTCGGCGCCGCCAACCGGGTGCAGGCCGCCGTCGTCGCCCACCGGGCCGGCCTCGTCCGGCCCAAACCCGGCGACGGGGCATGACGGCCGCCGACCAACTGCCGTCCCGACGGCTGCCGGCCTGGTGCACCGCCACCTGGTTGATGCTGCTGCTGCCCGTCCTGTTCTCCCTGCTGGACGCGGCCCTGGTGGCCAGGGACGCCAGCGGGTGGCAGCTGGCCCTGTCCACGCTGGCCGCCCTCGCCCTGTTCTGGCGCCGCCGCTTCCCGGTCACGGTGCTGCTGCTCACCATGCCCGGCAGCTGGGTGGAGGAGATCTGGCTGGCTCCGATCGCCGCCGTCTACACGGTGGCCGCCGAACGCCCCCGGCCCCGGGTCCTGATCCCCTGCGGTGTCCTCTTCGCCCTGGTCGAGTTCTTCCACTGGCCGCTGCCCGACAACCTGATCGACCTGAGCCGGGCCACCGCCCTGGACGCCATCCAGGCCGTGATGCTGGCCGCCGGCCCGGCCGCCACCGGCCTGCTCGCCCGCACCCGCCGGGAGCTGGCCGCCCGCCTGGACGAGCTCACCCGGGGCCAGGAGCGGGAGAGCCGGCTGCTGGCCGAGCGGGTGCTGATCAGCGAGCGCGGACGCCTGGCCCGGGAGATGCACGACGTGGTCTCGCACCAGGTCAGCCTGATCAGCATCCAGGCCGGCGCGCTCCAGGTCAGCACCGCCGACCCGGCCGCCGTGACCACCGCCCGCACCATCCGCGAACTGTCCGTCCGGACCCTCGACGAGCTGCGCCAGATGGTCGGAGTGCTGCGCGGCACCGGCGGCGGACTGCCGGACGCCCCGCTCGCCCCGCAGCCCCGGCTGGCCGATCTGCCCCGGCTGATCGAGGAGAGCGGCCTGGCCGCCGACGCCGAGCTGAACCCCGGCGACCGCCCCTGGCCGGAGGCGGTGGAGCGGGCCGCCTACCGAACGGTGCAGGAGGCGCTCACCAACATCACCAAGTACGCCCCGGAGGCGGCGGTACACGTGAGGGTCCGGGCGAAGGGCCGCAGGCTGCGGGTCGAGGTGCGCAACGAGGCCCCGCCGGTCCACCCGGCCGAGACCCTCCCGGGCGGCGGCCACGGCCTGATCGGCCTGCGTGAGCGGGCCCAGATGCTGGGCGGCACCCTCACCGCCGGCCCCACCCAGGACGGCGGCTTCGAGGTCCGCGCCGAGCTGCCCGCCACCCGCTCCTGACCCACCGGCACCGGTCGGGGGCAACGCCCACGACAACGACCGGAGCAACAAAAAAGCCCCGCAGATCTTTCGATCTGCGGGGCTTCGCTGTGCGCGAGGGGGGAGTTGAACCCCCACGCCCTTGCGGGCACTGGAACCTGAATCCAGCGCGTCTGCCTATTCCGCCACCCGCGCATGGGTGTTGTCTTCTTTGCCGACCGATCTTCCGAACCGCTCGGTACCATGAGTACTTCGCGTTTCCTTGGACCGGCCTCCCTTCCGGGCGGCCCTTCCGACGTGGAAAACATTAGCACGACCCGGGGGGCAGCTCCGAATCGCTCGTCGGCGAGACGGACCGCATCCGAACGGATGCCCGACGAACGCGTGCACGAGGGACGGGCGGCCGCTCCGACCGGCACACCTGGCGTGCCGTACCCGACATGCGTCACCCTGTGTGTCCGAGCCCACCCCCGGGCACCACACGGTCCGGGAACCGTACGGAAGGGCCCGGCGTGGATACGATCAGTACGGAAGTACCGCAAGTAAGCGCGACCGGTTCCCGGGCGGGATCCGGCCGGCACGCAGGCGACCGAACCCTGGAAGGGGGTGCCCCATGGGAGTGCTGAAGAAGTTCGAGCAGCGACTTGAGGGTCTCGTCAACGGCACCTTCGCCAAGGTGTTCAAGTCCGAGGTCCAGCCCGTGGAGATCGCCGGAGCGCTGCAGCGCGAGTGCGACAACAACGCGAGCATCTGGAACCGCGACCGCACCGTCGTGCCGAACGACTTCATCGTCGAGCTGAGCCCGCACGACTACGAGCGCCTCAGCCCCTACTCCGGGCAGCTCGGCACCGAGCTGGCCGGCATGGTCCGCGAGTACGCGGAGGCCCAGCGGTACACCTTCATGGGCCCGCTCCAGGTGAACCTGGAGAAGGCCGACGACCTCGACACCGGCCTGTACCGGGTGCGCAGCCGCACCCTCGCCGCCGAGGAGCCCCAGCAGTACGCCCCGCCGCCGCAGCCGCAGCCCGGCTACGACCGCCCGCCGGCCGCCCCGGCCCCCGGTGCACCGTGGCAGCAGCCCGGCGCCGGCCAGTACGGCGCGCCGCCCCCGCCGCCGGCCGTGCCCCCCGCGATGCCCTCGGGCCCGCCCGCGACGGCGACCGCCGCCGGCAACGTCCGCAACCTCCCCGGCGCCGGCCACGGCGGTACCTCGGTCCGCCGCTGGGTCGAGGTGAACGGCGCCCGCCACCAGATCTCCGGTTCGGCCTGCGTGCTCGGCCGCTCCACCGAGGCGGACGTGCGGATCGACGACCCCGGGGTCTCCCGCAAGCACGCCGAGATCCGGCCCGGCAGCCCTTCGATGGTGCTCGACCTGGGGTCCACCAACGGCATCGTGGTGGACGGACAGCACACCCAGCGCGCTACGCTCCGCGACGGCTCCCGAATCGTCGTGGGCTCCACCACCATCGTCTACCGGCAGGTCGAAGGGTAGTGTCCGAATTGTTCGCTCGCCTCGCTCACCGACTGGCGGGACGGTCATGTCAGAACTGACCCTCACGGTCATGCGGCTGGGCTTCCTGGCCGTTCTGTGGCTGTTCGTCATCGTCGCGATCCAGGTGATCCGCAGCGACCTCTTCGGCACCAAGGTGAACCCGCGCCCGTCCCGCCGAGGCGCGTCCGCCACGGCGGGCGCCGGTGCGCCCACCCAGGCCGCGAGTCGCCCCGCACCCGCCCCGGCGGCAGCGGCCCAGACCCAGCCCGGCACCGGGCGCCGCCGAGGCGCCCCGACCCAGCTCGTCGTGGTGCAGGGCTCGCTGGCCGGCACCACGGTGGCGCTGCAGGGCCAGACGATCACGCTCGGCCGGGCGCACGACTCCACCATCGTCCTGGACGACGACTACGCGTCCTCCCGGCATGCCAGGATCTATCCGGATCAGACTGGGCAGTGGACGGTCGAGGATCTAGGCTCCACAAACGGCACCTATCTGGACCGGCAGCGCCTGACCGCGCCGACCCCGCTCCAGCCGGGCATGCCGATCCGTATCGGCAGGACCGTCATCGAACTGCGGAAGTAGTAGCGCATGAGGGACAGCATCCCGTCCATGACCCAGAGGGGGGCACAGGTCGCATGACCCTGGTGCTGCGCTTCGCCGCCGGCTCCCACAAGGGACTGATCCGGGAGGGGAACGAGGACTCCGGCTACGCCGGGCCGCGGCTGCTGGCCGTGGCCGACGGCATGGGCGGCGCCGCGGCCGGCGAGGTCGCTTCCTCCGAGGTGCTCGGCTCGATCGTCCGGCTGGACGAGGACGTGCCGGGCGCCGACCTGCTGACCCTGCTGGGCGACGCCGTCCAGGGCGCCAACGACCGGCTCCGGCAGATGGTCGAGGAGGACCCGCAGCTGGAGGGCATGGGCTGCACCCTGACCGCCATGCTCTGGACCGGCCAGCGGATGGGCCTGGTACACGTCGGCGACTCCCGCGCCTACCTGCTGCGCGACGGTTCGCTGGTGCAGATCACCCAGGACCACACCTGGGTGCAGCGCCTGGTCGACGAGGGCCGGATCACGCCGGAGGAGGCCGAGACCCACCCGCAGCGCTCGCTGCTGATGCGGGCGCTGGACGGCCGCGGCCAGGTCGAGCCCGACCTGTCGATCCGCGAGGTCCGGGCCGGCGACCGCTACCTGATCTGCTCCGACGGCCTCTCCGGCCCGGTCAGCCACCAGACCCTCCAGGACACCCTCGGCAGCTACTACTCGCCCGAGCAGACCGTGCAGGAGCTGATCCAGCTCGCGCTGCGCGGCGGCGGTCCGGACAACATCACCTGCATCGTGGCGGACGTCATCGACGTCGGCGCCACGGACACCATGAGCGGCCAGTTCAACGACGTCCCGGTGGTCGTCGGCGCGGTCGCCGAAGCCCCGCCGTCCTCGGCGGCCGCCGACCGCTCGATCGCGGACACCCCGGCCGGTCGCGCGGCGGGCCTCGGCCGCGGTCCGCAGGGCGCCTTCGGCCCGGCCGAGGGCTACGAGGGCGAGTACGGCGGCGAGCCGGGCGGCTTCGGTCCCGCCGAGGGCTACGAGGGTGGCGGGTACGGCTACGGCTCCGCCGAGCCCTCGGTCTACGGGACCGAGGACTTCGAGGAGGAGCCGCCCCGCAAGCGCAAGCGCAAGGGCCTGACCGTCTCGGTGGCCGTCCTGGTCGCCCTCGGCTTGCTCGGCGGCGGCGCCTTCTTCGGCTACCAGTGGACCCAGGACCAGTACTACATCGGCGAGGACGGCGACCACGTCGCGGTCTACCAGGGCATCAACCAGAACCTGGCCGGCCTGAGCCTGTCCTCGGTGCACGACTCGTACAGCAAGATCCAGCTGAAGTGGCTGCCCGAGGACCAGCAGGCCCACGTGAAGAAGACCATCTCGGTCGGCAGCATGAAGGACGCCCAGACGACCGTCAACGAGCTCGACGGCTGGGTCCAGCTCTGCCAGAAGGCCGCCTCCGTGAAGGCGGCGGCCCCGGCGCAGGCCACCCAGGCGACCCAGGCCGTCCACGCCGCGTTCCTGGCCACCGGTCCCACCCCGAGCGAGAAGAACCACGCTCCGGCCGCGGCGGCGCCGAGCACCGCGCCCTCGGCCACGGCGACCCCGACCGCCCCGGGCACGACTGCCCCCGGCACGACCGCCCCGAGCGCACCCGCCCAGACGCCGAACGCCACTCCTCCGGCGGCCGGCACGCAGGGCGGCGACCAGTTGACCGACGACGAACTCAACCGGGCCAACGCCTGCCCGAAGCAGTGACGTCCGTGAACCGACATAGCAGCGCCCCGAGCGGGCTTGCCGGCCGTCAGGGAGCGGTCACCACGTGAGCAGCTACAACGTGAGCGAAGACACCGGCCGGGCCGGCCGACGGCGGGGGATCGCCGAGCGCGCCGTCCCCCGTCGCCGGGGCAACACCACCATCTCTCCGCAGGAGACGCCCAACCGGCGCAACACCGAGCTGGCCCTACTGGTCTTCGCGATCCTGCTGCCGGTCCTCGCGTACGCGAACGTCGGCCTCGCCATGGACGACAAGCTGCCCGCCGGCATGCTCGGCTACGGGTTCGGCATGGGCGCCCTGGCGCTGGTCGCGCACCTGCTGATGCGCCGCTTCGCGCCGTACGCGGACCCGCTGATGCTGCCGATCGCCACCCTGCTCAACGGGCTCGGCGTGGTGATGATCTGGCGCCTGGACAAGGCCGGGAAGCTGCTGCACAACAACTACCCCGCGGCTGCCAACCAGCTGATGTGGTCCGGTCTCGGCGTGGCCTTCTTCATCGCCGTGATGGTCTTCCTGAAGGACCACCGGGTGCTCCAGCGCTACACCTACATCTCGATGGTGGCGGCCCTGGTCCTGCTCGCCGCGCCGGCCTTCTTCCCGTCCCGGGCGGAGGACTTCGGCGCCAAGATCTGGATCCGGTTCGGCAGCTTCTCCATCCAGCCCGGAGAGTTCGCCAAGATCATCCTGACGGTGTTCTTCGCCGGCTACCTGATGGTCAAGCGGGACGCCCTGGCGCTGGCCAGCCGCCGCTTCATGGGCCTGTACCTGCCGCGCGGCCGTGACCTCGGCCCGATCATCG
Organism: Kitasatospora sp. NPDC023120; assembly: GCF_055560835.1. Classification (NCBI taxonomy): domain Bacteria; kingdom Bacillati; phylum Actinomycetota; class Actinomycetes; order Kitasatosporales; family Streptomycetaceae; genus Kitasatospora; species Kitasatospora sp. NPDC023120. The sequence goes on along the minus strand of NZ_JBVHHY010000006.1, from coordinate 310,990 downwards.
TGATCTGGCTGCTCAGCCTGCTGATCCTGATCTTCGAGAACGACCTCGGCTCGTCCTTCCTGTTCTTCGGCCTGTTCGTGGTGATGCTCTACGTCGCCACCGAGCGGACCAGCTGGATCCTGTTCGGCCTGCTGATGTCGGTCGGCGGCGCGGTCGCGGTGGCCTCCACCGCCAGCCACGTCAAGGTGCGCATCAACGCCTGGCTCGACCCGATGGCGGCCTTCAGCCCGAAGCCCCCGCCGGGCGCCACCGAGCAGATCGGCCAGTCACTGATGGCCCTCGGCTCCGGCGGGGTCACCGGCTCCGGCCTCGGCCAGGGGCGCTCCTGGCTGATCGACTTCGCCGCGAAGAGCGACTTCATCCTCGGCTCCTTCGGCGAGGAGCTGGGCCTCACCGGCCTGATGGCGATCTTCATGCTCTACGCCCTGCTGATCCAGCGCGGCCTGCGCACCGCGATCGCCGCCCGCGACCCCTTCGGGAAGCTGTTCGCGGTCGGGCTCGCCTCGGCGATGGCGCTGCAGGTGTTCGTCGTCGCCGGCGGTGTGACCGGGCTGATCCCGCTGACCGGTATGACCATGCCGTTCCTCGCGCAGGGCGGTTCGTCCGTGGTCGCCAACTGGGCGCTGGTCGCGATCCTGCTGAAGATCAGCGACAGCGCCCGCCGCCCCGGGGTCGAGCCGACCCCGGCCACCGAGGGCCCGGGAGGACCCGCCCGATGAACAAGCCGATCCGCCGGGTCTCGATCTTCTGCCTCGTGCTGATACTGGCCCTGATGGTGCGCACCAACTGGGTGCAGGGCGTCCAGGCCGACTCCTGGGCGAGCAACAAGAACAACAAGCGCCAGCTGTACGACCGGTACGCGCACCCGCGCGGGAACATCATCGCGAGCGGGCAGCCGGTCACGAAGTCCGACTTCGTCAACGGCCTGCGCTTCAAGTACCAGCGCTCCTGGATCGACGGTCCGATGTGGGCCCCCGTCACCGGGTACGCCACCCAGTTCCAGAACGTCGGCCTGGAGGCGCTGGAGGACGGCGTCCTCTCCGGGACGGACGACCGGCTGTTCTTCCGCAACACCCTGGACATGCTGACCGGCGAGCCCAAGCGCGGCGGCGACGTCGTCACCACGGTCAACGCCAAGGTCCAGAAGGCGGCCTGGGACGCCATGGGCAACAAGAAGGGCGCCGTCGTCGCGCTCGACCCGAAGACCGGCGCCATCCTCGCCATGGTCTCAACGCCCTCCTTCGACCCGGGTAGCTTCGCCGGCTTCGACGGCGCCTCGACCAAGGCCTGGAACGACCTCAACGCCGATCCGAACAAGCCGCTGGACAACCGGGCGCTGAAGCGGACCTATCCGCCCGGCTCCACCTTCAAGCTGGTCACCGCGACCGCCGCGTTCGAGAACGGCATGTTCCAGGGCATCGACGACGCCACGACCACCCCAGAGCCGTACACCCTGCCGGGCACCAACACGCAGCTAAAGAACGAGAGCCCGAACGAGCGCTGCGAGAACGCCACCATCAAGTCCGGGATGGACCAGTCCTGCAACACGGTCTTCGCCAAGATCGGTGCCGACCTCGGCAAGGAGAAGATGCGGGCGCAGGCCGAGAAGTTCGGCTTCAACAGCACCATCGACACCCCGGTCCGCTCCGAGAAGAGCATCTTCCCGGACAGCGCCAGCCTGGACGGCACCGCCCAGGACTCGATCGGGCAGCATGACACCCGCGCCACGCCGCTGCAGATGGCCATGGTCTCCGCCGCGATCGCCAACAACGGCAGCCTGATGCAGCCCTACCTGGTCGACCAGGAGCGCTCGGCCTCGCTGACCACCATCTCCAAGCACACCGAGAAGCAGTTCTCCCAGGCCATGAGCCCGGCCACCGCGCAGAAGATGCAGGACCTGATGGTCTCGGTGGTCGAGAACGGCACCGGCACCAACGCCAAGATCCCCGGCCTGCAGGTCGGCGGGAAGACCGGCACCGCGCAGCACGGCGAGGACAACGCCGGACTGCCCTTCGCCTGGTTCACCTCCTGGGCCAAGACCCCGGACGGCCAGTCGGTCGCGGTCGCGGTGGTGGTCGAGGACGGTTCGCAGAACCGCGACGGCATCAGCGGCGGCCGGCTCGCGGCCCCGATCGCCAAGGCGGTGATGCAGGCCGCACTCGGCAAGTAGCGAACCGCTCCCGGGGTGAGGGGAATGTCACGATCGGCACCCCCGTCCGGATACCGGTCTGATATCGGCCGACGGCTGACTCCGGTCCGGTGGGGTGCGACCGGTAGCGTATCCGCCAGCAGCGGGTGTGCCCGTTGCCGCCCGCGAGGCACCGCACGGCCCGGCCGGAGAACCGGTCGCGGACCGCGCGGCGTCACCCAGAGCGTGCGGGGACACCTACGTCACAGCCTCACCGGCGGGTGAGGGAGAGGGTCGGACCTATGGAAGAGCCTCGTCGCCTAGGCGGCAGGTACGAGCTCGGCGGCGTCCTCGGACGCGGCGGCATGGCCGAGGTCTACCTCGCCCATGACACCCGGCTCGGCCGTTCCGTCGCCGTGAAGACGCTCCGGGCCGACATGGCCCGGGACCCGTCGTTCCAGGCCCGCTTCCGCCGCGAGGCACAGTCGGCGGCGTCCCTGAACCACCCCGCGATCGTCGCCGTGTACGACACCGGCGAGGACTACATCGACGGCATCTCCATCCCGTACATCGTGATGGAGTACGTCGAGGGGTCCACGCTGCGCGAGCTGCTGCACTCCGGCCGCCGGCTGCTGCCCGAGCGCGCGCTGGAGATGACCATCGGCATCCTCCAGGCCCTGGAGTACTCGCACCGGGCCGGCATCGTGCACCGCGACATCAAGCCCGCCAACGTGATGCTGACCCGGCAGGGCAACGTCAAGGTGATGGACTTCGGCATCGCCCGTGCGATGGGTGACGCCGGGATGACCATGACGCAGACCTCGGCCGTCATCGGCACCGCCCAGTACCTCTCCCCCGAGCAGGCCAAGGGCGAGCAGGTCGACGCCCGCTCCGACCTCTACTCCACCGGCTGCCTGCTCTACGAGCTGCTGACCGTCCGCCCGCCCTTCGTCGGCGACTCGCCGGTCGCGGTGGCCTACCAGCACGTCCGGGAGGAGCCGCAGCCGCCGTCGGTCTTCGACCCCGAGGTGCGCCCCGAGATCGACGCGATCGTGCTGAAGGCGCTCGCCAAGGAGCGCGACTACCGCTACCAGAGCGCCGATGAGATGCGCGACGACATCGAGCGCTTCCTCGACGGCCTGCCGGTGGCCGCCGCCCAGCAGGCCGCCTACGGCATGGGCGCGGCCGGCTACGGCTACGACCAGAACGGCTACCCGCAGCAGCACGACCCGTACGGCCAGACCAACGTGCTGCCGCAGCAGCCCGGCGGCGGCCCGACCACCCTCCTGCCGCAGGCCGCCGGGCAGCCGGGCTACGGCCAGCAGGGCGGCTACCCTGACGACGGCTACGGCCAGACCTACGCCGGCGGCGCGGGCGGCGACGACGGCTACGGCCAGGGCGGCGGCCGGCGCGGCGAGGACCGGCCGAAGAAGAGCAACACCTCCTGGATCGTGCTGGCGGTGGCCGCCGTACTGGTCCTGGTCGGCACCTTCTTCGTGGCCCAGGCGATGTTCAGCAACGGCGACAAGAAGGACGCCGTGAAGATCGCCGCACCGAACCTGGTCGGCAAGAGCCTGGCCGACGCCAAGACCGCAGCCGCCGCGGCCGGCGCCAAGCTCGTGGTGACCGAGGGCGAGAAGATCGCCTGCCCGGACGCGAACATCAAGAAGGACCAGGTCTGCACCCAGACCCCGACGGCCGGCAGCCAGGTCGCCGAGACCGCGACCATCACGGTGCAGGTCTCCTCCGGCCCGGCGAAGGCGACCGTGCCGCCCGTGGTCGGCAAGACCAAGGACCAGGCGCTGCAGGCCCTGGCCGCGGCCGGCTTCACCAACGTCGGCGCGCCCGAGTACAAGGACGACGACACCGCCCCGCAGGACACCGTCACGGCTCAGGATCCGGCGGCCAACGCGACCGCCGACCCGACCGCGCCGATCAAGCTGACGGTCTCCCAGGGCAAGTCCAAGCAGAACGTCCCGAGCGTGGTCGGCTCCCAGAAGGAGGACGCGCAGAACACGCTGCAGGCCCTCGGCTTCCAGGTCGACGCGTCGAAGACCACGCCGGCCCCCGACCCGAGCAAGGTCAACACCGTCGCCTCGCAGTCGGTCCCGGCCAACACCAAGGCCCCGACCAACAGCAAGATCACGCTGACGATCTACAAGGCGCCGGACAAGTCCCAGGTCCCGCCGCTGCAGAACCAGAAGCTGTCGGACGCCATCGCCGCGCTGACGAAGGCGGGCCTCGGCTACACCGTGGCCAGCGGCCCGTCGGACCCGAACGCGATCGTCCAGATGAGCAACCCGGGGGCCGGCACCATGCTGGACCCGAACACCCAGGTCCAGCTGTTCACGAGGCCCGCCGATCCGCCCAAAGGGGGCGAGCCCACCACCCCACCCGCCAAAGGAGACCACTAGGCCTCCGATATTCCCCTGGTTCGGCTGAACCGGGGCCCGGAGCCCGGTAGGACCGGAGCGTGACGCGAGAGGGCCCGCCGCATCGGATGCGGCGGGCCCTCTCGTGTCTGCCGTCCGGCCCGAGGTCTCGGTTCCGGACTTCAGGAGTGGCGCAGCTCCGGCGGCGGGGTGCGCTTGGCGTCCACGTCGTCCACCCGGACCAGGCTCCCCCAGACCGCCATCCGGTACCGGGAGGTGTACACCGGCGTGCAGGTGGTCAGCGTGATGTAGCGGCCGGGGCCCGGGTACCCGGCGCGGGCCGGGACGGGCGCCACGATGCCGGTGTCATACTTGGACGTCTCCGCCAGGGTGTCGTCGACCTTGTAGACGTACCACTTGTCCTTGGTCTCCACGACGACCGAGTCGCCCCGGTGGACGGCGTCCAGGTCGTGGAACTTGGCACCGTGGCCGTCCCGGTGGGCGGCCAGCGCGAAGTTGCCCGTCTGGTCCCAGGGCATCGCGGCCTTGTACGGCTGCTCGTAGACGCCCGCCACGCCCTCGTCCAGGACCTCGGTGGAGGTGCCCATCCGGATCAGCACCTGGTAGTCCCGGCCCATGGCCGGGACGTGCAGGAAGCCGACGTCGTCCCCCACCACGAACTGCTTCGCCGCCGGCGGCGCGCCGGCGGCGGCGGCGGTGGAGCCGGGCGCGGTCGGGGGCGCGGCGGTCGGGCCGGCGGCCCAGGAGCCGCGCAGCCGGTCGGCGGCCTCCGACGCCGAGCGGTCGGCCTGCACGTTGGTCCACCACAGCGAGTAGGCCACGAACAGGCCGAGCACCAGGCCCAGGGTGATCAGCAGCTCACCGAACACCCCGAGCACGGCCAGCGCCCGGCTCCGCCCCCGCCCGACCGGCTGCCCGACCGGCTGGGCGGTCTCCTCGTCCTGCATCTGCGGTGCTCCCCCTCCGGGCCGGGCGTCCGGGCGGCTACCCGCCCGTGATCGCGGCCGGCTTGCCTTGGCTGCGCGGCCGTTCCTCGATCATCTTCCCAAAGACGATGAGACGGAACTTGGAGGTGAATTCCGGGGTGCAGGTGGTCAGCGTGATGTAGCGGCCGGGGCCGGCGTACCCGGAGCCAGTCGGCACCGGCTTGATCACGCTCACGTTGCTGGGGGAGGTCTCCGGGATGCCCCCGGTGACCTCGTAGGTGTAGTAGCCGGCCGCGGTCTCCACCACGATCTTGTCGCCCTTGCCGAGCTCGTTGATGTACCGGAACGGCTCGCCGTGGGTGTTGCGGTGGGCGGCCAGCGCGAAGTTGCCCGCCTTGTCGCCCGGCATGCCGGTGCCGGGGTAGTGCCCGACCAGGCCCTTGTCGAGCACCGCCGACTTGGAGGTGCCCTCGGCGATCGGGAACTTCAGCCCCAGCTTGGGCAGGTAGACGATGGCGAAGCCCTTGCCGGGCTCGAACACCTCGGGCTTGTTCGGGTCCGGGGCCGGCTGCCCCGGCTGGGCGGGCGCCTGGGCCGCGTCGAACTGTTCCTCCAGCCGGTTTCGGGCCCCGTCGGCGGCCGCGTCGGCCTGCACGTTGGTCCACCAGAGCTGGTACGCGACGAAGAGCAGCATCACCACGCCGAGCGTGATGCACAGCTCGCCGGCGGCCCGGGCGGCCACCACGACCGCGGACTCCTTGGGGCGCGCCCCACCGGCGGCCCGGCCGCTCGCCCGGCGCCGCCCGCTGCCCGAGCGGATCGCCGTACGGCCCTGGGCGGCACGGCGACGCTCGGCCCGCCCGCCGGTGGGCGGGGCGGGCACATCGGCGGGCCCGCCGAGGCCGGCGTCCGCGGGCAGGCGCAGCTGGAGGGTCTGGTCGGGCAGCCAGGGGTACTCGGGTCCGTCCTGGAGGGGCTCCGCGGCCTGCTCGTAGACGCCCCAGGCGTCCTCGGGCACGGTCTGGACGGTCTGGACGGTCTGGACCGGGGACGGCTGCCGGTACGGGCCGCCGTCGTGCGGCGGCCCGTCCTGCCGGTACCCCCCGTAGTGCTGCGCGCCGCCGTACGGGTCCGCCTCCGGCTGGTAACGCCCCTCCGGACGCAGCGCGGTCACGCCGCTCAGCCCCGGCCGATCACCGGGGCGAGCCCGGCCGACCGGTCGACGGCCTGCGGGAAGCCGCACTCCGCGAGCCAGTTGGCGAGCATCCGGTGGCCGCCCTCGGTGAGCACCGACTCGGGGTGGAACTGCACGCCCTCGACCGGCAGTTCACGGTGCCTCAGGCCCATGACGACGCCGCTCTCGGTCCGTGCGGTGACCACCAACTCCTCCGGGATGGTGGCCGGTTCGACCGCGAGCGAGTGGTAGCGGGTCGCGGTCAGCGGCGAGGGCAGGCCCTCGAACACGCCGCCGTCCTCGTGCTCGACCAGCGAGGTCTTGCCGTGCAGCAGCTCCGGCGCCCGCCCGACCACCGCGCCGTACGCGACCGCGAGCGACTGCAGGCCCAGGCAGACGCCGAACACCGGCAGCCCGATCCGGGCGCAGTGGTGCACCATCTCGATGCAGACCCCGGCCTCCTCCGGCGCGCCGGGCCCGGGGGAGAGCAGCACCCCGTCGAAGCCCTCCTCGCCGGAGCGCCGGACGGCGTGCTCGACCGTCACCTCGTCGTTGCGCACCACCTCGCAGGTGGCGCCGAGTTGGTACAGGTACTGGACCAGGTTGAAGACGAAGCTGTCGTAGTTGTCCACCACCAGGATGCGGGGCGGGTTCGACTGGGTGCTCATGCGCGCGTGGTCTCCGTGGGATGCGGTGCTGGATGGAAGTTCCGAGCCGCCGGCTCAGCCGGCCGCGGCGCCGTCGCCGCCGTCCACTGTGACGTCGCCGAAGGGGAGCAACGGTTCCGCCCACGGGAAGACGTAGGTGAAGAGCAGGTAGACGATCCCCAGGACGAGGAGCAGCGAAATGACGGCCTTCACCAGGGTGTTACCCGGGAGGTGACGCCAGATGAAGCCGTACATGGTGCTCCCTCGTCGTAGCAGACTGGGTCAAGAGTAGACCCGCCTCCCACTGCCGCGAGGCCGGTCCGCTACTGCTGCCCGCCCGCCGATCGCAGCTCCGTGGTGCCCGAGTACCCCGGCAGGGTCAGGTCCCCGCTCTCCTGGACCTTCCAGCCCAGCCCGTACGCCTGGACGTACTGGAGGTACTTGTGGATCGTCGGGTCCGCGTCGACGGCCGAGCGCAGCGCGTCGGTCTTCCCGACCGCCTTGACCACGTACGGCGGGGAGTAGACCCGGCCCTGGAGCAGCAGGGTGTTGCCGACGCAGCGGACCGCGCTGGTGGAGATCAGCCGCTGGTCCATCACCTGCACGCCCTCCGCGCCGCCCCGCCACAGCGCGTTGACCACCGCCTGGATGTCCTGCTGGTGGATGACCAGGTCGTTGACGTCGGGCTCGCGGACGCCGGGGATGCGCGCGGTGGCGTTCGGCGGGGCGTCGTTGAGGGTGACGGTGAGGCCGCCGCCCTGCAGCGGCTCCAGGGCGGCGTCGAGCCGCAGGCCGTCCAGCTGCGCCGCGTCGGCGGGGCTGTGGCCCTGCTGCTCGGTGAGGTTCTGGGCGCGGTCCTGGAGGTCGGCGAGCTGGGACTGCGCCTGCTGGTTCTGCGCGCTGCGCTGGCGGATCACGTCGCCGAGGCTCAGCAGCGAGTTGTCGGTCCGCAGGTCGGTGCCGCGGGCGGTCTGCGCGCTGATGTAGAAGAGCAGACCGGCGAGCGCGAAGACGGCGCAGGTCAGGGCACGTCCGACAATTCGGGTACCGGACCGGCGGGTACGGACCGGCTCAGGGGGAATCGACAAATTAGTCACCGTACCCTTATCTCCTCAAGACCCGCCGAGCCACTACGCTAACGGACGCCGGTGGCACGTGCGGAGCGCCCCAGAGCGCTCTCCACGGCCGACCGCCGACCCGACCCACCCGCTGCACCTCTGCGCGGTCTCACAGCGCATCGACAGGAGAACCCCTCGTGCCGAAGTCTCGACTCCGCAAGAAGTCCGACTACACCCCGCCGACGACGGCCGCCGCGGTGAAGATCAGCTCGGGCCGCGGCTGGGTGGCACCGCTGATGCTGGCACTGTTCCTGATCGGCCTGGTGTGGATCGTCACCTACTACGTGACCAGCGGCACCTACCCGGTCGAGGGCTGGCGGAACTGGAACATCCTGGTCGGCTTCGGCTTCATCGCCGCGGGGTTCGGCGTCTCCACCCAGTGGAAGTGACGACCCGCTCGTCCTGAGGCCCGGAACCGGGCCGATTCCCGCCGCTCCGGATCGCTCGTCCCGGGGCGGCGGTCAGGCGTGCCCGGACTCTGCCGGGAATCCGGTCGGTCATCCACACCATCCGACTGTCGTGCTTATCCACATGGTTATCCACACTGGGGAAAAGTCCCCCCAGCCTGTGGATAACTTTCCCGGTCCCACCCGTCCACAGCTGTGCACAACTTCCCGGGAGCCGGAAAACCGCACAGCAGGACACGCGTAGAACAGCAGTCCACAGTCGCGGCACCGCACAGCCTGTGCACAGCCCCGCACCCGCTGTGGACAAACATCCGGAGCCTCAGACTCCGAGGCCCTCAGGCTCCGTAGAGGGACATCCCGACCAGCAGCATGACCGCCTCCACGGCCACCGCCCCCGCCACCGCCAGCCCCTGGACCAGGCCGCGGCGCTCGCGCGGGGCGTACATCAGACCGGCCGCGGTCAGGGCGCCCAGCACCAGGCCGCCGAGGTGCGCCCGCCAGTCGATGCCCGGGCGCGAGAAGGTGTAGACCAGGCTGAAGACCAGGTACGCCATCACCGGGGCGAGCGGGCCCTTGTTCCGCAGCTGCATCACGACCGTGGCGCCGATCAGCCCGAAGACCGCCCCGGACGCCCCCACCGAGTTCATCAGGTCCCCGGCCACCAGGAAGGCGAAGGTGCTGCCGCCCAGGCCGGCGAGCAGGTAGAGGACCAGGAAGCGGAGCCGACCGAGCGCCTCCTCCAGCGGCGGGCCGAGCCAGAACAGCACCAGCATGTTCATCCCGATGTGCCACCACTTCAGGTGCAGGAAGGCGGCGGTCAGCAGCCGGTACCACTGGTCCGGGCCGTCCGCGATGCCGGCCGGACCGCCGCGGTACTCCCGCCCGAGGCTGAACAGCGACCAGACCTGGCCCAGCCGCGGCGTGAGCACGTAGGCGGCCAGCAGCCAGACCACGATGTTGACGCCGACCAGCACCTTGGTGACCAGTCCGCCGTCGAGGGTCGGCGCCCCGCCGAACCGGGTGGTCGCCCGCCGTGCCCCGGCGTGCCCGTTGCCGACGCACTCGGGGCACTGGAAGCCCACCGAGGCCGCCACCATGCACTGCGGGCAGATCGGCCGCTCGCACCGGGTGCAGGAGATCCCGGTGGCCGTCTCGGGGTGCCGGTAGCAGCCGGGCACCCCGGCCTCCGGGGACCGATCGGCCGACGACCGCGGCTCGTCCGGGAGCATCAGCGGATCCCCTTCCGGTGCACGACCTCCGAAACAGCCAGCCTACTGCCGCACCCCCTCGGTACGGCCCGCTCCCCCACATCCCGTCGAGCCCGGCACACCCGCGCCCACACCCCGCAGGGGCCCGCGTACGGCCCACCCGGCGTGCCATCGGACAAATCAGCATGCATGATCAGCATTCAGGTGGATATGTGCATAAAGGACGCCACCTAGGAGGAGAGACTCGTGAGTTTTTCGGACTCGGCCCGTGAGACGGCCACCAGGACCCGGGACACCGCCGCACACTTCGCGGACGGCGCCAAGCAGCGCCTCGGCCCCACCTTGGACGCCCTCGGGCCGATGGCCACCCAGGCGGCCCACAACCTCCGCGTCCAATACGACAAGCACCTCGCCCCGCAGTTCGGCCACGCCTTCGCCAACCTGCCGCCGGAGGCCCAGCAGAACGTCCTGAAGGCCCTCCACCGGGCCCAGGAGGCCGCTCTGGCGGCCCGCCTGTCCGCCAACCGGGCCGCCGACCAGGCCCGCACCACGGTCGGCCCCAGGGTCGCCCAGGCGGTCGGTGACGCCCGTGCCGCGGTCATCCCGGTCGCCCAGGAGGCCCAGGCCCGCGGCGCGGCCGCGCTGACCGCTCTGCAGGGCAACGTCAGCTCGGCCGAGATCAGCAAGCTGGCCGCCCGGAACGCCAAGAAGGAGCGGTGCGGCGGCTGGGCCACCGGTCTCGCCGTGACCGGCCTGCTGGCGATCGGCAGCGGCCTCGTGGCCTGGCAGTGGTGGCGTCGGCACAGCAACCCGGAGTGGCTGGTCGAGCCCCCGACCGCGCAGGAGGCCCGGCCGGCCGGCGCGCACGCCGCGACCGCCCCGGTGAACGGCTCCGGTCCCGAGGCCGAGGCCGACGAGCCCGGCAAGCCCACCGACGACGGCGGTCCCGCGGCGGACTGACCGCCAGGAAGACGCGGAGCAGCCCGGAAACGCCGATCGGCCGCCGACCAGATCCCTGGTCAGCGGCCGATCGGCGACTGCTGTGAACTGTGGAGCATAGGAGACTCGAACTCCTGACATCTGCCTTGCAAAGGCAGCGCTCTACCAACTGAGCTAATGCCCCTCGACGGCACCGCGCGCGTGCCGACGGGCACTAGCGTACCGGGTTCCGGCGGGTTTCCCAGCGCCGTTGCCTGAAGGGAGCCGGCCGGTCCGGTCGGTCAACCGGGCCGGCCGGCCCGGGAGGCGCGGGTCGGCGCCTCCGAAGATCGTCGATCGTCAGATCGTCCGGGCTCAGCGACCGGCCGGGACCGGGTCGGTGGCCTCGGTCCACAGGTCCTGCTCGGCGCGGTCCGCCTGGACCTGACGGTAGACAAAGAAGCCGCCGAGGGCGACCAGGGCGACCAGGAGAAGCTTCTTCACCGCGGGACCTCGTCCTTCTTGCGTTGGTGGACTCAAGAGCCGGATCCGGCCGGACTGACCGGGCCGACGAGTCCAGTTGTGTTTCGAGCGCGAACGGGCGGCCGGGTGCCAGACTGCCCTTGCGGCCGATGATACACACCGGTGTCCCAATCGTGACCAGCCACCGGTGCGGCCAACCCGGCGGTCCGATCCGAGGATTGACGCCGCACCTCCTGCGGGGCGCTCCGTCCGCGTCCGCCGGCCCGGGGAATCCCCGGTCAGACCGGGTCTGCGGGGACCTGTTCCGCGCTCCGCGCCCCGGATCCCCGGGCGGGAACGTCGAAGGCCCCGGAGTGGATCACTCCAGGGCCTTCGGGGAGGTGGGCCTAACAGGACTTGAACCTGTGGCCTCTTCCTTATCAGGGAAGCGCTCTAACCGTCTGAGCTATAGGCCCTCGCCAGACAGAGATCGTACCGGAAGTCGGCCGATCCGCGAAAACGTCGAAGGCCCCGGAGTGGATCACTCCGGGGCCTTCGCGGTGGTGGGCCTAACAGGACTTGAACCTGTGGCCTCTTCCTTATCAGGGAAGCGCTCTAACCGTCTGAGCTATAGGCCCTTGCCGCACTGAAAGATTAGCGGACCGACGGCCGATCTCCCAAATCCGGACCGGCCGGGCCCGCGGCGGGGACCCCGGCGACCAGCCGCGGCGTGCCGGCGGCGGGGCGCAGCAGCCACTCCTCGCGGGACGGCGGGAGGCCTGCCACGCCCTCCTCGGTGCTGCGGACGGCGAGGACCTGGTTGATCCCGATCCGGTTCTGCTCGAAGGCGAGCGCGGAGGCCGCCATGTACAGCCGCCAGACCCGGGCCCGGCCGCGGCCGACCAACCGGACCGCCTCCGTCCAGTGCGCCTCGAGGTTGGCGACCCACTCGCGCAGGGTGAGCCCGTAGTGCTCGCGCAGCGACTCGACGTCCCTGACCTCGAAGCCGGCCTCCTCCAGCCGGGCCACGGTGGAACCGACGGGGGAGAGCTCGCCGTCGGGGAAGACGTAGCGGTCGATGAAGGGGCTGGTGCGGTGCGGTTCACCGGAGTGGTCGGGGCGGCGGGCGATCTGGTGGTTGAGCAGCCGGCCGCCGGGCGCCAGCAGCCGGTACAGGCTCTCGGCATAGACCCGGTACTGCTCGGAGCCCACGTGCTCGGCCATCCCGACACTGGAGATCGCGTCGAACGGCCCGTCGGGGACCTCCCGGTAGTCCTGGAGCCGGACCTCGACCCGGTCGGCCAGTCCGGCCTCCTCGACCCGCGCCCGGGCCAGCGCGACCTGCTCCTTGGAGATGGAGACCCCGACCGCGGTGACGCCGTAGTGCCTCGCCGCGTGCAGCAGCAGCGAGCCCCAGCCGCAGCCGACGTCCAGCAGCCGCATCCCGGGGCGCAGGCCGAGCTTGCGGCAGATCAGGTCCAGCTTGGCCTCCTGGGCGGCCTCCAGGCTCTTCGCCTCCGGCGTCCAGTAGGCGCACGAGTAGACCATCGAGGGGCCCAGCACGAGGCCGTAGAAGTCGTTCCCCACGTCGTAGTGGTGGCTGATGGCGGCGCGGTCCCGGCTGCGACTGTGCAGGCGGCCGCCGGCCTTCCGGACCTCCTCCCGGGGCGGGGCGGGCTCGGGGCCGATCGCCCCGGCGCGCAGGGCGGCCGCGAGGACCCGGCGGCCCCTGGCGCCGAGGACGGCCCGCGGCCCGAGGTCCAGCGTGCGGACCTCCGGCCGCTCGGCGAAGCGCCCGACCACCGAGAGCACGTCGTAGAGGTCCGAGCCGGGGGCGACCTCAAGGTCCCCGGAGACGTAGGCCCGGGCCAGGCCCAGCTCACCCGGCTGCCAGAGCAGGCGGCGCAGCGCCCGGCGGTTGCGCAGGACGAGGGTGGGCGCCTCCGGCGGCCCGGCGACGCTGCCGTCCCAGGCCTGTACCCGCAGCGGTACCGGGACCCCCAGCAGCCCGTCCAGGGCCTCGACCAGTTGACCTGCGAGCTTCGCCACCGCGTGCCTCCGTCCAGTCGTCCTGCTGAACCTCGCCCGACCCGGTCGGGCGGACCGGGGGCAGCCGCGGCACTCCCGGGCGCGGGACGGGCGTCCCCAGCCAATCCCACGCGGCCGGGCCGCTCCGGGACGGCGCGCCGCGGGGTGCCGACTGTCACCCGGAATGCCGACGGGCCCCACCGGCTGCAACAGCCCGTGGGGCCCGTGCATTCCGTCCGTGGACGGAAAGCTGAGCGGGGGTCAGGATCCGGCCGGGATCAGTCCTCCTCGGCCAGGGTCAGCTCGACGCCGCCGGTGAAGCCGGCCGCCGCGTTGTAGATGAACGCGGAGAGGGTGGACAGGGCGGTCAGCAGGACGACGTCGACCACGGCGATCAGCGTGGTGAAGGTCATCACCTTGCCGAAGCCGACGTAGTCCATCAGGTTGACGCCGCCGGCGCTGTCCGAGCCCGTGACGTCCTTGAGGGTCTTGCTCAGGGAGTCGAAGACGCCGAGCGAGTCCAGGGTCATCCACAGCACGGCCGAGGCCACGATGATGATGATGCCGACGGCCAGCGACAGCAGGAAGCTGACCTTCATCACGGACCACGGGTCGACCTTGGTCACCCGCAGCCGGGCCTTGCGGGTCCGGCCGAGGCCTGCGCCGGCGCCGGCGGGCGCGGGCGTCCCGGCGGGACGGCGGGCCGCCGCCCCGGGGACGGGCGTGCCGCCCGCCGGGGTGTTGCCGGAGGTCCGGGTGCCCCGGGCCGGGGTCGGCTGCCCCTTGGCGTACGTGGTCGGCTGGGAGAAGCCTCCCGAGCCGGGCGCCGGGGTGCCCGGCGGCGGGGGCGTCTGACCGCCGACCGACGGCATCAGCGAGGTGGACGCGGCCGAGTGCTCGGTCGGCGGCTGCGGCACGCCGTACGAACCCCCGCCCTGCGCGCCCGGACGGCCGCCGGAGGCTCCTCCCGCAGCACCCGTGGCTCCACTCACCTGGTCCTCCCGCACTTCCCGACAGGACGGCACCGCCGCCCTGCTTCGTCACTCGTCATCCAGCGCCCGGCGGGATTGCCCGGAACTGGTCGGCGTCCGATGCCGCCGCGCCCTCTCTGTGGACGCGGCGGCACCGGTCTGCGGTTCGGTTCAGGCCTCGACGTCTCCGCCGACCGCCGTCTCCGCACCCTCGGCCGTGTCGGTGGACTCGGTGCCCGCGACCTCGTCCTCCGCCGTCTCCTCGTCCTCGGCCTCCGCGTTGCGGGCCATGCCCACGACCGCGTCGCGCTTTCCGAGGTTGATCAGTTGGACGCCCATGGTGTCACGTCCGGTTTCACGAACCTCGGAAACCCTCGTGCGGATCACCCCACCCGAGAGGGTGATCGCCATGATCTCGTCGGTTTCGTCGACCACGAGTGCGCCGACGAGCGAGCCCCGGCCCTCGACGATCTTCGCCGCCTTGGTGCCGTAGCCGCCGCGTCCCTGGACACGGTACTCGTCCACACCGGTCCGCTTGGCGTACCCGCCGTCCGTGGCGGTGAAGACGTACGTCCCCGGACGGACGACGTTCATCGAGAGCAGCTCGTCGTCCTCGCGGAACGCCATGCCCTTGACGCCGGAGGTGGCGCGTCCGGTGGGCCGCAGGGCGTCGTCGGTCGCGGTGAAGCGGATCGACTGGGCCTTCTTGGAGACCAGCAGCAGGTCGTCCTCGGGGGAGACCAGCTCGGCGCCGATCAGCTCGTCGTCCCGGCCCTCCTCGTCCTGGCGCAGGTTGATCGCGATCAGGCCGCCGGAGCGCGGGGAGTCGTAGTCCTTCAGCGGGGACTTCTTCACCAGGCCGGCCCGGGTGGCGAGGACCAGGTACGGCTTGTCCTCGTAGGTCCGGACGGCCATCACCTGGGCGATGTGCTCCTCCGGCTGGAAGGCCAGCAGGTTGGCGACGTGCTGGCCGCGGGCGTCGCGCCCGGCGTCCGGCAGCTCGTAGCCCTTGGCGCGGTAGACCCGGCCCTTGTTGGTGAAGAACAGGATCCAGTTGTGGGTCGTCGTCACGAAGAAGTGGTCGACGATGTCGTCCTGCTTCAGCTGGGCACCGCGCACGCCCTTGCCGCCGCGCTTCTGCGAGCGGTAGAGGTCGGAGCGGGTCCGCTTGACGTAGCCGCCACGGGTGATCGTGACGACGATGTCCTCCTCGGCGATGAGGTCCTCGATGGAGAGGTCGCCGTCGGAGGGGATGAGGGTGGAGCGCCGCTCGTCGCCGTACTTCTCGACGAGCGCGGTGAGCTCCTCGGAGATGATCTCCCGCTGGCGGGTCGGCGAAGCCAGGATCGCGTTGTACTCGTCGATCTTGCGCTGCAGCTCGTCGTGCTCGTCCATGATCCGCTGGCGCTCGAGGGCGGCCAGGCGGCGCAGCTGCATCTCCAGGATGGCGTTGGCCTGGAGCTCGTCGATGTCGAGCAGGCCCATCAGGCCGGTGCGGGCGGCGTCGGCGCTCGCCGAGGCCCGGATCAGCGCGATGACCTCGTCGATCAGGTCCAGCGCCTTGAGCAGGGCGCGCAGGATGTGGGCGCGCTCCTCCGCCTTGCGCAGGCGGAAGGTGGTGCGCCGGACGATGACCTCGACCTGGTGGTTGACCCAGTGCCGGATGAAGGCGTCCAGCGACAGGGTGCGCGGCACGCCGTCGACCAGGGCCAGCATGTTGGCGCCGAAGTTGGTCTGCAGCTCGGTGTGCTTGTACAGGTTGTTCAGCACGACCTTGGCGACCGCGTCGCGCTTGAGCACGACCACCAGGCGGGTGCCGGTGCGGGACGAGGACTCGTCGCGGACGTCGGCGATGCCGGCGATCTTGCCGTCCTTGACCAGGTCGGCGATCTTCAGCGCGAGGTTGTCCGGGTTGACCTGGAACGGCAGCTCGGTGATCACCAGGCACTGGCGGCCCTGGATCTCCTCGACCTCGACCACGGCGCGCATGGTGACCGAGCCGCGGCCGGTGCGGTAGTAGTCGTCGATGCCGCGACGGCCGACGATCAGCGCGCCGGTGGGGAAGTCGGGGCCCTTGATCCGCTCGATCAGGGCCTCCAGCAGCTCCTCGTTGGAGGCCTCCGGGTTCTCCAGGTACCAGAGCGCGCCGGAGGCGACCTCGCGGAGGTTGTGCGGCGGGATGTTGGTGGCCATGCCGACCGCGATGCCGGTGGCACCGTTGACCAGCAGGTTGGGGAAGCGCGCGGGCAGGACGGTCGGCTCCTGCGAGCGGCCGTCGTAGTTGGGCGCGAAGTCGACGGTCTCCTCGTCGATGTCGCGCATCATCTCCATGGCCAGCGGCATCAGCTTGCACTCGGTGTAGCGCATGGCCGCGGCCGGGTCGTTGCCCGGGGAGCCGAAGTTGCCGTTGCCGTCCACCAGCGGCATCCGCAGCGACCACGGCTGGGCCAGGCGGACCACGGTGTCGTAGATCGAGGTGTCGCCGTGCGGGTGGTAGTTGCCCATGACGTCGCCGACGACGCGGGCGCACTTGTAGTAGCCCTTCTCGGGGCGGTACCCGCCGTCGTACATCGCGTAGAGCACGCGCCGGTGCACCGGCTTGAGGCCGTCGCGGACCTCGGGCAGCGCACGGCTGACGATCACGCTCATCGCGTAGTCGAGGTACGAGCGCTGCATCTCGGTCTCGAGCTCGACCGGCTCGATCCGCATCGTCGCCTGAGCGGTGGCCTCGGCGGCCTCGGGCGTCTCGGGCTGGTCGCCTTCGGGACGGTTGTCGTCGACCACTGGTGGTCAGTTTCCTTTCACGCGGACTGGTACGTGCGGGGCCTGGGGTGCAGGCGTCACACGTCCAGGAAGCGGACGTCCTTGGCGTTGCGCTGGATGAAGGAGCGGCGGGCCTCGACGTCCTCGCCCATCAGCACGGAGAACAGCTCGTCGGCGCGGGCGGCGTCCTCCAGGGTGACCTGGAGCAGCAGACGGTGCTCGGCGTCCATGGTGGTGACCCGGAGCTCCTCGGCGTTCATCTCGCCGAGACCCTTGAACCGCTGGATCGCGTCGTCCTTGGGCAGCCGGCGCCCGGCCTCCACCCCGGCGGCGATCAGCGCGTCGCGCTCGCGGTCGGAGTAGGCGTACTCGAAGTCGTCCTTGCCCCACTTGATCTTGTACAGCGGGGGCATGGCGAGGTAGACGTACCCGGACTCGACCAGCGGCCGCATGAAGCGGAACAGCAGGGTGAGCAGCAGGGTGCGGATGTGCTGTCCGTCGACGTCGGCGTCGGCCATCAGGACGATCTTGTGGTACCGGAGCTTGGCCTCGTCGTAGTCCTCCTGGATGCCGCAGCCGAAGGCCGAGATCAGCGCCTGGACCTCGGTGTTCTGCAGCACCTTGTCGATCCGGGCCTTCTCGACGTTCAGGATCTTGCCGCGGATCGGGAGGATGGCCTGGGTGCGCGGGTCGCGGCCCTGCTTGGCCGAGCCGCCTGCGGAGTCACCCTCGACGATGAAGATCTCGCACTCGGACGGGTCCTTGGACTGGCAGTCGGAGAGCTTGCCCGGCAGCGAGGCGGACTCCAGCAGGCCCTTGCGGCGCGTCAGGTCGCGGGCCTTGCGGGCGGCGACGCGCGCGGTGGCGGCCTGGATGGACTTGCGGATGATGTCCGCGGCCTCGTTGGGGTTGCGGTCCAGCCAGTCGTTGAGCTGCTCGTGGACGACCTTCTGGACGAAGGTCTTGGCCTCGGTGTTGCCGAGCTTGTCCTTGGTCTGGCCCTCGAACTGCGGCTCGCCGAGCTTGACCGAGATGATCGCGGTCAGACCCTCGCGGATGTCCTCGCCGGAGAGGTTGTCGTCCTTCTCGCGGAGCAGCTTCTTGTCCCGCGCGTAGCGGTTGACCAGGCCGGTCAGCGCGGCGCGGAAGCCCTCCTCGTGAGTGCCGCCGCCGTGGGTGTGGATGGTGTTGGCGAAGCTGTAGACGCCCTCCGTGTAGGAGGTGTTCCACTGCATCGCGATCTCCACCGAGATCGCCTTGTCCTTGTCCTCCGCCTCGAAGTCGATCACCGAGGGGTGGATGACCTCGCCCTTGCGGGAGTTGAGGTGGGCGACGAAGTCGGCGATGCCGCCGTCGTACTTGTACGTGACGGTGAGCGGCTCGCCGTTCTCGTCCACGTGCTCCGGGCGCTCGTCGGTCAGCGAGATCGACAGGCCCTTGTTGAGGAAGGCCATCTCCTGGAAGCGCCGGGAGAGCGTCTCGAAGGAGTAGACCGTGGTCTCGAAGATGTCGGGGTCGGCCCAGAAGGTGACCGTGGTGCCGGTCCGGTCGGTCGACTCGCCCTTGGCCAGCGGAGCCGCCGGGGCGCCCATCTTGTAGTCCTGGGTCCAGATGTTGCCGTCCTTGTGGATCTCCACGGAGAGCCTGGTGGACAGCGCGTTCACCACGGAGACGCCGACGCCGTGCAGACCGCCGGAGACGGCGTAGCCGCCGCCGCCGAACTTGCCGCCGGCGTGCAGGACGGTGAGCACGACCTCGACGGCCGGCTTGTCCTGACCGGGGACGATGTCCACCGGAATGCCTCGGCCGTTGTCCACGACGCGGATCGCGCCGTCGGCCATGATCGTGACGTCGATGGTGTCGGCGTACCCGGCCATCGCCTCGTCGACGGAGTTGTCCACGACCTCCTGCACCAGGTGGTGCAGGCCGCGCTCACCGGTGGAACCGATGTACATGCCGGGGCGCTTGCGGACGGCGTCGAGGCCTTCCAGCACCTGGATGTTGCTACCGGTGTAGGAAGCCTGGTCGGACTGGTCTGGGGTCTGGCTGGGGTTGCCGGAATCGGCCACGAAGCGCCCTCTCTGGCACAGCACGGGCCGCATCCCCGCCCCGTGCGGGCGGGCGTGCGACCACGGCGTTTCGACTCGGTTGCCACTAGCAACAGTGTTTGGCTCCCAGTCTACCGGTACGACTGACAGAGATGGGCGTTTGGCAGCCCTTGAAGGCAGATACGCCGCCCTGAAGCCCCTCTGCACATGTCCCGATACTCGCCCGGGGGCCCCAGAGCGCCTGGGAGGGCTGTCAGGGGTTCCGGAAGATCCCCATCCGATCCGTACGGCCGACGACCGGCCCGCCCCCCGATCACCCCCAGGTGTCGCCCGGCCCCTTGCTCCCCGGTGCGCGCAGCCGGCCGTAGCCGCGGGCCGGTGCCGCCGGGCCCAGCACCTTGATGGTCCGGACCGTGCCGTGGCCCAGCTCGTGGTTCAGACGTGCCACCAACTGCCGTGCCAGCCATCGGAGTTGGGTGGCCCAGGCGGTGGAGTCGCACTGCACGGTGAGCACCGCGGCGGCCTCGTCGTAGGAGGAGGGGTGACAGTGCGCGGCGATGTCCGGGCCGACGATCTGCGGCCAGCGGCCCATCACCCCGCCGACGGCGGCCGAGGACTCCCAGCCGCGCTCGGTCAGCAGCCGGTTCAGCGCGGCGCCCAACGGGACCGGGTCGCGGCCGTCCGAACGGGCACCGCTGCGCAGACCGTGCCGCTTCGCCTCGCGCTTCTCCCGGACCTGCTCGCCGCGCTGCCGCGCCTGGGCGCGGGCCGCCCGCAGCGCGGAGCGGGCGAGGTCGGCACCGGTCGGCTCGGGGGCGCCGGGCCCGGGGATGGAGGGTCCAGCCTCCGCCGGCTCGCTCACGGCGATCTCCTTTCCCCAGCCTGTGGACAACGGTCGCGGTCGCGCGCCCGCCGAGCCGTCCAGCCTACGGGAGCGCACGGACGGCGCGGATCGCGGCGGTGGTCCTCGGGACGGTCTCGGTAGTGGTCGCGCGGGTGTTCGTGGGGCGGGAGATCGTGGCGCGGGTGCGCGGTCAGGCGTCCACGCGGCGCACACTGCCGTCGGCGACCGCGAACCGGGCGCCCGCCAGCGCCTTCGGCACGTCCTCGGCGACCGCCGCGGTCACCAGCACCTGCTCGCCGTCGGCCACCAGCTCGGCCAGCCGGTCCCGGCGGGCGGCGTCCAGCTCGGCGAACACGTCGTCCAGGATCAGCACCGGCTCACCGCCGTCGGCACGCAACAGCTCGTACGAGGCCAGCCGCAGCGCCAGCGCGAAGGACCAGGACTCGCCGTGACTGGCGTAGCCCTTGGCGGGCAGCGGGCCGAGCTTGAGCACCAGCTCGTCGCGGTGCGGGCCGACCAGGGTGAGGCCGCGCTCGACCTCCTGCTTGCGGACCGCCTGCAGCGCCCGCAGCAGCTGCTCCTCGGCCTGCTCGCGGCTGGTCGGCAACTCGCCCTCGAAGGAACTGCGGTACTCCAGGGCGGTCTCGCCGCCACCGGGCGCCAACTGCCCGTACGCGGCCGCCACCAGCGGCTGCAGGGCGGCCACCAGCTGGATCCGGAAGGCCGTCAACTCGGCGCCGGCGCGCGCCAGATGACCGTCCCAGACCTCCAGGGTGGACAGGTCGGCGCCCTTGCCGCCGCCGGCCCGGCGGGCCATCGCGGCGGTCTTCAGCAGGGCGTTGCGCTGCTTGAGCACCCGCTCGTAGTCCTGCCGCACGCCGGCCAGCCGGGGTGCGCGGGCGGTCAGCAGCTCGTCCAGGAAACGCCGGCGCTCACCGGGGTCGCCCTTGACCAGGGTGAGGTCCTCGGGGGCGAACAGCACGGTGCGCAGCAGGCCCAGCACGTCGCGCGGGCGGACGTTGTCGGAGCGGTTGATCCGGGCCCGGTTGGCCTTACCCGGAGTCAGCTCCAGCTCGACCAGGGTGGAACGGCCACGGTCCACCACCGAGGTGCGGATCACCGCCCGCTCGGCGCCCAGCCGGATCAGCGGGGTGTCGGTGGCGACCCGGTGGCTGCCCAGCGTGGCGACGTAGCCGATCGCCTCGACCAGGTTGGTCTTGCCCTGCCCGTTGGGCCCCACGAAGGCCGTCACGCCCGGGTCGAGGGCCACCTCGGCCCGGGCGTACGAACGGAAGTCGGCGAGCGACAGGTGCGCGACGTGCATGGCTGTGGACTGCGCCCGCCTTCTGTGGATGACCCGGGGCGGAGTCCCCGTGGGGACTCCGCCCCGGTTGGGGACTACTTGGACTCGACCGCGTGGCCGCCGAACTGGTTGCGCAGCGCGGCGATCATCTTCATCTGCGGCGAGTCGTCCTGGCGGGAGGCGAAGCGGGCGAACAGCGAGGCGGTGATCGCCGGCAGCGGCACCGCGTGGTCGATCGCGGCCTCGACGGTCCAGCGGCCCTCGCCGGAGTCGGCGGCCCAGCC
Organism: Kitasatospora sp. NPDC023120; assembly: GCF_055560835.1. Lineage (NCBI taxonomy): Bacteria > Bacillati > Actinomycetota > Actinomycetes > Kitasatosporales > Streptomycetaceae > Kitasatospora > Kitasatospora sp. NPDC023120. The sequence goes on along the minus strand of NZ_JBVHHY010000006.1, from coordinate 289,368 downwards.
GCGCAGCTTCTCGAGGTGCTCGTCCTCGTCCAGGGCGCGGACGGCCAGGTCCAGCAGCCAGGAGCGGATGACGGTGCCCTCCTGCCAGCTGCGGAAGACCTCGCGCACGTCGGTGACCTCGGGGGCGGCCTCCAGCAGCTCCCAGCCCTCGGCGAAGGCCTGCATCATCGCGTACTCGATGCCGTTGTGGACCATCTTGGCGAAGTGGCCGGCGCCCACCGCGCCCGCGTGCACCGAGCCGAAGTCGCCCTCCGGCTTGAGCGCGTCGAAGACCGGCTGGACGCGCGCGACGTGCTCGGCGTCGCCGCCGTACATCAGCGCGTAGCCGTTCTCCAGGCCCCAGACGCCGCCGGAGACGCCGCAGTCCACGAAGCCGATGCCCTTGGCGGCCAGCACCTCGGCGTGCTTGATGTCGTCCGTCCAGCGGGAGTTGCCGCCGTCGACCACCACGTCGCCGGGGGAGAGCAGCTCGGCGAGCTCGTCGACGGTCGCCTGGGTGGCGGCACCGGCCGGGACCATCACCCAGACCACGCGCGGGCCCTGAAGCTTGGTGACGAGCTCCTGCAGGCTCTCGACGTCGGAGATGTCCGGGTTGCGGTCGTAGCCGATGACGGTGTGGCCGGCGCGGCGGATCCGCTCGCGCATGTTGCCACCCATCTTGCCGAGACCGATGAGACCGAGCTCCATGACCAAGTCCTTACCTGTGGGGACGTGCTGCCGGCGGCGCCGTTGCCGCACCCCCTTGAGCCTACGCGCTGAACCACCGGCGCCCGCCTGCGGTCGGGCCGACCGGGGGAGACGTCCACAGGCTGTGCACAGCGGGTGTGCACAGCCTGTGGACGGTCGCGACCGAAGCGATCAGCCGGAGCCGGATCAGCCGGAGAGGCGGACCGGCATGATCAGGTACTGGTAGGCCTTGTCCTCCTCGGCGTCCACCGAGACCTTGCCGCTGAGCAGCGCGGGCTTGGTCGGGGTGGTGAAGCTCAGCTGGGCGTAGGCGGAGTCGATGGCCTTGAGGCCCTCCTCCAGGTAGCCCGGGTTGAAGGCGATCGAGATGGCGTCGCCCTCCAGGGAGGCCTCGATCCGCTCGGTGGCCTGGGCGTCGTCGCCCGAACCGGCCTCCAGGGTCAGCACGCCCTCCTCGAAGTTGAGGCGGACCGGGGTGTTGCGCTCGGCGACCAGCGAGACGCGCTTGAGCGCCTCCAGGAAGGGCTGGGTCTGGATCGCCGCGACCGCGTTGAACTCGGTCGGGAAGAGGCTGCGGAACTTGGGGAACTCGCCCTCCAGCAGCCGGGTGGTGGTGCGGCGGCCGGCGCCCTCGAAGCCGATCAGGCCCTCGCCCGCGCCGCCCGAGGAGAGCGCGATGGACACGTTGTCGCCGCTGCCCAGGGACTTGGCGATGTCCTGCAGGGTCTTGGCGGGGACCAGGGCGACCGCGGAGATGTCCGACTGCTCGGGCTTCCACAGCAGCTCGCGGACGGCGAAGCGGTAGCGGTCGGTGGCGGCCAGGGTGATCCGGTCGCCCTCGATCTCGACCCGGACGCCGGTGAGCACCGGGAGGGTGTCGTCCCGGCCGGCGGCGACCGCGGCCTGGCTTACGGCGGAGGCGAAGACGTCACCGGAGACGGTGCCGGTGGCGGTCGGCATCTGGGGCAGGGCCGGGTACTCGTCCACCGGGAGGGTCGGGAGGGTGAAGCGGGAGCTGCCGCAGACCACGCTGACCCGCTGGCCGTCGGTGGAGATCTCCACAGGCCTGTTGGGAAGGTTGCGGGAGATGTCGTTCAGCAGACGACCGGAGACCAGGACGGTGCCGGCCTCCTCGACGTCCGCCTCCAGCTCGACCCGGGCCGAGACCTCGTAGTCGAAGCCTGACAGCGCCAGGCTGCCCTCCTGCGCGGTCAGCAGCAGGCCGGCCAGCACCGGCACCGGCGGCCGTGCCGGGAGGCTGCGGGCAGCCCAGGCCACCGCCTCCGCGAGGACGTCACGCTCCACCCGGAACTTCACCGGTAACCGCCTCCTGGATCGAGCGCTCCCGCTCGCACTCTGGTTCGTCTGATCTTGATCGTCGGTTCGGCTGTCCGCCGAGCTCTGCTCACTCCGCTTCCAGTCGCAAGGACAGTCTGACGTACTCCGCCGACAGACGGGGCAGACGGGCGGAAGCAACTCGAACAGATGTCGCAGAGCGGTTGTCCACAGATTTGGGGCCCACCCACTTTGAAAGCAAGTCCACGGTCTATCTGTGTAGTGGTAGTAGTAGGGCCTGTGGAAACCGTGGATAACCCCGTTTCCGCAGGTCAGGGCCCGAATTTTGTCCACAGTGGGTGTGGACGGCGGCTGTGGACGGACAGGCCGCGCTGTGGACAGCCGAGCGTTACCCACAGGGCACGCAGGGTATCCACAGGTTATCCCCAGGGCTATCCCCAGATCCGGGCCCGGTTATCCACGGGCGCCGGTCAACTTTTCGTGACGCCTTTCACACCAGGGTATGAACGCCGGCTCACGGTTGTCGAACTGTGGACGCCGCTGTGGACAACCTGGGGATAACCGCCCCGAGCCTGGGGACAACCGGTGGATAACCCGGATGGCCCACTGGCGGCCCGTCAATTGTCCACACCCTGTGGATAACCGTTGTGCACAAGTCCACAGGCACCTGACCTGCGCCGAAGAGCGTAGCGGTGACGAGCCTGTGGACGAATTCTGGATAACTTCGGACTCCCCGGCCTGTGGACGATGGGGAAGGGCCCCGCCCTGTGGACAACCGCCTTGCACGCCCCGGGTTTTCGAATCGCCGGTCAGTTGTTCGGCGCGGGCTGTGGACTGGTGGACCGTCCGTCGACCACAACCCTGCCCAGTCGGCGCCCGACGCACACCTGTGGATATGCGAAAAGGGCGCCAGGATCGCTCCTGACGCCCTCCGGGCCGCGGTGCGCCGGTATGGCTCCGGCTACCGCTGCAACCGCTTGCCGCGGCTAGCTCTTGATGCGGTTGGTGAGTTCGGTGACCTGGTTGTAGATCGAGCGCCGCTCGGCCATCAGCGAGCGGATCTTGCGGTCCGCGTGCATCACCGTGGTGTGGTCGCGGCCGCCGAACTGCGCGCCGATCTTCGGCAGCGAGAGGTCGGTGAGCTCCCGGCACAGGTACATCGCGATCTGGCGGGCCGTCACCAGCACACGGCTGCGCGAGGATCCGCAGAGGTCGTCCACACCCAGACCGAAGTACGCGGCGGTCTGCTGCATGATGACCTGCGCGGTGATCTCCGGGCCGGCGTCCTCGTCCCCGCCCGGGATCAGGTCCTTGAGGACGATCCCGGCCAACTCCAGGTCCACCGGTGCCCGGTTGAGGTTGGCGAAGGCGGTGACCCGGATCAGCGCGCCCTCCAACTCCCGGATGTTGCGCGTGATCCGGGACGCGATGAACTCCAACACGTCGGCGGGAGCGTTCAGTTGTTCCTGGATCGCCTTCTTGCGCAGGATCGCGATCCGGGTCTCCAGCTCCGGCGGGGTGACGTCGGTGATCAGCCCCCACTCGAAGCGGTTGCGCAGCCGGTCCTCCAGCGTGGTCAGCAGCTTGGGCGGCCGGTCCGACGAGAGGACGATCTGCTTGTTCGCGTTGTGGAGGGTGTTGAAGGTGTGGAAGAACTCCTCCTGCGTGGACTCCTTGCTCGCGAGGAACTGCACGTCGTCCACGAGCAGGATGTCCATGTCCCGGTAGCGGCGGCGGAAGGTGTCCGCCTTGCCGTCCCGGATCGAGTTGATGAACTCGTTGGTGAACTCCTCCGAGGACACGTAGCGCACCCGGGTGCCCGGGAAGAGGCTGCGCGAGTAGTGCCCGATGGCGTGCAGCAGGTGGGTCTTGCCCAGCCCGGACTCGCCGTAGATGAAGAGCGGGTTGTACGCCTTGGCCGGGGCCTCGGCGACCGCCACCGCCGCCGCGTGCGCGAAGCGGTTGCTGGCGCCGATGACGAAGGTGTCGAAGAGGTACTTGGGGTTCAGCCGGGCGGCCGGCTCGTCCTTGCGGGAGCCGCCGGCCGGGGGAGCACCGGGCGGGGCGGGCACGCCGGGAACGGCGGGGCGCTCGCCGGGCCGCTCCGGGGCGGACTTCTCCGCCGGGCGGCCGCCGGTGGGACGGGAGCCCGCGGAGCGGCGGCCGGCGCCGCCGCGGGGCTGCTCGTTCGGGCCGGGACCGTAGGCGCCGCCGAAGAGGTCGCCCTGGGTGGTCGCGGGCGGGCCGGGGAGGGGACGCGGCGCGGGCCGCCGCTCCGCGGGCTCCTCGGACTCGTAGCGGGCGGGCGGCTGCTCCTGGTAGCCCTGCCAGCCCTGCGGGCCGGAGGGGGGACCGCCGTACGGGGCCGGGCGCTGCTCGTAGCCGCCGGTGTCGTAGCGGGGGCGCTCGTAGTCCTGCTCGTACGGCTGGCCCTGCTCGTACGGCTGGCCCTGCTCGTAGGGCTGGCCGTGCTCGTACGGCTGCTGGTAGTCCTGACCGCCGTAGCCGCCGGTGTCCTCGGCCGGGCCCGGGTACGGCTCGGCGGGGGCCTGGGGGGAGGGTGCGGGGGTGGTCGGCACGGCGTTGGCGTCGACCATCACGGCGATCCGGACGGGACGGCTGAGCTCACGGCTGAGGGCCTCGGTCAGCTGCGGCAGCAGCCGACCCTCCAGCACCTGCTTGGCCCGCTCGTTCGGGGTCGCCAGCAGGGCGGTGTCGTGCATCATCCACATCGGCTGGGTGCGCTGCACCCACTGTTTGTCCATCTCCCCGACATCGGGGTCGCTGACCAGCCGCTCGACGACCCTGGCCCAGACCGGGACGAGGTCGCTGTTGACATCAGCCACTGGTGCACGCTTTCCAAGAACAAACCAGACAAGTCCTGCAACGGTAGTCAGCGAACAGAGCCGGATCAAGTCGTTGTCCACAGGCTGTGGGTAAAGCGGGCCATCGCGGGCTGGTTTGACCCTCGTGCCCCGTCCCGCGTACCGTAACCAGGTCGAGTTGTCGATGGCCGCTGCCGCATGTCCGCGGGTCCGCCCGCTCCATAAGGCGCGCAGCACGGGCGCCGTGGATTGCCTCAGACCCCAGCCGAACTGGGGCGATGGGCCGGATTTCCGAAATCAGGGGAGATCACGCGGACGCACGGTGACGGCCAAGCGACTCCCCGTCATCCTACGATTCACCTCAGGAGCCCCCGAGTGAGCAAGCGCACCTTCCAGCCGAACAACCGTCGTCGCGCGAAGACCCACGGCTTCCGGCTGCGTATGCGTACCCGCGCCGGCCGCGCCATCCTGGCTGCCCGCCGTGGCAAGGGCCGCGCCAGCCTGTCCGCCTGATCCGCGCCAGAGTCTGTTGTGCTGCCCTCCGAGAATCGGCTGCGGCGGCGCCAGGACTTCGCGACCGCGGTGAAACGCGGTCGCCGGGCCGGCCGGCCCCTTCTGGTCGTCCATCTCAGCAGAGAGGGTGACCCCCAGGGGCAGACCGACCGGACCAGCGACTCCCGCCCGCACGTCGCCGAGGGGACTCCTTCGGCGCGTGCGGGTTTCGTCGTGAGCAAGGCCGTCGGCCCGGCGGTCGTTCGCAACCTGGTCAAGCGCCGGTTGCGCCATCTCGTTCGTGATCGTCTGATCAGGCTGCCCGCCGGTAGCCTGATAGTGGTGCGTGCGCTGCCCCAGGCCGCGACCGCCTCGTACCAGGACCTCGAACGTGACCTGGACGCGGCGCTGAAGCGGTTGCTGAGGGCCGAGCCCGCCGCCACGGCGCCGACGGGAGCAGGGCGATGAAGTACCTGCTGATGGGTCTGATCAGGGTCTACCAGTGGACGATCAGCCCGCTGCTCGGTCCGGTGTGCCGTTACTACCCCTCCTGCTCGCACTACGGCTACGAGGCCGTGAAGGTGCACGGGGCGGTCAAGGGCGGCGGACTGACCGCGTGGCGCATCCTGCGCTGCAATCCGTGGACGCCCGGCGGGGTCGATCATGTCCCGCCGCGTAAGCACCCGGTGTGGCACCGGCGGTTGCGAGACTGGCTGAAGAGCCGGTCCGCCACCGGAGAACCGGTGACCGCACCCCCCGCCGGTCCGGACCCCGAGGGCCCGGCGACCATTGGCCCCGAGCGGCCAATCCACCTGTCCAAGGAGTCTGACCGGTGACCTTCGGTTTCCTTAGCCCCCTCTACACAGCGGTGTCCTGGATCATCGTCCAGTTCCACTCGCTGTACAGCCACATCTTCGACCCGGACGGTGGCTGGGCCTGGGGTCTCGCCATCGCCTCGATGGTGGTCGTCATCCGGATCTGCCTGATTCCGCTCTTCGTGAAGCAGATCAAGGCGACCCGGGCCATGCAGGCGATCCAGCCGAAGATGAAGGCGATCCAGGAGCGCTACAAGAACGACCGGCAGCGCCAGTCCGAAGAGATGATGAAGCTGTACAAGGAGGCGGGTACCAACCCGTTCTCCAGCTGCCTTCCCATCCTCGTGCAGGCGCCGTTCTTCACCGCCCTCTACGGCGTGCTCGCCAAGGTCGCCAAGGGCGAGGACATCGGCGTCATCCACGGTGACCTGCTGGTGAGCGCCGGCAAGGCGCACATCTTCGGTGCCCCGCTGTCCGCGACCTTCCTGGGTAGCGACGAGACCAACGTCAAGATCGTCACCGCGGTGATGATCATCCTGATGTCGCTGTCGCAGTTCATCACCCAGCGCCAGCTGATGACGAAGAACGTCGACCTCACGGTCAAGACGCCGTTCATGCAGCAGCAGAAGATGCTGATGTACGTCTTCCCGGTGATGTTCGCCGTGATGGGCATCAACTTCCCGGTGGGTGTCCTGGTCTACTGGCTGACCACCAACGTCTGGTCGATGGGCCAGCAGCTGATCGTCATCCACAACAACCCGACCCCGGGCAGCAAGGCCTTCGAGGAGCGCCAGGCGCGCCTGAAGAAGGCCGGCCGACTGCGTCCGGACGGTACGGAGATCAAGGGCGCACTCTGGGGCATGCTGCCCCCGTCCAAGGCGGCCATCAGCGAGGCGGCCTCCGCCGCGGCCGTGGTCGAGGAGTCGGTGCGGGCGAGCCGCCAGCAGCCCCGTCGGCAGACCAAGGCCCAGCGCCAGCACGGCGGTGCCGCGCAGGCGGCCGAGCCGGGCCAGGACGCCGCGGCCGAGGAGCCCGCGGACGCCGTCCCGGCCGACTCGGGTGCCAAGCCGGCGGCCGCCAAGCAGAGCGCGGCCAAGCCCGCCGGCACCAAGCAGGGCACCCGGCAGCAGCCGAAGCGCGGTGGCGGTCAGCGGCCGAAGAAGAGGTCCTGACCCGGCCTCCGGGCCCGTGGTGACAGCCGCGAAGAGCTTCGTTCCCGGCCCGGCAGACGGGCCCATCCCCGAAGGAGTCCATCAGTGACGGAAGGCACCACCTCCGCCGTCGAGACCGAGGCCGCCGCCAGCGCCGACGAGAACCTCATCTCCCGCCTGGAGCAGGAGGGCGACATCGCGGCCGACTACCTGGAGGGTCTGCTCGACATCGCGGACCTCGACGGTGACATCGACATGGACGTCGAGGGCGACCGCGCCCTGGTCTCCATCGTCAGCGACGGCAACGACCGCGCGCTGCAGCGCCTGGTCGGCCAGGACGGCGAGGTGCTGGAGGCCCTGCAGGAGCTGACCCGGTTGGCTGTCCACCGGGAGACCGGCGAGCGCAGCCGCCTCATGCTGGACATTGCCGGCTTCCGGGCCCGCAAGCGCTCCGAGCTGGCTGCGCTCGGTGCCAAGGCCGCCGAGCAGGCGAAGAGCAGCGGCGAGCAGGTCAAGCTGCGGCCGATGACGCCGTTCGAGCGCAAGGTCGTCCACGACGCGGTCGCCGCGGCCGGTCTGCGCAGCGAGTCCGAGGGCGAGGAGCCGCAGCGGTGCGTGGTCGTGCTGCCGGCCTGACGCCGGCAGGTCGATGACCGGTCGCCCTTGGCGGCCGGAGAGCTTCACCGGACGCGACCCCGTCCGCCTCGTGCGGGCGGGGTCGTCGTCCCTTCCGCGGGGAGCGCCCCGGCGGGAGACGTTTCACGTGAAACAGTGCGTTGAGCGGGTCGGTGGATCCGGGGATCGGAGAGGTCGAGATGGACACGGAGAACGCGGCTGCCGGCCGGCCGGGGGAGGACGTGGACCCGGCCGCGGAGGGGCGGGCCGACGAGGTGACTGTGCCGAGCGAGGCGGCCGATCCCGGCGAGGCGCCCGCCGTCGCCCGGGAGGTCTTCGGCGACCGCTTCGACGCGGCGGTCCGGTACACCGAGCTGCTGGCGACCGCGGGCGTCCAGCGCGGGCTGATCGGGCCGCGTGAGGTGCCCCGGCTCTGGGACCGCCACGTGCTCAACTGCGCGGTGCTGGCCGAGCTGCTGCCGGGCGGCACCACCCTGTGCGACGTCGGCTCCGGCGCCGGTCTGCCCGGCATCCCGGTGGCGCTGGCCCGTCCGGACGTCTCGGTGACGCTGCTGGAGCCGCTGCTGCGCCGGACCACCTTCCTGGAGGAGGTCGTCCGGGAGCTGGGGCTGGAGAACGTCACGGTGCTGCGCGGCCGCGCCGAGGAGATGGTCGGCAAGATCGCGGTGGACGTGGTGACCGCCCGGGCGGTGGCTCCGCTGGAGCGGCTGGCCGGTTGGGGCATGCCGCTGCTGCGTCCGCACGGACAGATGCTGGCGCTCAAGGGGGACAGCGCCGAGCAGGAGCTGGCCGACTCGCGTGCCGGGCTGGCCAAGCTGGGCGCGGTCGAGTGGAGCGTGATCTCGGTCGGCGAGGGCACTCTGGAGACCTCGACCCGGGTGGTCCAGGTCAAGGCGGGGGAGAGCCCCGGCGGGGTCAAGGCCGCGACCCGGCGGGCCAAGGCGGCCCGGGCCGGCCGCAACGCGAGCGCCCGGAACGGCGAGCGCGGTCGGGGCGGGCGGCGCCGCACCCGCTGAGCCGGGTGACGTCGGACACGCGTGGAGACGGGCGGACGGCCCTCCTGGACGGGAGGGGCGTCCGCCCGTCGTCGTTCAGGTGACGGATGGGCCGACCGGGAGGTACCCGCAGGGAACCGGAGTGTCGCACCATCAGATTTCCGGCAAAGCGGGCATGGTGTTTCACGTGAAACGTCGCTCCTTGCTCTCAGGAATCCTTGGTCGCGGCCGGGCGGCGACTGTTGCCGCTCCGGTTTCACGTGAAACACTGACCCCCATGCAGGACTCGGAGACCATCGACCAGATCGATGACACGCCCATCGCGCGGGCTGCCCAGGCTGCGGTACAGGCGATCGGCCGAGCGGGCGAGGGGCTGCCCCGGCCCGCCGCCACCCGGGTGATCGTGGTCGCCAACCAGAAGGGCGGGGTGGGCAAGACCACCACCACCGTGAACATGGCCGCCTCGCTGGCCATGCACGGGCTGCGCGTCCTGGTCGTCGACCTCGACCCGCAGGGCAACGCCTCCACGGCGCTGGGCATCGACCACCATGCCGAGGTGCCGTCCATTTATGACGTCCTGGTGGAGGGCAAGCCGCTGGCCGACGTCGTGCAGCCGGTGCGCGACGTCGAGGGACTGTTCTGCGTCCCCGCCACCATCGACCTGGCCGGCGCCGAGATCGAGCTGGTCTCCCTGGTGGCCCGGGAGAGCCGGCTCCAGCGCGCCATCGCGGCCTACGAGCAGCCGCTCGACTACATCCTGATCGACTGTCCGCCCTCCCTGGGCCTGCTGACGGTCAACGCCCTGGTCGCCGGCCAGGAGGTGCTGATCCCGATCCAGTGCGAGTACTACGCGCTGGAGGGCCTCGGCCAGCTGCTGCGGAACGTCGAGCTGGTGCGCGCGCACCTCAACCCCGCGCTGCACGTCTCGACCATCCTGCTCACCATGTACGACGCCCGGACCAGGCTGGCCGCCCAGGTGGCCGAGGAGGTCCGGACCCACTTCCAGCAAGAGGTGCTGAGCACGGCGATCCCTCGCTCGGTGCGCATCTCGGAGGCGCCCAGCTACGGGCAGACGGTGCTCACCTACGACCCGGGTTCGACCGGGGCGCTCTCCTACCTGGAGGCCGCCCGCGAGCTCGCGCTGCGTGCGGTGGGGCAGACCGGCTCGCTGGTGGGTCAGCAGCGGGACGGCCAGCAGGGGCACGGCGCCCCGGTGGCACAGCACGGCACGACGGAGGGTCATCAGTGAGTGGTCGCAGGGGTCTGGGTCGAGGGCTGGAGGCGCTGATCCGCCCCGCCGCGCCGGTGGACGGCGGGGCGGCGGCGAAGCCCGCGACAGCCGCGCCCGCTCCGGCCTCGGTGGCGGCGACCGGTGCGCCGTCGCCGGTCCCGGTGGCGACGCTGCCGAGCGGCCGGGGCACGGTGGCGGCCCGGGCGGCCGCCGAGAAGCAGGCCGGGCAGGCACAGCCGGCGGGTGCCTACTTCGCCGAGCTGCCGCTGGACTCGATCATCCCCAACCCGCGCCAGCCGCGTGAGGTCTTCGACGAGGACAAGCTGGCGGAGCTGGTCACCTCCATCAAGGAGGTCGGCCTGCTGCAGCCGATCGTGGTGCGCCAGACCGGGGCCGACGGCTTCGAGCTGATCATGGGCGAGCGCCGGTGGCGCGCCTCCCGGGAGGCCGGACTGGAGCGTATCCCGGCGATCGTCCGGGCCACCGAGGACGACAAGCTGCTGCTGGACGCCCTCCTGGAGAACCTGCACCGGGCCGAGCTGAACCCGCTGGAGGAAGCCGCGGCCTACGACCAGCTGCTGCGGGACTTCTCCTGCACCCACGAGGAGCTGGCCGACCGGATCGGCCGGTCCCGCGCGCACGTGTCCAACACGCTACGGCTGATGAAGCTCCCGCCGTCCGTCCAGTCCCGGCTGGTGGCCGGAACGCTGATGGCCGGGCACGCGCGGGCGCTGCTCGGGGTGCCGGACACCGAGCAGCAGGAGCGGCTGGCCGCGCGGATCATCGCCGAGGGCCTCACGGTGCGCAACGTCGAGGAGATCGTCGTGCTGATGCGCTCGGAGGAGGAGACGAAGCCCAAGCGTCAGACGCCCAAGGCGGGCAAGCTGCTCTCCCCGGCCTTCAACGACCTGGCGAGCCGGCTGTCGGACCGCTTCGACACCCGGGTGAAGGTCGAGGTGTCGCAGCGCGGCGGCAAGTTGGGCAAGGGCAAGGTGGTGCTGGAGTTCGGTTCGGTGGAGGACCTCAACCGGATCCTGGACAGCATGGCTCCCGGCGAGGACGGTCTGCGGCTGTCGCAGGGCTGAGCCGGACCGGGCCCATGGCACCGACCCGATGGGTGCATGCTTCACGTGAGCGCTGTTTCACGTGAAACATGCACCCATCGGTGTTCGTGGGGGAATGCTCGACCGTGACGTGGAGGAGGAGGTGCGGGCATGGGACGCCGGATCGCTCCGCTGACGCTGGACAACCTCGGGGACCTGCCGGACGGCTGCCGCTCCTGTGTGTTCTGGGAACTGGACCCGGTCAGCGCCAGGGAGGCGGTGGAGTCGGGGAAGCCGGAGCTGGAGAAGGAGGGGTGGATCTCCACGGTGCTGCTGGAGTGGGGCTCCTGCGGTCGGATCGTCTACGTGGACGACCGGCCCGCGGGTTTCGTGCTCTACGCCCCGCCCGCCTACGTCCCCCGCTCGCAGTCCTTCCCGACCAGTCCGGTCTCGCCGGACGCCGTCCAGCTGATGGTCAGCCGGGTGCTGCCGGGCTACCAGCGGCAGGGGCTCGGCCGGGTGCTGGTGCAGACCGTGGCCAAGGACCTGATCGGGCGCGGGGTGCGGGCGATCGAGGCCTTCGGTTCGGTCGGACGGCTGCCGACCAGCTGCGTGCTGCCGGCCGACCACCTGCTCGCGGTCGGCTTCAAGACCGTCCGGCCGCACCACCGCTACCCGCGGCTCCGGCTGGAGGCGCGGACCACGCTCTCCTGGCGGGGGGACGTGGAGGGAGCGCTGGAGCGGCTGCTCGGCGGCGGGCGCAAGGAGCCCGCGCTGCGGCCGTTCTGAGCGGGGTCCGCGCGCGGAGCAGCGGGGAGCGGCGGGACGGGAAACGGCGGGAACGGGAAACGGCGGCGGGGCTCCCCACCCGGGGAGCCCCGCCGCCGTACGGTCGTCGATCCGAGGACCTAGATGAGGCCGTCCAGCTCGCGGAGCAGCGCGGCCTTCGGACGGGCACCGGTGATCTGCTTCACCGGCTCGCCGCCCTTGTAGAGGATCAGGGTCGGGATCGAGATGACGCCGTACTGGGCGGCGGTCGCCTGGTTGGCGTCCACGTCGAGCTTGGCGATGGTCAGCTTGTCGGCGTGCTCGGCCGCGATCTCGTCCAGGACCGGGGCGACCTGGCGGCACGGGCCGCACCAGGTGGCCCAGAAGTCGACCAGCACGGGCTTGTCGCTCTCCAGGACGTCGGACTTGAAGGTCGCGTCGGTGACGGTGGTGGTGGCGCCGGCCACGGGAACTCCTCGGGTTCGGACGGTGGGGGCTGCTGCCAGGAGAACAACGGAGGGACCCGTTCTGTTTCTGCCCGGCCGGGGGCGGGGGTGTTTCACGTGGAACACCCCCGCGGGGTGGGTCGGTGGCCCGGGGGTCAGACCGCGACGGCGGCGGCCTTGGCCTCCAGGTCGTCCAGGGCGGCCAGGTAGCGCTCGGCGTCCAGCGCGGAGGAGCAGCCGGTGCCGGCGGCCGTGATGGCCTGGCGGTAGGTGTGGTCCACGACGTCGCCGGCGCCGAACACGCCGGGGATGTTGGTCCGGGTCGAGGGGGACTCGACCTTGAGGTAACCCTCGGCGTCGAGGTCCAGCTGGCCCTTGAACAGCTCGGTGCGCGGGTCGTGGCCGATCGCGATGAACAGGCCGGTGACGGCCAGCTCGCGGGTCTCACCGGTGGTGGTGTCGCGCAGGGTGACGCCGGTCAGCTTCGGGTCGCCGTGGATGGCCTCGACCGCGCTGTCCCACTCGAAGCGGATCTTCTCGTCGGCGAAGGCGCGCTCCTGCATCGCCTTGGAGGCGCGCAGGGTGTCCCGGCGGTGGATGATCGTGACGCTGCGGGCGAAGCGGGAGAGGAAGGTCGCCTCCTCCAGGGCGGTGTCGCCGCCGCCGACCACCGCGATGTCCTGGTCGCGGAAGAAGAAGCCGTCGCAGGTGGCGCACCAGGAGACGCCGCGCCCGGAGAGCTTGTCCTCGTTCGGCAGGTCGAGCTTGCGGTGCTGGGAGCCGGTGGTGACGATCACGGCGCGGGCCTTGTGCACGTTGCCCTCGGAGTCGGTGACGGTCTTGATGTCACCGGTGAGGTCGACCGCGACGATGTCGTCCGGGATCAGCTCGGCGCCGAAGCGCTCGGCCTGGGCCCGCATGTTGTCCATCAGCTCGGGGCCCATGATGCCGTCCCGGAAGCCCGGGAAGTTCTCGACCTCGGTGGTGTTCATGAGCGCACCACCGGCGGTGACGGCCCCCTCGAAGACCAGCGGCTTGAGGGAGGCACGGGCCGTGTAGAGCGCAGCCGTGTACCCGGCCGGGCCGGAACCGATGATGATCACGTTACGGACGTCGCTCACTGCTTCTCCTGGTTCGCATCGCGACCCGCGTTTGCTGCGGGGAGGGCGGTCCTGCTCCGCCGCCCGGGACAACGACTGACCAGTGTCCCGCATTCCCAGGCGGATCAGTACCAGGTGCCCGAACTCCGGAAGCGGCGTGGCGTGCTGGGCGTGGATCGCATGGGAACCGCCGGTCAGCGGCTGGGAACGCTCTGGTGCAGGACGACGGGGCCGCAGTCGGAGGAGCGCAGGTAGACGTCCACCAGATCGGTCCGGCCGGGCAGCGGGTACACCAGCACGTCCACCGGGGAGCCGTCGAAGCTGCCCCGGTCGGTGGCCAGCGGGACGCCGGGGGCGGGGGCCGGGCAGGAGGAGGGGGAAGCGGACGGGGAGGCGGGGGCGGAGGGCTCGGGCCGGGCGCCCTCGGCGGGCAGGACGCTCTCGGGCTTGGCCTGCCCGGTCGCCCGCAGCCCCGGCCCGCTCTCCGAGCGGGCCAGCAGCTGCTGGACCTGGGCGGCCAGTTGGTCGGCGCGGTAGACGGTGCCGGCGCTCGCGGCGTGCGGGGTGCGGGCGCTCTGCTCGGCGGCACCGGTGGCTGCCGGGGCACCCGCGCTGACCGCGGTGCCGCCGGTCCGGTCGTCCGGCTGCAGCAGCAGTGCCCCGCCGATCCCGAGGGCGGCGAGTGCGGCGGCGGTGCCGAGCAGCAGGGCGAAGCGCCGCCGGGGGCGGGACCGGCCGGGGCCGGTGGCGGTGGCGGGCCGGCCCGCGGGGCGGGAGGGCGGTGCTGAGGGCCCCGTGGCGGTGCGTGCGGGCGGAGCCGGGGCGGTGGACCGGCGGGCGGCGGCAGGGGCCTCCTGCGGTCGGTCGGCGGCCTCGCGGTCGCCCTCGGCAGCGGCGTCGGAGGTGTCGGTGGCCTCGGCCGCGGCTCGGGCCAGTGCAGCGTCCAGTCGGGCGGCGACGTCGGTGGGCATCGGCGGGGTCTCGACGGCGCCGAGCAGCGCCTGGACCTCGGCGAGCGCCTCGACGGTCTCGCGGCACTCGGCGCAGCCGTCCAGGTGCCGGTGCAGCGTCTCGACGGCTTCGGGGGAGTCGACCAGCCCTTCGGCGAGGTCGGCCAGCTGCTCGACCGGGGGGTGGTCCCCGGCGTGGTCGGGCGAGGAGGGGTGGGCGGTCATCGTGTGCTCGCGTCTCCTTCCAGCATCGTCCGACCGGTGCTCGGGCCTGTCCCTGTGACGGTGCGGGCGGCCGTCGGGTTCCCCCGGGCGTCCCGGCGCGGTGGCGCGGTGCCGCGGGTGCCCGGTGTTTCACGTGAAACATCCGGTCCGCCGTCGTCCTCGCGCAGGTGCCGCACCAGCGGGAGCAGCCGGGCCCGGCCGCGGGCGCAGCGGCTCTTCACGGTGCCCACCGGGACGCCCAGCAGCTCGGCCGCCTCGGCGACCGGGTAGCCCTGCATGTCGACCAGCACCAGCGCGGCCCGCTGCTCGGGGGGCAGCTCGTCGAGCGCGGCGGTCACCTCGCGGTGCAGCTCGGCCCGGACCACCGGGGAGTCGGCCGGTTCGGCGGCGCCGACCAGGGTGTCGAGCCGCTGCGGGTCCTCGTCGAGCGGGGTGGTGCGGCGGGTGGCGCTGCGCCGTGCGCGGTCCAGGCAGGCGTTGACCACGATCCGGTGCAGCCACGTGGTGACGGCCGAGCGGCCCTGGAAGCCGGAGGCGGCGCGGAAGGCGGAGACCAGGGCGTCCTGGAGCGCGTCGGCGGCCTCCTCGCGGTCGCCCAGGGTACGCAGGGCGACTGCCCAGAGCCGGTCACGGTGTCGGTTCACCAGCAGGCCGAAGGCCTCCGGGTCGCCCGCCACGTGCCGGGCGAGCAGTGCCGCGTCGTCGTCCGCCACTGTCACCCCTTGACCCCTAGCCGTCGTTCCGGTGCGCGGGCGGCGCGGTCAGCCGGAGACCTTGACCTCGGCGACGTGGCCGCGGTACTTGCCGTCGCCATCCTTCGTCAGACCGGTCAGCCAGATCAAGAGATATCGCGTGGTGACCGGGGAGTCGAGCGTGTACTCGACGTTGGTCCCCGACTTCTTGCCGACGACGGTGAAGCTCTCCGGCTTGGCCTGCATCGGATTGGTGGCGGCGGCCCCGGTGGGCACCCGCAACTCCGCCGCTTGCTCGCCGCCGGTGAACTGGACGTTCACCGAGGAGACCGACTGCTGCGAGCCGAGGTCGACCAGCAGTCCGGTGCCCGACTTCAGGGCGGGCGGCTTGGGGCCGAGCTGGTCGACGTACCAGCCGGTGGTCCAGGCGGTGCTCGGGTCGCCGTCGACGGCCTTCTCGAGGGTCTCGGTGCCCTCCGGCGCGTCGCCCAGCGGGTTGTACGACTGCGCGCCCTTGATGGCGATGGGCACCGGCGTGTGCGGGGTCGGGTGCGCGGGCGGCGTCGGCGCGGCGGTGCTGACCGACGGCAGCGGGGAGGCGACGGCACCGTGGTTGTTGCGCAGGTTGTCGACGAACTGCCAGGAGGCGACGCCGATCGCGCCCAGGGCGACCGTCCAGGCGGTGGCCTTGACCGCCCGGCGCAGCCGCCGCCGGGTGCGCCGGGAGGCGGTGGGGCGGGAGGAGGCGGGCAGCGGGTTGACCGTCGTCTCGGCCACCCGGGTCGGGTTGGGCGCGGTGGGAAGGGCGTGGGTGTTGTGCCGGGGCGGGACGGGGAAGGCGGGCAGCTCCGGCTCGGGCGGGCGGATCCGGGGGATCTGCGCGATCGCCCGGACCAGCTCCTCCGGGGTGGTGATCGGCTGGGCGTGGTGCGGCGGGTGGTCGAACAGGGCCCGCGCGGCGAGCTCCGACAGGCCCTTGTGGACCCCGGCGCGGACCTGGTCCGGTGCGGCGTTCTGGAGGCCCTTCGGCAGGCCCCGGAGGTCGTAGCGGTCCTCCGGGTACGGCCAGCGGTGGGTGAGCGCGGCGAACAGCAGGGCGCCGATCGCGCGGGTGTCGGTGCGCTGGGCGTCCTCGGCGGACTCCTCCGTGGTCAGCCCGCGCAGGGCGGCGTCCACCGCGATGCCGTTGATCCGGTACTGGCCGCTGTCGGTGCGCAGCACGCAGCGCGGGGTGAGCCGCAGGTGGGCCTGGCCGCGCCGGTGGGCGGCCGCGACCGCGTCGGCGACCTGGCGGACCATCTGGTACGCCTCGTGCGGCTCCATCGGGCCGTTCGCGAGCAGCCTGGCCAGGTCGGAGGAGTGCGGCAGCCACTCCCGTACGACGTAGACCAGCTCGCCCTCGTGGACGGCGTCCAGGACCTGGACGAAGCGCGGGTCGCCGAGCAGGGCGGCGGACTTGGCGGCGGCCAGCACCTTGCGGGCCCGCTGGTGTCCGGAGGCCATCAGGTGGACGCCGACGGCCCGGCGCAGCTTCTCGTCGACGGCGCGCCAGCTGCTGAAGGTGTCGGTCTGGGAGATGCACTCCTCCAACCGGTACCGGTGGCCGATCATGTCGCCGCTGCGGCGCTGGGGTGCGGGCAGGGTGCGCGGGAGGGTGGCGGTGTCGCGCGGGTCGACGGTGGGCTGCGGGTCGGTGGGGCGGCGCTTGGCGGGTGCGGGCGCGGGGGCGGGCTTCTTCCGGGGGGAGCCGGCGGCCAGTTCGGCGGCGATCTCCTGGACCGAGAGCGGTGCGGTGATCTCCGAGGTCTCCTCGCTGACGGAGGTCTCCGGGCCGACGGTCCGCCGGGCGTCCTCGTCCTCGTCCTCGTCGATCGCCGCGGCGAGCGCGGCCTCGTCCGCCGCCGCGTCAGCTGCTGACGTGTCGACGACCGCCTTGGTGCCATCAGCCACCGTGGTCCTGCCTCCCCTTGTGTCGCCCCGGCTGAGAGAGTCGCTGGAGCCCGCGGGTTGGCGGCCCTGTGCTCCAGGACAATTGTGCCCACTCTTCTCCACCGGGTACGACCGCTGAGGGGTCCGCTCGGTTGCCTGGTGGTGGAGAGATGTGGTGCAGATCGGACACCGCGTCGCCATCTCGTCGCCGGGCGGGCCCGGGGCGGGTGGCGGAGCAGCACTCGGCCGGACGAGCGGAGGAGCCGTGCGCTCCGGTTGACGCCCGGTCAGGGCGCCCGCTCGTCCGGCCGTCGAGTACGGTCAGCGACCCAGTCGACCGCGGACCATGCCCAGCATGGCGTTCAGCTCCTCGATCCGCAGGCGCTTCGCGATCAGCACGAAGACGCCCAGCTGCAGGCCGCCGGCCACGACGAGGGAGGCGACGCTGCCCGGCCAGCCGCCGAGCACCTGCTGGACCGCCAGGCTGGCGCCGAGGCCGACCAGTGCGGCCGGGACGCAGGCGGCGGCCAGTCGGCTGTACGTCCTGCCGATCCGCTTGGTGTCCAGCCCGCCGATCTTCTTCTTCAGCTTCGGCACGGCCACCATCACCCCGATGGCGTAGGCGAAGCCGTAGCCGAAGGCGATGCCGACCACGGTCCACTGGGCGGGCAGCAGCAGCCAGCACAGCAGGGAGAAGCCGGCCTGGCAGACCGCGACCCAGACGGTGTTGGAGAACGGCGTCCGGGTGTCCTCGTAGGCGTAGAAGCCGCGCAGCATCACGTACTGGGCCGAGTACGGGATCAGGCCCAGGGCGAAGGCGGAGAGCATCAGGCCGACGTTGGTGGCATCGTTCAGGACGGTCTCGTTGCCGCCGACCGCGTAGATCGAGCGGCCGATCACCGGGCCGAGCGACAGGAACAGGAACGCGGCCGGGACGACCGCCACCGCCGTGGTGCGCAGACCGTAGGAGATGTCGTCGCGGACGGCTCCGGCGTCCTCGTCGGCGGCCGCCCGGGAGAGCCGGGGGAGCACCGCGCTCATCATCGAGACGGTGATCACGGCCTGCGGGAGCTGCCAGATCAGCAGGGCGTTGGAGAACGCGGCCAGACCGACACCGCCGTGCCCGGCCGCCGAGGCCGCGTCGCCGGCCTTGGTGGACAGCTGGGTGATCACCAGGTAGCCGGCCTGGTTGGCGAGCACGAAGAAGAACGTCCACTTGGCCAGTCGGGCGGCCTTGCCCAGGCCGTGGCCGCGCCAGTCGAAGCGCGGCCGGAAGCGGAACTCCGCCGCCCGCAGGTACGGGATCATCGCCAGCGACTGGACGACCAGGCCGACCAGGGTGCCGATGCCGAGCAGCCGGACGCCCTCGGGCGAGATGGACTCCGGGGTGACGTGGGTGGAGCCGAACCCGCCGTAGACCCAGATGTAGGCGGAGAAGGTGAAGATCACCACGATGTTGTTCAGGACCGGGGTCCACATCATGGCGCCGAACCGGCCGCGGGCGTTGAGGATCTGGCCCATCACCACGTGGATGCCCATGAAGAAGATGGTGGGCAGGCAGTAGCGGGCCATCGCGACCGTGGTCTCGGCGCGCTCCGGGTTCGCCATCATCGGATGGGCGATCAGCTGGACCAGGACGGGTGCCCCGAGCACCGCCAGGAACACCACGCCGCCGAGGCCGACCATCACCAGGGTGAGCAGCCGGTTGGCGTACGCGGTGCCGCCGTCCTCGTCGTTCTTCATGCTGCGCACCAGCTGCGGCACGAAGACCGCGTTCAGCGCGCCGCCGCCGATCAGGATGTACAGCAGGGTCGGCAGGGTGTTCGCCGCGTTGTACGAGTCACCCATGACGCCGACGCCGATGGCGGCGGTGATCACCATGGTCCGGACGAAGCCGGTGCCGCGGGAGACCAGCGTGCCGGCCGCCATGATCGCGCTGGAGTTCAGCAGGCCGGCGACCTTGCCGCCGCCGGCCGCCGGGGCGGGCGCGGTCTCCGGCTGCGCGGCCTGCTCCTCGGCGAGGTCCGCCAGCGGCTCGACCGCCGGGGGCACCGCGACGGCGGCCACCTGCATGGTGGCCTCCTCCTCGGAGAGCGGCGGGTCGAACTCGATCGGCGGCACGAAGGGGCGCTGCCCGTCCGGTCCGTGCTGCGGATGGCCCGGGTGGCCGCCCGCCGGCGGGTACGGCGCGGGGCCGGCCGGCGGGGCTGTCGGCCGACCCGCCTGCGGGGCCGTCTGCGGAGCCGGGGCGGGCTGCGGCACCGGCGGCTGGGCCGCGGCCTGCGGCCGGTGGCCGCCGAAGAGCGCGTCCACCCCGACGTACTCGGTGGTCTCGGTGTCCCAGGCGGAGTGCGCCGGGCCGGGCTCCCACTGCTGCTGCGGCTGCCCGGCACCGCCCCACTGGCCGCCGGCCGGAGCCGGGGCCGGGGTGGGCTCCTGCTGCCAGTCGGCCTGCGCGGGGGTGTCCCAGCCGGGCTGTACCGGCGGTACGGGGGCCGAGAACCGGTCCGCCGCCGGGTAGGGGGCCGGCGGCACCGGCGTCGGGTAGCCGCCGGCCTGCGGCGGCAGCTGCGGCGGCACGTCGTACGCGGCGGCCGGCTGCTGCGGCGCGGTCGGCCGACCGGCCTGCAGACCGTACGGGTCCTGGCCGTCCTGCGCGGTCCCGTAGGCGTCGTCCGCGTACGGGTCCTGGGCGTAGGTGTCGGCCACGTACCAGTCGCCGGACGGCGACTCGGCACCCGGCCGGCTCTCACCGCGGCCCGGGGGCCGCTCCTCGCTGCGCCCGGTCATGTCACCTCTTCGCTGTCGTGGGGGAGGCCGGCCCGGGGAAGCGGGGGGTCGGCGGTATCAAGGACCAACCTTCTCATCACTGGAGGCCCGATCCCGGCCATCCGGGCTGCTGCCGCGCGGTGTCTGCGCAGGACCGTCACCAGCGGCATCGTCCGCCGCCCCGGTCCCGGCAGCCCCGTCCGGGCCGTCCGTCCGGTCCGCCTCGCCCGCGGGCTCCGCCGTCGTGGCCCCGTCCGTCGCCGGGTCGTCCCCGACCGGCTGGTCGCCGTCCTCGTGCGGCTGCCCGCCGCGCCGCTTGCGCTGGCGCATGAAGCGCAGCGCGGCCAGCAGCAGTAGCAGGCCGGCGCCCGCGAAGACGTACAGCACGCCGTTGGTCACCGAGGTGACCTCGACCGTGAACGCCCGGGCCTCGCCGTAGGGGCGCGGGTTGGGGCCGGTGGTCCACAGCTGGGCGGTCATGGAGACCGGCCCGTTGTTGTGGGCCTCGGCCTGGAAGCGGAGGGTGGCGCTCTGCGAGGCGGGGAGGACCAGCTCCTCCTCCTTGCTCACGTTCAGCCTGTTCGGCTGCGCCGAGGTGAGCACCAGCTTCAGGTTGGTGACCGTCTGGGTCAGGTCGTTGCGGACGCTGACCTGGAGCAGACCGGTGTCACCGGCCAGGGTGACCACCTTCTTCGGTGGCACCTGGACGGCGCCGGTCAGCTCCTTCAGGTACCCCGTGACGCCCTTGCGGTAGTCGTTGCCGGCCGACATGTGGCTGCGCCACTCGGTGGACAGCGAGCGGACCATGGCGGCGTTGAACGGGCCGCGCACCCGCTGGGGCAGGGTGAGCACCCGCATCAGCGTGTCCAGGTCGTACTGGATGCGGTCGGTGCTGTCCAGGTCGCTCGCCGACAGCTCCGAGGCGCGGGCCTGGGTGGGGTAGTCGGTGGCCGCCGGGACGCCGGTGTTGGCCTTCGGATCGGGTGAGGACTGGGCCACCGCGTCCAGCTTCACCGGGGCGATCCACTTGCCGGACGCCGCCTGCAGGGCGCTCGCCAGCACCTTGGCGGTGGTGATGCTCAGGTCGCGCGGCGGCATGATCAGCAGGCCGCGCTGGTTCTGCGGCTGCTCGTGGGTGATCGCGAAGGTCTCGGCGAGGAAGCGCTGGGTCGCGTCGGTCTGCTCCTTCGCGGTGCTCAGTTCCTTCTGGAAGAGCCCGGAGACCGTCTCGTCGGCGACCACGGCGTTCTGCCCGTTGCCGATCGGGCGCACCGCGTTCGGGGTGTAGTTCAGCGCGTCCGGCTCCGGCATGCTCGCCCCGTTGGCCAGCACCAGGCCGCTGCCCGCCTGCTGGGCGAGGGCGGCGATCTGCTGGTCGACGTAGCCCTGGTACGGCCAGGCGACGTCGGAGCGGGTGTCCACCGAGAGCCGGCCCTCGACGGTCAGCCGACCGGCCGTGGCCGCCTTGTTCAGCGCCGTCGGCATCCCGGACAGGTCGGCGCCGTTGTGGGCGATCGAGGCGATGTCCGGGTCGGCGTACGGCAGCGCGACCACCTGGCTGTCCGGCTTGGCGGCGGCGGCCCGCAGCTTGTCCAGCCAGGCGGTGGCGGCGGCCGAGCCGCCCCGCAGGACGGTGTTGTCGTCCCTGGCCGGCTTGCCCGCGGCCTCGGTGCCCGGGTTCTGCACGCGGTAGGGCCTGGTCATCGCGAACGCGGCGTCCAGCAGGTCCGGGTCGACCACCCAGGTCAGCCCGGGCAGCTTGGCGCCGGTGTCGACCAGCTCGTACAGCCGGCCGCCCGGGGCGAACTCGGTGGCCAGGCTGTCGTCGCGCAGCACCGGGATGGACTGGTCGTTGTCGGCGACGGTCTGCGCGGTCAGCACCGGCGCGTGCACCAGCGGCCAGATCGTGGCGACCTTGGTCGGCTGCGCCTCGGCGCCGCCCGGGTTGTACGGCAGGAAGCTCCGGGCGATGCCCAGGGCCCGGTCGTGCGAGTTGTCGGCCGTGGAGCCCCAGGCGTCCACCGCGAGCTCGTACACGCCGGTCGAGGACAGCCCGAGGTCGTTCACCGCGACGCTCAGGGTGTACGGCAGGGTCTGGCCCGGGTTCAGCTCCGGCAGGGCGTACTGCGGGCTGTCCAGCTCGATGCCGTCCCGGTCGATCGGCGTGGTGCGCCCGTCCACGTTGACCAGGTCGCTGCGCCGGTCCAGCGGCCTGCCGGACCACGGCTTGCGGACGGCCGCGTGGGCGCCCTTGAGGGCGGACTTGCCGGCGTTGGTGACGTGCCCGGTGATCGTCACGGTGCCGTTGGGGACGGCCACCTGCGGGGCCAGCGACTCGATGCTCAGGACCACCGGGTACTCGGTCGAGCTGAAGTCGCCGCCCTGCCGGGTGTTGCCGCCGGACGGCAGCGCACCGGCCGGGGCGGCCGAGAAGAGGGTCAGGGCGGCCGCGCAGGCGGCGGCGAGGCGCATGCCCGCCCGGCGGACCGGATGACGTCCCTCGGCGGGGCGTTCGGCCCGTCCAGGCTGTCGGTGCGCCCCCAGGCCCGAGTGCCGTGCCGGCTCACTCACTCGCTTCGCCCTCGCCGTTCTCGCTCGCTCGCTGCTGATGCTGTCCGTCCCGCCCGGCGCGGTCCGCCCGACGGTCTTCGGTGAAACTCTTGGAACTCTTGGAACTCTTGGAATTCTGAAACGCTTGGAACTCTTCGCCCGACGCCGTCACCGCACTGCCGCCGCGGGACCGCCCCAGGCGTGGGCGGCGCAGGCCGTGGCGGCACGCGACACCGCATCCCCTGTCCGGTGCCCGAGACTCGTCCACCGGCATGGTAACGATGCAGTCAGCGGTGCAGTGTTGCGGGCTGTGGGATGAGACGCCCAAAACGCGCGGGCGGTTGACCTGCCGGGGCACGTACCCTTGTGAGCCGTGTCCACTGCCAATGAGCCCACCACGCGCACCGACCGTCCCAGCACCGCCGCCCTGGTCGTACCAGGCCTGAGCGAGGCCCAGACCATGGGCCTGCAAGAGCTGCTGCGGGTGTCGCCGGTCGCCGACGAGATCGCCCGCCGCTTCCAGGCGGCCGGTCACCGGCTGGCGCTGGTCGGCGGCTCGGTCCGGGACGCGCTGCTCGGCCGGCTCGGCAACGACCTGGACTTCACCACCGACGCCCGCCCGCAGCAGGTGCTCAAGCTGGTCAAGGGCTGGGCGGACGCGGTCTGGGACGTCGGCATCGCCTTCGGCACCGTCGGCGCCCGCAAGGACACCCCCGAGGGCTCCTTCCTGATCGAGATCACCACCTACCGCTCCGAGGCGTACGACCGTACCTCCCGCAAGCCCGAGGTGACCTACGGCGAGACGATCGAGGAGGACCTGGTCCGCCGGGACTTCACGGTCAACGCGATGGCCGTCGACCTGCCCGGCCGCGGCTTCGTCGACCCGCACCACGGCCTGGAGGACCTGGAGGCCCGGGTGCTGCGCACCCCCGCCACCCCCGAGGAGTCCTTCTCCGACGACCCGCTGCGGATGATGCGGGCCGCCCGCTTCGCCGCCCAGCTCGACTTCGACCCGGCGCCCGAGGTGGTCGCCGCGATGACGGCGATGGCCGAGCGGATCACCATCGTCTCGGCGGAGCGGGTCCAGGCCGAGCTCAACAAGCTGCTGCTGGCCAAGCACCCGGTGAAGGGCCTGCGGCTGCTGGTCGACACCGGCCTGGCCGGGCACGTGCTGCCCGAGCTGCCCGCGCTGCGGCTGGAGCGCGACGAGCACCACCGGCACAAGGACGTCTACGAGCACTCGCTGACCGTCCTGGAGCAGGCCGTCGACCTGGAGCAGGACGGCCCCGACCTGACCCTGCGGCTGGCCGCGCTGCTGCACGACATCGGCAAGCCGCGCACCCGCCGCTTCGAGTCGGACGGCCGGGTCTCCTTCCACCACCACGAGGTGGTCGGCGCCAAGATGACCCGCAAGCGGATGCGCGAGCTCAAGTACTCCAAGGAGCTCACCGAGGACGTCTCGCGCCTGGTCGAGCTGCACCTGCGCTTCCACGGCTACGGCGGCGGCGAGTGGACCGACTCCGCGGTGCGCCGCTACATCACCGACGCCGGGCCGCTGCTGGAGCGCCTGCACAAGCTGACCCGCTCCGACTGCACCACCCGCAACAAGAAGAAGGCGGCCGCCCTCTCGCGCACCTACGACGGCCTGGAGGCGCGGATCTCCGAGCTGAAGGCGCAGGAGCAGCTGGACGCCATCCGCCCGGCGCTGGACGGCAACGAGATCATGGAGCTGCTCGGCCTCAAGCCCGGTCCGCAGGTCGGCAAGGCGTACAAGCACATGCTCGAACTCCGGCTGGAGCACGGCCCGATGGAGCACGAGGAGGCGGTCGCGGCGCTGCGGGCCTGGTGGACCGAGCAGCAGGGCTGACACGACGGCTGCGGCTTCCGACACGACGCGAGGGGTGGTCCCGGCACTCGGCCGGGGCCACCCCTCGCGCGTGCGGCGGGCTACTTGATCTTCTTGAGGCAGAGCACGTAGTTCAGCGCCGGGAAGTTGGTGTAGGTGCGGGTGTACCAGCTGTCCGCCTTCGGCTGCTTCTCGCAGACCTTCTCGTCGGAGGTGGCGACGTACTTGTAGATCACCTTGTACTGCGCCTTGGGGTCGGTGCAGGCCAGCACCGAGACCTTCGGATGGGTGTCGGTGGTCTCGCCGGCCGGACCGTTCTCGTTGTGCAGGCAGTCGCCGGCCTTGGCGGCGTCCACGGCGTCCGTGTCGTCGGCCGGGGCGCTCGGGGTGGTGACCGGGGGGAGGGTGATGCTCGGCACCGCCGGGATCGTGAAGGTCGGCGAGGGGAAGGCCGGCGGCGGGGAGGGCGCGAAGGTGACGGTGGAGGACGGCGACGGTGCCGCGGTGATCGGGCTGGACGGGGTGTCGTTCTTCGCCGGGCCGAGGACCCCGGTCGCGGCCAGGGCTATGGTGACCGCGAGCGAGGCGGGCACCGCCAGCATCGCGATGTGCGGGCGCCGGGTCAGCGGGACGCCCGGGTCGAGCTGCGGGCCGTGGCTGCCCGGGACGGGCGGCTGCAGCTGCTTGAACTTGTTGTGCGGGCCGAGGTTCAGCAGCAGGGTGATCGGGGTCAGCAGCCACGACACCAGGCTCCACCAGCCCTGGACCAGCGTCCGGGCGGACATGTCGCGCACGGTCGCCGTCCCGCAGGTGCGGCAGAACGGGCCGGACATCCGCAGCATCCGGTACGCCACGAGCAGGCCCTGGTGGCCGCGGACGGTGGCGTTCACCGCCGGGTAGCCGCCGCAGAACCGGCAGGTCACCCCGTCCGTCGGGCCCGGCGGCGGGTACCCGTAGCCGTAGCCCGGCGCCGGCTGCTGGTAGCCGTACGGCTGCTCGGGCGGCGGCGGGGCGCTCGGGTAGCCGTACCCGGGCTGTCCGGGCGGCGGTGGCGGTGCGCCGTAGCCTCCGCCGGAGGAGTAGGGGTTGCCGTCGCCCGGCGGCGGACCGTACGGCATCTGGGGCGGAGGCGGAACGGACAAGTGGTCCCCCGGAGACGGAGTGGCGGAAGGGTTCAGGACTTCTTCACCGGCGGGAGGCCGGTGGTGGCGGGCGTCATCGGACCGAGGCAGAGCACGTACCGCTTCTTGTTCCAGCGGCGGCCGCTCTTGCCCGAGACGGCGCTGGTGGTCTGCGGCGTCTGCTTGCAGCGGTTGACGTCGGTGGTTCCTTCGAACTTCGACAGTACGCGGTAATTCGCCTTGGAATCAGTGCACTTGACGATGTCGACGTCGCGGGAGCCGCTCACCTGCACACAGTCGCCGGGCTTGGCGCTGCTGACGCTCGGACCGGCGACGAAGTACCCGACCACCAGCGCGATGCCACCGCAGACCAGGCCGACGGCCTTCAGCTTGGACTTGAAGCCGAGCTTCTTCTTCGCGGGGGCGACCGGTGCCGGAGCGCCGGGCTGCGGGTAGCCGTACGCCCCGCCGGGCGGCTGCTGCCCGTACGGCGACGGCGCCTGCCCGTACGGCTGCTGCCCGTACGGGGGCTGCCCGTGCGGGGGCTGACCGTACGACGGCGGCGGTCCGTAGGCCGGCGGCGCTCCGTAGGGCGGCGGCGCTCCGTAGGGCGCGGCGGGCGGGGGGACGGGCGCGCCGTACGGCGCGGCGGGCGGTCCCACCGGAGCCGGCTGCGGCGGCCCGTAGGGGTTGGGTGGTGTGCTCATCAGTTCGTCCCCCGAGACAGAGTGCTGTCGCTCCGACAGGTCTGACACCTTAGCGACTCGGTCGGACGCAATTTGTCCCGAGTCCCGGGGGATTTGTGGAGAGCTGGTCAGGGAAGTGGGCGGCGGCGGGCGGCCCGCAGGTACAGGACAGCCGTGCCGGCGTACACCACGGCGACGCCGACGACCACCGCGACCGAGCGGCCGGACAGCGGCAGCACCAGCGCGGTGACCACGGCGGCGACCACGAAGGCGACGTTGAACAGCACGTCGTAGATGGCGAAGACGCGACCGCGGTACTCGTCCTCGACCGTCTCCTGCACCACGGTGTCGGCGCAGATCTTGGTGCCCTGGGTGACCACCCCGAGCAGCAGGGCGGCGATCAGGCAGGGCACCAGCGTGAAGCTCAGGCCGAGCGCCGGGACGAAGACCACCGGGGCGACCAGGCAGGCCGTCATCCAGCCGGCCAGGCCGAGCCGGCGGGTGCACCAGGGGCTGATCACCGCGGCGACGAAGAACCCGGCGGCCGAGAAGCCGACCGCCTGGCCGAGGGTGACCAGGCCCGCGGCGCTGTCGGCCGGGTCGTTGAAGGTGTAGCGGGCGAGCATCACCACGACGACGATCAGCACGCCGTAGCAGAACCGGGCCGCGGTGACGGCGGCCAGCGCGTGCACGGCGGGCCGGCAGTCCCGCACCAGGTGGCGCACCGCGGCGCCGAGTTCGACGGCGGTCCGGAGCAGCGCCTGGCGGAGCGGCGGGCGGTCCTCGTGCTGCTCCGGCCCGAGCAGGTCGCGGTCCATCCGGCGGGCGGCCAGCGCGGCCGACAGGTAGAGCACCGCGGCGACCGTGACCAGGGCGGCGTCCGCCTTCGGCCCGGGCGCCATCACCTGGTGCAGCAGGAAGCCGATGCCCCCGCCAGTGGCGGCGGCGACCGTTCCGAGGGTGGGGGAGAGGGCGTTGGCGGTGACCAGCCGGTCCTGCTCCACCACCCGGGGCAGGGCGGCGGAGAGGCCGGCCAGGATGAACCGGTTGAGCGCGGTGACCAGCAGGGCGGAGGCGATGAACAGCCAGCCCGGTGCCCTGGCCAGCAGCAGCGCGCCGGTGACCAGGCCCAGCCCGAAACGGGCCAGGTTGCCGAAGTACAGCACCTGGCGGCGGCGCCAGCGGTCCAGCAGCACCCCGGCGAACGGGCCGATCACCGAGAACGGCAGCAGCATCCCGGCCAGCACCGAGGCGATGTCGGCGGGGGAGGACTGCTTCTCGGGGGAGAAGACCACGTACGCGGCGACCGAGACCTGGAAGACGCCGTCCGAGAGCTGGGAGAGCACCCGGGCGGTCAGGAGCCGCCGGAAGTCGCGGCCCCTGAGCAGGGCGAGGAGCGTGGCGCGGTGCGCGGACTGGTGGATGCTGCCGTTCTCGGTGATCGCCACCCGCCCAGAGTGCCATGGAACCGGCTGACGTTTCACGTGAAACAAGGGGCCGGGAAAAGGCGAAGGGCCCACGATCCGGTGATCGTGGGCCCTTCCGGAGGGCTACGAGCTACGAATGCTCAGCGCTCGGAGCTCAGCGCTCGACCTCGCCGCGGATGAACTTCTCGACGTTCTCCTTGGCCTCGTCGTCGAAGTACTGGACCGGCGGGGACTTCATGAAGTACGAGGACGCCGACAGGATCGGGCCGCCGATGCCGCGGTCCTTGGCTATCTTCGCGGCGCGCACGGCGTCGATGATGACACCGGCGGAGTTCGGGGAGTCCCAGACCTCGAGCTTGTACTCCAGGTTCAGCGGGACGTCGCCGAACGCGCGGCCCTCGAGGCGGACGTACGCCCACTTGCGGTCGTCCAGCCAGGCCACGTAGTCCGAGGGGCCGATGTGGACGTTCTTGGCGCCCAGCTCGCGGTCGCGGATCTGCGAGGTGACGGCCTGGGTCTTGGAGATCTTCTTGGACTCCAGGCGCTCGCGCTCGAGCATGTTCTTGAAGTCCATGTTGCCGCCGACGTTCAGCTGCATGGTGCGCTCGAGGATGACACCGCGGTCCTCGAACAGCTTGGCCATCACGCGGTGCGTGATGGTGGCGCCGACCTGGGACTTGATGTCGTCACCGACGATCGGCACGCCGGCCTCGGTGAACTTGTCC
Organism: Kitasatospora sp. NPDC023120; assembly: GCF_055560835.1. NCBI lineage: Bacteria > Bacillati > Actinomycetota > Actinomycetes > Kitasatosporales > Streptomycetaceae > Kitasatospora > Kitasatospora sp. NPDC023120. The sequence goes on along the minus strand of NZ_JBVHHY010000006.1, from coordinate 260,963 downwards.
GCCCACTCCTTGGTGCCCGCGATGAACACCGGCAGGGCGTTCACGAAGGCGACCTTGGCGTCGATGGCGCACTGGGCGTAGAACTTGGCGGCGGCCTCGGAACCCACCGGCAGGTAGCAGACCAGGACGTCGACCTGCTTGTCCTTGAGGACCTGGACGACGTCGACCGGGGCCTCGTCGGACTCCTCGATGGTCTCGAGGTAGTACTTGCCCAGGCCGTCGAGGGTGTGGCCGCGCTGCACGGTGACGCCGGTCGGCGGCACGTCGCAGATCTTGATGGTGTTGTTCTCGCTGTTGCCGATGGCGTCGGCCAGGTCGAAGCCGACCTTCTTGGCGTCGACGTCGAAGGCGGCGACGAACTCCACGTCACGGACGTGGTAGTCACCGAACTGGACGTGCATCAGCCCGGGGACCTTGCCCGCCGGGTCGGCGTCCTTGTAGTACTCGACACCCTGCACCAGCGACGCGGCGCAGTTGCCGACGCCCACGATTGCTACGCGAACCGAACCCATGATTCGGGCTCCCTGTGATCTCATGAGGACCGCCGGAATCGACGGCACTCTCGTGCTTCCTTCGATGACTGGTCGGAGTGGGCGCGAGGCGCCCGCTCCCGCCGCGCGGCACAGGGCTGGCGCGGTGTCAGCGCTCCTGGGCGGAGCGCCCCGGGCGGTCGTACGGTGGCCCGGACGGGTCCGAGGACCCGGTCTCCTGGCCACGGCCGTCCGAAGTGTTGGGGGGTCCGGCGGCGGAGTTCCCGCCGGTGGCGGGTCCCGTCCGGCCGGTGCGGTTGGACCGCTCGGTCTCGATCAGCTCGTTGAGCCAGCGGACCTCGCGCTCCACCGACTCCAGTCCGTGCCGCTGTAGTTCGACGGTGTAGTCGTCGAACCGTTCGCGGGCGCGGGCCAGCGAGTTGCGCATGCGCTCCAGACGCTCCTCGAGCCGGCCGCGGCGCCCTTCCAGGACGCGCATCCGCACGGCCCGGTCGGTCTGGCCGAAGAACGCGAAGTGGACGCCGAAGTGCTCGTCCTCCCAGGCGTCCGGGCCGGAGTCGGCGAGCAGCTCCTCGAACCGCTGCTTCCCCTCGGCGGACAGCCGGTAGACGATCTTGGACCGCTTGCCGTTGAGCGCGGTGGCCGGGACGTACTCGACGTCCGGGTTGTCCTCGACCAGGAAACCCTGGGCGACCAGGCTCTTCAGACAGGGGTAGAGCGTTCCGTAGGAGAGGGCCCGGAACGTGCCGAGCAGGATGTTGAGCCGCTTCCGCAGCTCGTAGCCGTGCATCGGAGCGTCATGGAGCAGGCCGAGAACGGCGAACTCCAGCACTCCTGAGCGCCTGCCCATTTGCTGTCGTCCTCCCCTCGCTCGGCCTCCGTCCGGCCGCTGCATCCGCAGTATTCCAGCGCGTCCGGCGGTATTCAGCTTCGATGTATCGGCTCGATATATCGAGAACAGTAAACCCGCCCCCCGGAACGGGCAAGTCCCGCTCCCCGGGAACGGGCGGGGGGTGCGCGTGAATGTGATCACAAGCCGACGCGCGGGTGGGCTTGGCAACGGGCGTGTAATGATCTGTCGCCGTTTTGCGGTTATTGGCGAATGATGCCCGATTAGTTGTATTTCCGTGCTGCGTACGCTGTCGCGTGTGCACGAAGACCACCTCCGGGTTTGGGCGGTTTGCGGGCATTGGACGTGAACCCCTGCCTTCAGGCTGGAGATGCCTGGCGAGGAGTACTGGAAGATGAGCGAGCGACGGCGAAGGACGCCCGACCCGGGCGGCGACGGGCAGCAGCCCGCGGGAGGCGGCGGCCGTCGGGGCGGGCCTGGGCCCGACGAGTTGAGCTCGGACGGGATCGCCCGCAAGCGCCCGCCCGGTGTCCGGGAGACCGCTCAGCAGCCCCGGATGACCCGTGCGGAGATGCGCAAGGCCGGACAGAAGAAGGCGAAGGGCGGCAGCGGCGGCAAGCGGGGCGCCGCTGCGGCTTCCGCCGCGGCCGCCGGGCCCGGCAAGAAGCGCTTCATCGACTACCCGCGGTTCGGCAAGACCGGGATCCGGCGCTGGCTGCCGTCCTGGAAGCAGTGGCTGAGCGGCTTCCTGCTGGTCTTCGGCTGCTTCGTGGGCCTGGTGTTCTACCTGTACCAGACCACCACGATCCCGGACATGAACAAGCTGGTGCAGGGCCAGAACACGATCTACTACTGGGCGGACGGCAGCGAGATGACCCGCAAGGGTCAGACGAACCGTCAGATCGTCCCGCTCGAGGACATCAGCCCCAACCTGCAGAACGCCGTGATCGCCGCGGAGAACCAGAGCTTCCGCGACGACAGCGGCATCGACCCCAAGGGCATGCTGCGCGCCGTCTACAACATGGCGAAGGGCGGTGAGACCCAGGGCGCCTCGACCATCACCCAGCAGTACGTCAAGAACGCCTACCTGAGCCAGGAGCAGACCCTCACCCGCAAGGTGCGGGAGTTCTTCATCACGCTGAAGATCAACCAGAAGCTCGAGAAGGACGAGATCCTCAAGGGCTACCTGAACACCAGCTGGTTCGGCCGCGGCGCCAACGGCGCCCAGGCCGCCGCCCAGGCGTACTACGGGATCAACGCCAAGGAGCTCAACGTCTGCCAGAGCGCCATGCTGGCCGGCCTGCTCAAGGGCGCGGCGTACTACGACCCCACCAACCCGAACAACAAGGAACGGGCCGTCGGGCGGTGGTCGTGGATCCTCGACCAGATGGTGAAGACCAAGGCCATCACCCCGGAGGACCGGGCCAAGTGCACCACGTTCCCGGATCCGGTCCCGCTGAAGCCCACCACCAACCTGACGGGTGAGATCAGCTACCTGGTCGACACGGCCAACAAGTACGTCATGAACAGCGACAAGACGATCACCCAGCGCGAGCTCGACAAGGGCGGCCTGAAGATCTACACGACCTTCGAGAAGGACAAGGTCGACGCCCTGAAGAAGGCCGTGGACGACGTCAAGGCCGAGAACCTCGACCCGCAGAAGCGCCCGGACAACGACACCAACATCCAGTTCGGCTCCGCCAGCATCCGCCCCGGCGACGGCGCGATCGTCGCCCTCTACGGCGGTGACGGCGTGGAGAACGGCCACTTCGACAACAACGCCGACGCCACCGGCGTCCAGGTCGGCTCGACCTTCAAGCCCTTCGTGCTGGCCACCGCCATGCAGGTCGGCGTGCAGACCGCGAAGGGCGACGACGGCAAGCCGAAGAAGATCAACGCCGACAGCCGTTACCTGGCCGACGACCTGTCCGAGATCCGCAAGCCGGACGGCTCGCTGGTGATCGGCGACGACGGCAAGCCGTACCACCAGAAGAACGAGGACTCCAGCAAGCACGGCTACGTCTCGCTGCGGCAGGCCATGCAGTACTCGTACAACGTGCCCTTCGTCCAGCTCAACCAGGACGTCGGCGGCCAGAACGTGGCCGACATCGCGGTGCAGATGGGCGTCCGCAAGGACAGCCTCGCCGACCCGAAGACCGCGACCTTCCCGCTCGGCACCTCCACCATCAGCCCGATCCGGATGGCCACCGCCTACGGCACCCTGGCGGCCAGCGGCAAGGAGGCCGAGCCGTACTCGGTCACCAAGGTCGAGGTGGACGGCCGGGAGCGCCCGGGCTTCGGCAAGAAGGACCCCAAGGTCGCGCTGGACGCGAACGTCGCCGACAACGTCACCGACGTGCTGGTGAACGTGGCGGCGAAGGGCACCGGCACCAAGACCACCGCGCTGGGCCGCCCGGTGGCGGGCAAGACCGGTACCACCGACGAGAACAAGTCGGCCTGGTGGGTCGGCTACACCCCGCAGCTGGTGACCAGCATCGCGATGTGGCGCGAGGACCCGGCCCAGCACCAGCGGCAGTCGCTCAAGGGCACCGGCGGCAAGGAGTCCATCCACGGTGGTGACATCCCGACCGACGTCTTCACCCGGTACATGAAGGTCGCGCTGGCCAACGACAAGAAGCTGGACTTCCCGAAGCCGCAGCCGATCGGCAGCGAGGTCGACTCCTCCGGTGCGCCGTCCACGGCCAGCTCGGTGCCGACGCCGACCACGAACGACACCCCGTCGACGCCGGCGCAGACCCAGCAGCCGACGCAGCCCACCCAGCCGCCGGCGCCGGTGCCCACCCCGACCTGCGTGCCGGGCGTGGACTGCCCCGGCGACCAGCCGACCCCGACGAAGACCAGGCCCCCGCGCCCGACGAGCACCTGCCTGCTGCCGGGACTGCCCGGCTGCCAGACGCAGCAGCCGACGCCCACGGGCACCTCGACACCGGGCGGTGGCGGCGGGCCGACCGGAGGCGGCGGTGGCAAGCCCACGCCGACCAACACCGGCGCGACCGGCGGGTAGCGGCCCGGCAGACCCGCAACGGCGGTGGCGGTCCTCCTCGGAGGGCCGCCACCGCCGTTTTCGTCGGGGCCCGCGGGCCGGGCACGCCGCGGACGGCCGCAGACCGTTGCGGGGTCCTCCTCGTCCCGGCGGAGCCGGTGCGGCAGGATGTCCGGCATGACGTCGAGCGATCGTGACGAAACCGCCGGCCCGGTCGGGTCCGGCGCCGCCGCAGGGCCCACCCCGGCAGCCGTCGCCACGGCCGCGCCGCCGGCCAACACCGTGGTCGTCCCGGCCGACGAGGACCCGGTGGCGGCGGCCGGCAGCGAGGTGTTCGGCGGGCCGCCCGGACGCCGGGCGCTGCTCGGCGTCTCCTGGTGGATCCCGGCGCGCTTCCTGGCACTCGCGGTGATCGTGGTCTCGGTGCTCGGCATGGTGCAGAAGCTGCCCTGCTACGAGCAGGCCTGGTTCCAGCCGGGCTCGCCGCAGTACATCCACGCCTGCTACAGCGACATCCCGCACCTGTTCTCCGGACGCGGCTTCGCGGCCGGGCTGCACCCGTACGTGGACCGCATCCCCGGCTCCTCGGGGGACCTGCAGTACCTCGAGTACCCGGTGCTGACCGGCCTGTTCATGCAGGTCGCGGCCTGGCTGACGCCCGGCGGGGGCGACCAGCAGAGCCAGGAGCAGTGGTTCTGGGCGATCAACGCCGGGCTGCTGATGGCCTGCGCGGTGGTCGCGGTCGTGGCGCTCGCCCGCACCCACCGCCGCCGCCCCTGGGACGCGCTGCTGTTCGCGCTCGCGCCCGTCCTGCTGCTCAACGGCACGGTCAACTGGGACCTGCTCGCGGTCGCGCTGGCCGCCGTGGCGATGGCCTGGTGGGCCGGCTCCCGACCGGGCTGGGCCGGCGTCTTCATCGGCCTGGCCACCGCCGCCAAGCTCTACCCGCTGCTGCTGCTCGGCCCGCTGCTGGTGCTCTGCTGGCGGGCCGGCAAGTGGCGCGAGTTCCGGGCGGTGCTGGGCGGCGCGGTGGGTTCCTGGCTGCTGGTCAACCTGCCGATCATGCTCGCCAACTGGCAGGGCTGGTCGACGTTCTACGTGTTCAGCAAGCACCGCGGCGAGGACTACGGCTCGGTCTGGCTGATCCTTATGCAGACCCGCGGCGTCGGGCTGGCCGACCTCGACGTCTACATCGGCGTGCTGATGGTGCTGGGCTGCCTGGCCACAGCGTGGCTCGGCTTCTCCGCGCCGCGCCGCCCGCGCTTCGCGCAGCTGGCCTTCCTGGTGGTCGCGCTGTTCGTGCTGGTCAACAAGGTGTACTCGCCGCAGTACGCGCTCTGGCTGCTGCCGCTCGCGGTGCTGGCCCGGCCGCGCTGGCGGGACTTCCTGATCTGGCAGGCCTGCGAGGTGCTCTACACCCTGGGCATCTGGTCCCACCTGGGCTTCGTCACCGGGCCCAAGCAACACGGCATCGGTGAGGCCTGGTACCACTTCGCGATCGGGCTGCACCTGATCGGCACGCTCTACCTGGTCACCCTGGTCGTCCGCGACATCCTCCACCCGGACCGCGACCCGGTCCGCTGGGACGGCAGCGACGACCCCTCCGGGGGGGTGCTCGACCACGCCCCGGACGTCTTCGTGCTGGGCGCCGCCCGGCGGCTGCACGAGGAGGAGAGCTACGCCGCGTACGCGCCGGCCGGCCCCGAGCAGTGGCTGCGAGAGCCGGAACTGCCGGAGCCGGCCGAGAAGCCGTGACCCGTGCCGCGTGACGTCTAGCGGTCCACCACGCGGTCGAAGTGCGTGGTGGTGTGGCGGACCTGGAGACCGAGCTCCTCGCCGATCGCGGGGGCCTTGGTCTCGCCGTCCAGGAACAGCAGGGAGACCTGCATGTGCGGCGGCTCGGCGAACCAGAGCTGCTTGCCCGCCCAGTGGAACGGCGACTTGGTCTTGTTGACGGTCGCCAGACCGGCCCGGGCGATGCCCTTGGCCCGCGCGCCCATGCTCGCCACGTACTTGGGCGCCTCCAGGCCGATGCCGTGCGCGGTGCCGCCGGCGACCACCAGGATGTGGCCGTCGGCCGGCGCCGGGTGCTGGCGGTAGCCGTAGCGGTCGCCCTTCTTCACCGGGGTGACGTCCAGGACGGTGGCCCGGACCTCCAGCGCGGCGTGGTCGCCCAGCCAGAGCCGGGTGCCGATCCGGGCCCGGAAGACGGTCCCGGGGTAGCGCTGGGTCAGCTGCTCCATGCCGGCCGCGCCGAGGTGGCTGACGAACACGGTGTGCACCGGGATCCCGGCCGCCCGGGCGGTGTCCACCCAGTACGCGACCTCCTCAACCGGGCTGGAGCCGTCCGGCCGGTCCATCGGCAGGTGCAGTGCCAGGCCCTCGAAGGAGACGCCCTCCAGCTCGGCGGCGACGGTGCGCAGGTCCTCGGCGCTCACGCCGTGCCGGCGCATGGTGGTCATGCACTCCACCACCACCCGGGTACCGTGCAGCGTCCGCAGCGCGTCCACGCTCGCCACCGTCCGGATCACCCGGGCGTGCGGCAGCGGGAGCACCTCCTCGCCGACCCGGTAGGGCGTGAGCACCAGCAGCTCGCCGCCGTACCACTCCGCGGCGTCGGCCGCCTCGTACGCGGTGCCGACGGCGAGCACACCGGTGCCCAGCAGCGTCGCCTCCTCGGCCAGCCGGTGGTTGCCCAGGCCGTAGCCGTTCCCCTTGGCGACCGGCACCAGGCCGGGGAACTCGGCGAGGACGGAGCGCTGGTGGGTGCGCCAGCGTTCGGTGTCGAGGTAGAGCGACAGCGTCATCGGGTCAGCCTCCTCAGCGGCGGGACATGTAGATGTCGAGGGCCTTGTGCAGCAGCTTGTTGAGCGGGAAGTCCCACTCGCCGAGGTACTCGGCCGCCTGACCGCCGGTGCCGACCTTGAACTGGATCAGGCCGAACAGGTGGTCGTTCTCGTCCAGGGTGTCACTGATGCCGCGCAGGTCGTACACGCCGCCGCCGAGGGCGTAGGCGTCGCGCATCATCCGCCACTGGACGGCGTTGGACGGCTTGACCTCGCGCTTGTGGTTGGCCGAGGCGCCGTAGGAGTACCAGACGTGCTCGCCGACCACGAGCATCGTGGTCGCGGCCAGCGGCTCGCCCTCGTGGTAGGCGATGTAGAGCCGCATGCGGTTCGGGTCCTCGGCGGTGAGGGCCTTCCACATCCGCTGGAAGTAGGACAGCGGGCGCGGGGTGAACTTGTCGCGCTCCGCGGTGACCAGGTAGAGCTGGTGGAAGATCGGCAGCTCGTCGTAGCCGCCCTGGAACACCTCGACGCCGCTCTTCTCGGCCTTCTTGATGTTGCGGCGCCACAGCTGGTTGAAGTTCTTGTGGATGTCGTCCAGCGAGCGGTTGGCCAGCGGCACCTGGAAGACATAGCGGGGCTGGACGTCGCCGAAGCCGGCGCCGCCGTCCTCGCCCTGCAGCCAGCCGGCCTTGCGCAGCCGGTCGACGATCTCGAAGGCGCGCGGCTCGTACCAGTCGGCCTCGACGTCGCGAAGCCGCTTGGCCTCCTTGCCGGCGATGGCCTCCTTGATGGTGGGGGCGTTCCAGCGGCGGATGACCACCGGCGGGCCCATCTTCACCGAGAACGCACCCTGCGACTTCAGGTGCGCCAGCATCGGGGAGAGCCAGCGGTCCAGGTCACGGTCGAACCAGTCGATGACCGGGCCCTCGGGCAGGTAGGCGAGGTAGCGCTTGAGCTTCGGGAGCTGGCGGTAGAGCACCAGGCCCGCGCCGACGAGCTGGTTGGCGTCGTCGAACCAGCCGATCGACTCGGACCGCCACTCGGCCTTCACGTCGCCCCACGACGGCACCTGCATGTGGCTGGCCGAGGCGCGGCTCCTGATGAAGGCGAGGTGCTCCTCGCGGGTGATCGTCCTCAGGCGCAGGCTCATTGCTCGGTGCTCCTCGTCGGTCGGGCTGCGGTGGGCCCCGGGTTCTCGGGCTGACCTTATCGTCCGGGGCCCGGGCGCCTGCCCGGGGCGGGCACGACGGCGCCCCCGTCGCGTACCTGTCTTCTTGCAGATACGCGACGGGGGCGCCGAGGGTTCCGTACGGGCGGTCCGACGGGCGCGGGCTCAGCCCCAGAGGCCGCCGCGGGCGATGCCGAGGTAGAAGCCGATCGCGGACGCGCCGAGGGTGATCATCAGGACGAAGCGCTCGGCGGTGGTGACCGAGACGAACATGCCCCAGAGCCCCGTGACGATGCCGGCCAGACCGGTCCACGAGGTCAGCACGTGCAGGTTGTAGAAGAACGAGGTGGTGAAGGCGATGACGCCCAGGACGGCGGTCAGGGCCACCAGGGTGTTCTCTCGGGGGTGCGGGTGGCCGTCGGTGTTCAGCGTGAGCGCGGGCATGCGGTGGACGGACTGGGCCATGAGTCCCACCTCCTGGCGTGGAGACGAACGGGCAGGAATCCCGTTCCGTCCAGATTGCGGCGGTTGGGTCGGTCTCACAACCCCTATGCGTTTTGTTCGGCCGTACGGGTGCGGGTAGGCTGTGCCGTCTGCACTGGTGTAGTTGTGCCCCCTTGCGCCCTCTTCCGGGTGACGCCCCCCTCCGGGTGGTGCGGGGCTCGACTGTCGGACCCGCCCGCTACGGTGGGCCGGAGTCGTCACTGCTCCGGTGCCGACGCTACGCACAACCCTCCTGCCACGGAGAGACCGTGGCCGCTGAGTCCAAAGGAGGTGGGTTACCCATGCGTCACTACGAGGTGATGGTCATCCTCGACCCGTCGGTCGAGGAGCGCGCTGTCTCCCCCCTGATCGAGAACTTCCTCACCGTCGTCCGCAACGCGGGCGGCAAGGTGGAGAAGGTCGACACCTGGGGTCGTCGCCGTCTGGCTTACGAGATCAACAAGCAGTCCGAGGGCATCTACTCGGTCATCGACCTGAAGGCCACGCCTGAGGTCGTCAAGGAGCTCGACCGCCAGATGGGCCTGAGCGAGTCGGTTCTGCGGACCAAGGTCCTGCGCCCGGACACCCACTGAGCCACCTCTGAGGCCTTCGGGTCTCGGGTAGCTCGCGTCCGCTGTTTCACGTGAAACAGCGGTGAACGGACATCTTCCCGAGAGGTCATCACCACCATGGCAGGCGAGACCGTCATCACCCTCGTCGGCAATCTCGTCGACGACCCCGAGCTGCGCTTCACCCCGTCGGGTGCGGCGGTCGCGAAGTTCCGCATCGCGTCCACCCCCCGCACCTTCGACCGTCAGACGAACGAGTGGAAGGACGGCGAGAGCCTCTTCCTCACGTGCAACGTCTGGCGGCAGCCGGCGGAGAACGTGGCCGAGTCGCTGCAGCGCGGCATGCGCGTCATCGTGCAGGGCCGACTGCGCCAGCGGTCTTACGAGACCAAGGAAGGCGAGAAGCGGACGGTCTTCGAGGTCGAGGTCGACGAGGTCGGCCCGAGCCTGCGGTCGGCGACCGCCAAGGTCACCCGGGCCAACCGGTCCGGCGCCCCCGGTGGCGGCTTCGGCGGCCAGCAGGGCGGCGGCCAGGGCGGCGGTGGCTGGGGCGGCGGCGGTGGCGGCCAGCAGGGCGGCGGCTGGGGTGGAAACTCCGGCGGCCAGTCCGGCCCCTCCGACGACCCCTGGGCCTCCAGCGCCCCGTCCGGTGGAAACCAGGGCGGTGGCTGGGGTGCCCCGTCCGGTGGTGGTGGCGGCGGCTACTCGGAAGAGCCCCCGTTCTAAGAGCTGACAGATTTCGTGCGGCCCGGCCGCGGCGTCCCCGGACGCCCGCCGGGTCGTGAACCCCAAATGGAGCACACAATGGCGAAGCCGCCTGCTCGCAAGCCGAAGAAGAAGGTTTGCGTCTTCTGCAAGGACAAGGTCAACTACGTTGACTACAAGGACACGAACCTGCTGCGGAAGTACATCTCCGACCGCGGCAAGATCCGTGCCCGCCGGGTCACCGGCAACTGCACCCAGCACCAGCGTGACGTCGCCACGGCCGTGAAGAACAGCCGTGAGATGGCGCTGCTGCCCTACACCAGCACCGCGCGCTAAGAGAGGGTGACCGAATAATGAAGATCATCCTCACGCACGAGGTGCCGGGTCTCGGCTCCGCCGGCGAGGTCGTCGAGGTCAAGGACGGCTACGCCCGCAACTACCTGGTCCCGCGTGGCTACGCCATCCGCTGGACCAAGGGTGGCCAGAAGGACGTCGACGCCATCCGTCGCGCCCGCAAGATCCACGCGATCCAGACCCTCGAGGCCGCCAACGAGGTCAAGGGTCAGCTGGAGGGCGTCCAGGTCAAGCTGGCCGTCCGCTCGGGTGACGCCGGCCGTCTCTTCGGCTCGGTGACCCAGGCCGACGTCGTCGAGGCCATCAAGGCCGCCGGCGGCCCGTCGGTGGACAAGCGCGCCGTCGCGATCGCCTCGCCGATCAAGACCGTGGGCACCCACAAGGTCTCGGTCAAGCTGCACTCCGACGTCCAGGCCAACCTGGACATCGCGGTCGTCGCTGCCTGAGTTCCGTAGCAGTGGCCTGAGGGCCGGACTCCTCCGGGAGTCCGGCCCTCGGTCGTTCCCGGGGTGCGCGGGCCCCGGGCTACCCGCGGACGGCTCCGGTGACCAGCCACTTGCCGCCGCGGGCGCGATGGACCAGGAACGCGGCGCGGACCAGCATGAACAGGTTCATCGCCCACCAGAGCCCGGCCAAACCGGCGCCGGTGGCCGGGACGGCGAAGGCGGTCGGGGCGAACACCGCCAGGGTCGCGAGCGCCGCCCAGGCCAGGTACGGGCCGTCCCCGGCGCCCATCAGCACCCCGTCCAGCACGAAGACCAGACCGGAGACCGGCTGGCTGAGCGCGAGCAGCAGCAGGGCGGTGTCCAGCTGGGCCCGTACGGCCGGATCGGGCGTGAACAGCGGGACGTACAGCGGGCGGGCGGCGACCACCAGCAGGCCGAGCACCACCCCCGAGCCGATGCCCCACTCGACCATCCGCCGGGTGGCGGCCTTCGCGCCCGGGACGTCCGAGGCGCCCAGGTAGCGGCCGATGATGGCCTGGCCGGCGATCGCGATGGCGTCCAGGGCGAAGGCCAGGAAGCTGAACAGCGTCATGGTGATCTGGTGCGCGGCCACCTGGTCGTCGCCCAGCCGGGCGGCCACCGCGGTGGCGATCATCAGCACCGCGCGCAGGCTGATCGTCCGGACCAGCAGCGGGCCGCCCGCCTTGGCACTGGCCCGGATGCCCGCCGCGTCCGGCCGCAGCGAGGCCCGCTCCCGGCGGGCGCCGCGGACCACCACGACCAGGTAGGCGGCGGCCATCCCGGTCTGCGCGAGCACGGTTCCCCAGGCCGAGCCGGCCACCCCGAGCCCGGCGCCGTACACCAGTCCGACGTTCAGGCCGATGTTGGCGGTGAAGCCCGCGACGGCCACCAGCAGGGGTGTACGGGTGTCCTGGAGTCCGCGCAGCACGCCGGTGGCGGCCAGCACCATCAGCATCGCCGGGATGCCCAGGGCACTGATCCGCAGATAGGTCACCGCGTGCGGTGCGGCGGTCGGCGAGGCGCCCAGGACCTCGGCCACCCAGGGAGCTGCCAGCAGGGTCAGCAGGACCACCGGGACGGCCAGGCCGAGGGCGAGCCAGATGCCGTCGATTCCCTGCTGCACGGCGCCCCGGCGGTCCCCGGCGCCGATCCGGCGGGCGACCGCCGCAGTGGTGGCGTAGGCGAGGAAGACGAACACGCCGGTCGCGGTGGTGAGCGCGGCGGAGGCGACGCCGACCCCGGCCAGCTGAGGGGTGCCGAGGTGGCCGACGATCGCCGAGTCGGCCATCAGGAAGAGGGGTTCGGCGACCAGCGCGCCGAAGGCGGGGACGGCCAGGGAGAGGATCTCCCGGTCGTGCCGGCGTCTGGAGGGCGTGGCGGTCATGGCGTCCAGGCTACTCATCCACAGGTAATGAGTGCCATGGGTATTCAGTCATTACTCGAAATCCTGAGCGACGCCGCTCGCACGCTCCGTGCCCACAGCCGTTCGGGGGTGTGTGAAGAATTTCTCATGCACAGGCCCGGGAAGAGGTAATCCCAGGTCAGCAGGTTGACGGTGGATCGATCGTCCGGTTATCCACAGGGACGTCCACAGGGGTGTCCACAGCTTTGCGGCAGTTCTCCACAGGTCGGGGCCGTTCATCCACACCCCCTGTGGATAACCGCCTTGGCGCAAGGGCACCCGGCGCCTTAGCGTGGGCTCTCCGCCCGACACTCCCACCCGCCCCGGCGTCCGATTTGTCGGTGCCGTGACGTACAAAGAGGAGCGGCTCCCGCTCCAACTCGCACCACTCGCTGATCGGGGAACACGCGTGACCGGCCCCCAGTACGACGACCACGACGCGCCGCCGCCGGAGGACGACTGGCAGACCGCCGAGGACCCCTTCCCGGCCGGCGCCTTCGACGACGCACCCTTCCCCGACGGTCCCGGCGACCGGCTCCCGGTCTCCCGCGGCCGAGGCGGCCAGGGCGGCCAGGGCGGCGGGTTCCAGAAGGGGAGCTTCCAGAAGGGCGGCGGCTTCCAGAAGGGCAAGCGCGACCGCCGCGACGACGAGGGCGAGGGCGGCGGCGGGGGCGGTGTGGACGGCTTCGAGCGCGTCCCCCCGCAGGACCTCGCCGCCGAGCAGTCCGTCCTCGGCGGCATGCTCCTCTCCAAGGACGCCATCGCCGACGTGGTCGAGGTGCTCAAGCCGGCCGACTACTACCGGCCCGCGCACGAGATGGTCCACGGCGCGATCCTCGACCTGTACGCCCGCGGCGAGCCGGCCGACCCGATCACGGTGGCCGGCGAGCTGACCAAGCGCGGCGAGCTGCAGCGGGTCGGCGGCGCCTCGTACCTGCACACCCTGGTCAACTCCGTCCCGACGGCGGCCAACGCCGAGTACTACGCCCAGATCGTCCACGAGCGCGCCGTGCTGCGCCGCCTGGTCGAGGCGGGCACCCGGATCGCCGGCATGGGCTACGCGGCCGAGGGCGACGTGGACGAGATCGTCAACGCCGCCCAGGCGGAGATCTACGCCGTCACCGAGCAGCGCACCAACGAGGACTACGCGCCGCTCGCCGACATCATGGAGGGCGCCCTCGACGAGATCGAGGCGATCGGCTCCCGCAACGGCCAGATGTCCGGTGTCCCGACCGGCTTCGCCGACTTCGACCAGCTCACCAACGGACTGCACCCCGGCCAGATGATCGTCATCGCGGCCCGCCCCGCCATGGGCAAGTCCACCCTCGCGCTGGACTTCGCGCGCGCCTGCTCGATCCACCACAAGCTGCCGAGCGTGATCTTCTCGCTCGAAATGGGGCGCAACGAGATCGCCATGCGTCTGCTCTCCGCCGAGGCCCGGGTCGCGCTGCACCACATGCGCTCCGGGAACATGACGGACGACGACTGGACCAGGGTCGCCCGCCGGATGCCCGACGTCAGCGAGGCGCCGCTGTTCATCGACGACTCGCCGAACCTGTCGATGATGGAGATCCGCGCCAAGTGCCGTCGGCTCAAGCAGCGCAACGACATCAAGCTGATCGTCATCGACTACCTCCAGCTGATGCAGTCCGGCGGCTCCCGCCGGGCCGAGAACCGTCAGCAGGAGGTCTCGGACATGTCCCGAAACCTCAAGCTGCTGGCCAAGGAGCTGGAAGTCCCGGTCATCGCGCTCTCCCAGCTGAACCGTGGCCCCGAGCAGCGCACCGACAAGCGGCCGATGGTCTCCGACCTGCGTGAGTCCGGCTCGATCGAGCAGGACGCCGACATGGTCATCCTGCTGCACCGCGAGGACGCCTACGAGAAGGAGTCCCCGCGCGCGGGCGAGGCCGACCTGATCGTCGCCAAGCACCGTAACGGCCCGACGGCCACCATCACCGTCGCCTTCCAGGGCCACTACTCGCGCTTCGTCGACATGACCCGGGACTGACCCGCCCCTGACCCGCCCTTGACCGGGGACTGACCCCGGCCGGGGGCGGGATCCCCCGGATGGGCTAGTGTCCGGCGGATGACGACCAAGGGATCACTGGCCCGGTGGGGAGCCCGGAGGGCCGGGCGGGGCGAACGCGCCGCCGCGCCGGGGAGCCGGCTCGGCTGGCTGGACGCGCTGCGCGGGATCGCCGCGCTGGCCGTGGCGGCCCATCACTTCGAAATCCTGAAGCTGATCCCGCATGGCGCCACCATCTCGGCCAACTTCGACCTCGGCTTCTACGGGGTCATCGCCTTCTTCGTCGTCAGCGGGTACATCATCCCGGCCTCGCTGGAGCGCCGCGGTGACATCCGGGCGTTCTGGATCAGCCGGGTCTTCCGGATCTACCCGGCACTGATCGTGTCGATGCTGTTCGCCGAGCTGGTCCTGCCGCACGACTACCAGGTCCTCACCTTCGACGGCTACCACCACGACAAGCTCTGGCTGGCGGGCAACGGCCTGATGCTGACGGACGTGCTGGGCGTGGTGAACGGGCTCAGCATCAGCTGGACGCTGACGTACGAGATGCTCTTCTACTTCTTCGTCAGCAGCCTCTTCACGTTCGGCTGGCACCGGCGCAGCGCACCGATCGCGGTCGGGGCGGCGGCGATCGCCCTCGCGCTGGGCGTCGTGATCCCGTCGTGGAGCCTGCAGACCAGCGCCGAGGCGATCACCAACCTCACGGTCGCCGCCGTGGCCATCGTGGGCATGGGCGTGTCCTGCATGCTCAGCGGCAACGCCTCGCTGGCCCGGACCGGCGGTCTGCTGCTGGGTGGGCTCGGCCTGGTACTGGTGTTCACCAACGGCCGGACGACCGCGTACGAGACCTTCACCATCTTCGCGACGATGTTCGCGGGCACGGTGATCTACCGGGCGCAGCACGGGCAGATCGCGCGGATCGAGGCCTGGATGTCCGTCGGTTTCGTCGTGGTGGCGGGCGCCCTGGTCGGGTGGATGTACAACCGGGGCGCGATGGGGGCGGCGACCTCGACCTTCACCTGGACGGCGTGGACCAACGCCTACCTGGCGGCCTGGGCGTCGTTCGGCTTCTTCTTCCTGCTGCGCAACCGGCGGATGCCGCGCGCGCTGGTCTGGCTGGGCGCGGTGAGCTTCTCGGTCTACCTGCTGCACTGGCCGGTCAAGACGTTCCTGCTGTGGCGGTTCGGCTGGGACCGGAACTACTACCCGGACAAGCTGGCCTCGCTGCCGTTCACGGAGCGGTGGGGTTGGGTGCTCGGGTACGTCGCGGTGCTGCTGGTGGCCTGCTGGCTGGTGTACCGGCTGGTGGAGCTGCCGTTCCAGAAGCTGGGCCGCAAGCTGACCACGGCGGCGAACCGGCGGTGGCCGCAGCAGTCCCCGGAGGCGCCGGGGCCGGTCGCGTCGGCGGGCGCCGTCCCGGCGCAGGCGTCGGGGGCGGCAGAGCCGGCGCTGGTGGGTACCGGCGTGGGCGTGGGGTCGGGTTCGGGCGCGGGCTCGGGTTCGGCCCAGCGGACCGACTGAGCAGGCCGAGGGGCCGGGAGGCAGGAACCGTTCCTGCCCCCGGCCCCTTCGGTTTTCGCGGCCCGTCAGGGGGTCAGATGGTCACCGTGGCACGGAAGAGCGTGCCGGCCGTGCCGGAGAGGCGGGTCGGGGTGCCGGTGGCGGGGAGGAAGGCCGACTGGCCGCGGGCGAGGTCCAGGACGGTGTCGTCGGCGGCGGTGAGGCGCGCGCCGCCCTCGGTGCAGAGCAGGATCTGCGGGGTGCGGCCGTCGATCGAGCGCTCGACACCGTCCAGCGTGAAGCGGGAGAGCCGGAACTCGTCGATCGGGACGGGGTAGAGCTCCTCGCCCGGGACGCCCTCGACCGGGGCGGGGGTCAGCACCTCGGGGGCGCCGGACTCGAAGACCACGACCTTCAGCAGCTCCGGGACGTCGATGTGCTTCGGGGTGAGGCCGGCCCGCAGCACGTTGTCGGAGTTGGCCTGCAGCTCGACGCAGACGCCGGACAGGTAGGCGTGCGGCACCCCGGCACCCAGGTAGAGGGCCTCGCCGGCCTCCAGCCGGACGTGGTTGAGCAGCATGCCGGCGATCAGGCCGCGGTCGTCCGGGAAGTCCTTGGCGATCCGGGCGTACGGGGCGTAGTACCAGTCCGGATCGCCGGTGTCGTACTCCGCCAGCGTCTCGGCGGTCTCCCGGGTGGTCTTCCGGGCGGTCTCGTCGTCCATGGTGAGGATGGCGGCGAGCGTGCCGCGCAGTGCCTCGGACTCGTCCTTCACGCCCAGCAGGTCGATCAGCGGGTCCAGCCCGGGCACCGAGAGCCGGGCCATCAGCTCGGCCGCCTCGGCGGTCCGGCGGAAGCCGCAAAGGCCCTCGAACTCGCCCAGTGCGCAGACCATTTCGGGCTTGTGGTTGGCGTCGCGGTAGCTGCGCTCGGGGGCGTCCAGCGGGATGCCGAGGGCGTTCTCGGCGGCGAAGCCGGCCCGGGCCTGCTCGATCGTGGGGTGGGCCTGGATCGACAGCGGGGTGCCCGCCGCGAGGACCTTGAAGAGGAACGGCAGGGTCGGGCCGAACCTGGCCACGCTCGCGGCGCCCAGTTCGCCCTCGGGGTCGGCCGCGATGAGTTCGTCCAGTCGGCGCGGGCCATCCCCGCGGTCGGCGCGGGACGGGTCGCCGGGGTGGGCGCCCATCCACAGCTCGGCCTGCGGTTCACCGGTCGGCTGCTGCCCGAGCAGCTCGGGCAGGGCCGTGAGCGACCCCCAGGCGTACGGGCGGACGGTGTTGATGAGCCTGTCCATGCGCGCGGTCCTACTCCTTCGCTGTCGGGCGGGTGTGCCGGATCGCCGGGGGCGGGCCCGGCGGTGCGGGCGGTCCGGGCACGGGCAAGGGCATCGACCCTAGCCCAACGGGGTCACCCGCGGGGAAACGACGGGCAACCGGTGGGAGTGCCGTGGGCGGACCGGCGGTTCCCGGGCGCGGTAGTAGGATGCCTGGACGCAGTAGTCTCCGCCCTGCGCGCAGTTCTCCACCGTGGTCGTCCCGTCGGAGGGTTGCCGGTGGAGCCGCGTTCCAGCGTGCGGGTGACGGTGCTCTGAGATTCCCCGCCATCGGCCGAGAGGTTTGTACGTGACCGTGAACCAGCAGAGTTTTGCTGATCTCGGCAGGGTCCTGGTGATCATCCCGACCTACAACGAGGCGGAGAACGTCGAGCGGATCGTCGGGCGGGTCCGGGCCTCGGTGCCCGAGGCCCACGTGCTGGTCGCCGACGACAACAGCCCCGACGGCACCGGCGAGCTGGCCGACAAGCTGGCCGTCGAGGACGCCCACGTGCACGTCATGCACCGCAAGGGCAAGGAGGGCCTCGGCGCCGCCTACCTCGCGGGTTTCCGCTGGGGCATCGACAACGGCTACGACGTCCTGGTCGAGATGGACGCCGACGGCTCGCACCAGCCCGAGGAGCTGGACCGGCTGCTGGGCGCGCTGCGCGGCGCCGACCTGGTGCTGGGCTCGCGCTGGGTGCCGGGCGGCCGGGTGGTGAACTGGCCGAAGTCGCGGCTGCTGCTCTCGCGCGGCGGCTCGACCTACTCCCGGCTGATGCTGGGCGTGCCGATCAAGGACGTCACCGGCGGCTACCGGGCGTTCCGCAAGGAGACCCTGCTGGGCCTGGGCATGGACGAGGTCGCCTCGGCCGGGTACTGCTTCCAGGTCGACCTGGCCTGGCGCACGGTGAAGGCCGGGTTCAAGGTCGCCGAGGTGCCGATCACCTTCGTCGAGCGCGAGCTGGGCGCGTCCAAGATGAGCCGCACCATCGTGGTCGAGGCGCTGTGGCGGGTGACCTCCTGGGGTCTCTCCGACCGGCTGGCCCGGCTGCGCGGCGCGAAGAAGCGCTGAGAATCCGCTCGCGCCGAGATTCCGCTTGATCGAAGGGCCCGTCCGCTGGTGACAGCGGGCGGGCCCTTCGGCATGTCCGGGGGACGGGCGGACGCCCCTTCCCGGGTCAGCAGCCGCCGTTCTTGAGGGCGCTCTCCGGCAGGTAGCGGTCGGCCCAGACGGCCAGCTCGTGCAGTGCGGGCCTGAGCGCGATGCCGCCTTCGGTGAGCCGGTAGCTGACCCGCAGCGGCGGGCCGGCGTCGACCTCGCGGACGACCAGCCCGGCCTCGGCCAGCTCGGTCAGCCGGTCGGAGAGCATCCGCTCGCTGATGCCCGGGACGGCGCGGCGCAGCTCGGAGAAGTAGGCCTGGCCGCCGTTGTTGAGCACGCCCAGCAGCATGCCGGTCCAGCGCTTGCCGAGCAGGATGAAGACCCGGCCGATCGCCGGGTCGACGTTCTGGCAGCCGCTGTGGGCGCCGGCCTCGCCCGCGTCGAGGGCGGTCGGGACTCCGTCGGTCACTACCTCGTGCTGGGCCATGGATCCAGCGTACTCGACCCTCACTAGTGACTGCAGAAAAGTAAGCTGCTACCTTAGTTGCAGCTGCAGGGAAATCAGCAGCTACTAATTTCTCTGGAGGTACGCCATGCCCACGCTCCTGCACATCGACTCGTCCGCGGTCACCGACGGCTCCGTCTCCCGCGAGGTCACGGCCGCCTTCCGGGCCGCCTGGGAGGCCGAGCACCCCGAGGGCACGGTGATCTACCGGGACCTCGCCGCCGACCCGATCCCGCACCTGGAGGTGCACGGCATCAGCGCGGGCTTCGCCCCGGCCGAGGTCCACAGCCCCGAGCAGGCCGCCGCCTTCGTGCTGCGCGACGAGCTGATGGCCGAGCTGGAGCGGGCCGACGCCGTGCTGATCGGCAGCCCGATGTACAACTTCACGATCCCCTCGACCCTCAAGGCCTGGCTGGACCAGGTGATCCTGATGGGCCGCACCGCCGGTGAGGCGCCCTCCGCCAAGGGCACCCCGGTCACCGTGGTCGCCGCCCGCGGCGGCTCGTACGCGCCGGGCGCCCCGCGCGAGCCCTTCGAGTTCGTCACCACCTACCTGGAGAAGGTGCTGACCGGGATGCTCGGGCTGGAGGTCGACTTCATCGTCCCGGAGTTCACCCTGGCTCCGGCCGTCCCCGCGATGGCCGACTTCATCCCGAACGCCGCCGAGTCCAAGGCCCAGGCCCTGGAGCAGGCCACCCGCCGGGCCAAGGAGCTCGCCGTCCGGGCCGCGGTGTGACGTGCCCCTGAAGGCGCGCCCCGCCGGGCGCGCCTTCCGCGCATTCGGGCACCGGTACTCCCATGCTGTAGGGCGCAGGAGATCCGACCGCCCACCAGAGGGAGCAAGCCCGTGACGTCGTCCCCGCCCGAGGAGAACGCCGGCGCGGAGCGTGCGGACGGCCCGGCGCCCGAGCACGCCGCGCACCCGGACGCCGAGCGGTTCGCCCGGCCGCTGGAGGTCGCCGTCTTCACCGGCCCCGAGTCGGCCTTCTTCGCCACCTCCACGCTGATCCTCGGCGAGCGGACCGCGATCCTGGTGGACGCCCAGCTGACCCGCAGCGCCGGGCGCGAACTGGCCGAGTGGGTCGCGGGCAAGGGCCGCCGACTGCTCGCCATCGTGGTCACCCACCAGCACCCGGACCACTACTTCGGCGCCGAGGAGGTGCTGAAGCTCTTCCCCGACGCGCAGCTGCTCGCCGCGCCCGCGGTGGTCGAGGGCATCCGGCGCACCGCCGCCGCCAAGGTCGCGCAGTGGAAGCCGGTGTACGGCGACGACATCCCGGACCACCCGCTGATCCCCGCCCCGCTGCTGCCGCAGCCGCTCATGCTGGACCGCCAGGTGATCCCCGTCCTGCTGCTCGGCCAGGCCGACTGCGCGGACTCCACCGTCGTCCACGTGCCGAGCATCCGGACCGTGATCGCCGGGGACTTCGTCTACAACGGCACCCACGTCTGGACCGCCGACACCACCCCGGCCCAGCGCACCACCTGGGGGCACAACCTCGGCCGGATCGCCGACCTCGGCGCGGACCGGGTGATCGCCGGACACCGCGCCCCCGATCAGGGCGACGAAGCCACCCGCGTGCTCGCCTTCACCGGCGAGTACCTGCAGGACTTCGACCGGCTGCTCGCCCGGCACCCGCACGACCCGGAGGCGTTGGTCACGGCGATGAACCAGCGGTACGGGGAGCTGACGCTGCCGGTCATCGTGGAGCTGGGGGCGGCGGCCAACACCGCCCGGGCGACGGAGGAGGACGGGATCGTCGACGCGGAGATCGTCGAGGACGACCCGGCCGAGTAGCACCCGGCCGGGCAGGGCCGCGGCCGAGCAGGGCCCGCCGCGCAAGGGCGGATACTGGCCGCATGACGCCGTACGACGTGATCGTTCCGGCGGGCGGGGCCGCACGGCGCCTCGGCGGGGCCGACAAGCCCGGCCTGACCGTCGGCGAGACCACCCTGCTCGACCGGGTGCTCGCCGCCTGCGCCGGCGCCCGCACCACCGTCGTGGTCGGCCCGGCCCGGCCCACCGCGCACACCGGCGTCCGCTGGACCAGGGAGCAGCCGCCCGGCGGCGGGCCGGTCGCCGCCGTCGCGGCCGGGCTCGACCTGGTCACGGCGGACACCGTGCTGCTGCTCGCCGCCGACCTGCCCTTCCTGGACCGGCGGACGGTGGAGCGGCTGGCCGCCGCCCTGGAGGAGGCCGGGCCGGGCGTGGCCGCCGCCGTGCTGGTCGACGCGGGCGGACGCGACCAGCCGCTCGCCGCCGCCTACCGCACCGCCCCGCTGCGCGCGGCGCTGACCGCCCTCGGCGACCCGGAGGGGCAGCCGCTGCGCCGCCTGGTCGGCGGGCTGGTGCAGCTGCGGGTCGCCGACACCGACAACGTCGCCTACGACTGCGACACCTGGGAGGACCTGGAGCAGGCCCGGGAACGCGACCGGACGTGACCCTCACCGCACCCGCCACCGGGCTGTGAGGGAAACGACGCGCCCCGCACACGGGGTGAACACCTTCGGGAAACCGCCGATCAGGCAGCATGGGCGCATGGAGCGCACGCTGGATGACTGGATCGCCGAGGTCAAGGCCGACCTGGGCATCGACCTGGACGTCGACGTCCGAGGTCTGCTCGACATGGCCCGGGTGGTCGCGCACGGAGTGGAGCGGCCGGCCGCGCCGCTGACCGCCTTCCTGATCGGCTACGCGGCCGCCCGGCGGGGCGGCGGCCCGGAGGCGGTCGCCGAGGCCACCCGGCGGACCGAGGCCCTCGCCGAGGGGTGGGTCGCGGCCGGCCGGCCGGGCGAGCAGTGAGCGCGGTCGGGCAGACCACCGTGGCCGCCCCGCCCACCGGCCCAGCCGTGCTGAGCTGGCCCCGCGCCCGCGAGACCGCGCGCCGGGCCGGGCTGCGCCCGTTGCCCGCGATCGGGCTGCCGCTGGCCGAGGCGCTCGGCCACACCCTCGCCGAACCGCTCCGCGCCCTCACCGACCTGCCCGCCTTCGACACCTCCGCGATGGACGGCTGGGCGGTGGCCGGGCCCGGCCCGTGGCGGGTCACCGGCCGGGTGCTGGCCGGAGCGGCCGAGTCGACGCCGCTGGCGGACGGCACCGCCGTGGAGATCGCCACCGGCGCCCAACTGCCCTCCGGCGCCACCGCCGTCCTGCGCCGCGAGCACGGGCGGACCGACGGCACCCTGCTGCGCGACCGCGGCCCCGACCGGTTGACCACCGGCCAGGACGTCCGACCGCGCGGCCAGGAGTGCCGCCGGGGTGAGGAGTTGCTGCCCACGGGCACCCCGGTCGGGCCGGCCGTACTCGGTCTGGCCGCCGCCTGCGGCCACGACCGGCTGGGCGTCCGCCGCCGCCCGGTGGTCCACCTGCTCGTCCTGGGCGACGAGTTGCTCGCCTCCGGGGTCCCCGGGCCGGGCTTGGTCCGGGACGCGCTCGGGCCGCTGCTGCCGCCCTGGCTGCGGGCCGCCGGTGCCGAGGTCGGCGAAGTCCGGTCCGTGCGCGACGACTTCGGACTGCTCCGGGACGCGCTGCGGCACTCCACCGCCGACGTTGTGGTCACCACCGGCGGGACGGCCGCCGGACCGGTCGACTTCCTGCACCGGGCACTCGCCGAGGCCGGTGGCCGGCTGCTGGTGGACGGCGTCGCCGTCCGCCCCGGACACCCGATGCTGCTGGCCGAACTCCCCGGTGGGCGCCACCTGGTCGGGCTGCCGGGCAACCCGCTGGCCGCCGTCGCCGGGACGGTCACGCTCGCCCTGCCGCTGCTGCACGCCCGCAGCGGGCGGACCGTCGGCGCCCCCGCCCTCGCGCCCGCCGCGGTCGCGCTGCCCGGGCACCCGACGGACACCCGGCTGCAGCCCGTCCGGCGGACGGCCGAGGGCGTCGTCCCGGTCGCCTTCGACGGGCCCGCGATGCTGCGCGGACTCGCCCGGGCCGAGGCGCTGGCCGTGCTCCCGCCCGGCGGGGCGGCAGCGGGGGAGACGGTCGAGCTGCTGGGGCTTCCGTGAGCGAGCACACCGTCGTGTTCGCCCGCACGCCGGGGCCGTGATGGAGGACCTGCTGACGTACGGCAACGGGCTGGACGTGGTGGAGCGGCCGGTGACCCGGGCCGAGGCCGGGCACAGCCCGCGCGAGTGCGAGGAGCTGGTGGTCGCGGTGGTGCGCGGCCGGCGGGTGCTCAACCACACCGAGCCGGAGGCCGCGGTGCTGCAGCTGACCGACCGGGTGATCGTCATCAGGTCGAGCGGCTGACGCGACGTCGATCACTTGCCGCGGCCCTGACCGGCCGACCGCCCTGACGCGCAGTAGGTTCGGGACATGCATGCGATGACGATTCCCGTACCCGGCGGTCCCGAGGCACTGGTCTGGGCCGAGGTGCCCGACCCGGTGCCCGCCGACGGCGAGGTCCTGGTCGAGGTGGCGGCCACCGCCGTCAACCGTGCCGACCTGCTCCAACGGCAGGGCTTCTACAACCCGCCGCCCGGCGCCTCGCCCTACCCCGGGCTGGAGTGCGCCGGGCGGATCGTCGCCCTCGGGCCCGGGGTGTCCGGCTGGGCGGTCGGCGACGAGGTGTGCGCGCTGCTGGCCGGCGGCGGCTACGCGCAGCGGGTCGCGGTGCCGAGCGGGCAGCTGCTGCCGCTGCCCAAGGGGCTGAGCCCGGAGCAGGCCGCGGCGCTGCCGGAGGTCGCCTGCACGGTGTGGTCCAACGTCTTCCTCACCGCGCACCTGCGGCCCGGTGAGACCGTGCTGCTGCACGGCGGCGCCAGCGGCATCGGGACCATGGCGATCCAGCTGGCCAAGGCGGTCGGCGCGCGGGTCGCGGTCACCGCGGGTAGCGCCGAGAAGCTGGCCCGGTGCGTGGAGCTGGGCGCGGACATCGTGATCGACTACCGCGAGCAGGACTTCGTCGAGGCCCTCAAGGAGGCCACCGGCGGGGTCGGGGCGGACGTGATCCTGGACATCATGGGTGCCAAGTACCTGCAGCGGAACGTGGACGCCCTGGCGGTCAACGGGCGACTGGTGATCATCGGGCTGCAGGGCGGGGTGAAGGGCGAGCTCGACCTCAACGCCCTGCTGCGCAAGCGGGCGGCGGTGGTCGCCACCAACCTGCGCGGGCGGCCGCTGGCGGAGAAGGCGGCGATCGTCGCGGCGGTGCGGGAGCACGTGTGGCCGCTGGTCGAGTCGGGGGTGGTGAAGCCGGTGGTGGACCGGGTGCTGCCGCTGACCGACGCGGGCGAGGGGCACCGGGTGCTGGAGGCCGGGGAGCAGGTCGGGAAGGTCGTGCTGCGGGCCTGAGGGCGGTGCGGCGGGCAGTCGGCTCGGTGTCCGGCTCGGTGGCTGGTCTGATGCTCGGCTTGGCGTCCGAAATGCCCGGATTGTCAGGCCGTGCGACGCTGGTCCGGAGCTGTCCCGCCGCCGCCTCGCCCCCGGGCGCGGGCGGCCGTCGGAAGGACTCCGACCGTGGCCGCATCACCGCACGCATGGCTCGGGCCGCTGCCCGTAGCGCCGCACCACCGTCGTACTCGTCGTGCCCGCCGTATCCCGTGCCCGGGCCGTGCCCAGCGGCTGTTCGCGGCGGCCGTGCTGGGGCTCACGCTCCCGCTGGCCGCCGCCTCGGCGGCGGTGGCGATGCCGTCGCCTTCGGCGGGGGTGTCCCCCTCCCCCCGGCCCTTCCCGATGCCGGGTGCCGGGTCGAGCGGTGCGGCGAGTGCGGCGGGGCCGGAGTCCTCGACCGCACCCAGGCCGTCGGCCCTGCCGCTGCGGCACCCGGTGCCGCGACCGCACCCGGACGGGGACTTCCCCCGGGCCCACCGGCACCACCCGGCGTCGCTGCCGGAGCGGCCCGGCGCCGCCGTGGAGCAGGTGCCGGAGCGGGTGCCGGACCAGGTGCCCGATCAGGCCGTCGACCAGGCTCCCGAGCAGGCCCAGGACCAGAGCGTCGAGATCGACCGACCGGAGGCCGACCCGGACGGCCCGGACCCGACCGCCCCCGGTGACGCCGTCGCGCCGGACACCGTCACCGCCGCCGCCGGCCAGCCCGTCGCGGCCGCCGCCATCCCCATCGTCCTCCCCGCCCGCTGGCAGGACGCCTCCACGACCCAGCTCCCGCTGGGGGTCGGGCTGGGGTTGATCGGCTGCGGGCTGGGGCTGGTCGGGCTGAGGCTGCGGAAGGACTGAGCCGGGGGGAAGGGGACCGGGTTGCTCGGGGTGGGCGAGGGGTTTCGGAGGGTGGTCGCGGAGGGGCGGTTCGGAGGTGGAGGTTCGGTGCGGGTTCGGTGGCCCGGGCGCGGTGTCGGGGAGTGGCCGGGGTGCGGGGCGCGGGATCTGAGTACCCGTACGGATTCCCGCGCGGCCCGCAGGGGCGTACCTTCGTCACGGGTGGCGCAGGACGGCGGGACGCACGGGGGCTTCCGCCCGACCAACCCCAGTGAGAGAGAATGTTGTTCATGACGAATCCGATGAACGAGCGCTCGTCGCAGGAGCCCTACCAGGCCGCCGGCGGGCAGCCGCAGGACGGCCAGAAGGTGCTGATCGTCGGACCGGACGGGCTGCCCGTGGGCCAGGGCTTCGGCGGCCCGGTGGGGGACGGGGACGACGACGACATGCCGCGTGAGCTCCCGGTGACCGAGATGGTCGAGCAGCCCGCCAAGGTCATGCGCATCGGCAGCATGATCAAGCAGCTGCTGGAGGAGGTCCGGGCGGCGCCCCTCGACGAGGCGAGCCGGGCCCGGTTGAAGGACATCCACGCGAGCTCGATCAAGGAGCTCGAACTCGGTCTGGCCCCGGAGCTGGTCGCCGAACTCGAGCGCCTGTCGCTGCCGTTCACCGAGGACAGCATCCCGACCGAGGCCGAGCTGCGGATCGCCCAGGCCCAGCTGGTCGGCTGGCTGGAGGGCCTGTTCCACGGCATCCAGACCGCGCTGTTCGCCCAGCAGATGGCGGCGCGGGCCCAGCTGGAGCAGATGCGGCGGGCGCTGCCGCCGGGCCTGCACGGCGGCGACCCGGACGAGGACGAGCCGGGCCAGGGCCGCGGCATCCGCTCCGGCCCGTACCTGTGACCCGGACCTGCCGCGGTACCCGCCGGTAGCCGGGCAGGCCCGCCGGACGGGACGTACCACGACCATCCGCCGCGGGCCGCACCGCCGGGATCCGGTGCCGACGGCCCGGGCCCAGGAACGGCCCTGGGCCGATCACCGTCGGCGCGAGCCGATACCCTGACCCCTGTCGCAGGCCGGTCGAACCGCCGCGACAGGGGTCCGCCAGGCCAGCGGGCCGGGCCCACCACGCACGGACGAGACCGAACGTCACGGTTGCGGCAAGCACGGCCGCGCCGAGGGGGAGCAGAGGACCATGAGCGAGCACGGCAACGCGGTCGAGGGCTTCTCCCTGGGCAACGGCCGCTATGTGCTGCAGCGGCTGCTGGGCGAGGGCGGCATGGCATCCGTGCACCTCGCCTACGACAGCGTGCT
Source organism: Kitasatospora sp. NPDC023120 (assembly GCF_055560835.1). NCBI lineage: Bacteria > Bacillati > Actinomycetota > Actinomycetes > Kitasatosporales > Streptomycetaceae > Kitasatospora > Kitasatospora sp. NPDC023120. The sequence continues at coordinate 234,763 of NZ_JBVHHY010000006.1, read as the reverse complement.
GGACCGGCAGGTCGCGCTGAAGAGCATGCACAGCGAGCTGGGCCGGGACGACTCGTTCAAGGAGCGGTTCCGCCGCGAGGCCCAGGCGGTGGCCCGGCTGGAGCACCCGAACATCGTCACGGTGTACGACAGCGGCGAGGACATCGCCCCGGACGGCTCCAGCACGCCGTACATCGTCATGCAGCTGATCGACGGCCAGGGCCTGCGCGAGGCGATCAACGAGGCGATCGGCCAGTACGGCGCGATGCCGACCGAGGCGGCCCTGAAGGTCACCGTCGGCGTGCTGAACGCGCTGGAGGCCTCGCACGACATGGGCCTGGTGCACCGCGACATCAAGCCCGGCAACGTCATGTTCGACCGCAAGGGCAATGTCAAGGTCATGGACTTCGGCATCGCCCGGGCGCTGGAATCCGGCGTCACGTCGATGACCCAGACCGGCATGGTGGTCGGCACCCCGCAATACCTGTCGCCCGAGCAGGCGCTCGGCAAGCCGGTGGACGCCCGCTCCGACCTGTACTCGGTCGGCGTGATGCTCTTCGAGATGCTCACCGGCCAGCTGGTCTTCGACGGCGACTCGGCGTTCTCGATCGCCTACAAGCACGTCCAGGAGGAGCCGCCGGCTCCCTCCACCCTCAACCGCTCGGTCACCCCCGAGGTGGACGCCTTCGTCGCCCAGGCACTGCGCAAGGACCCGGCGCACCGGTTCCAGAGCGCGGCCGCGATGCGGGATGAGGCGGAGCGGCTGATCGAGGCCGCGAAGGGCGGCGGCAACGGGCACAAGCTGCAGGCCAGCACCCCGCTGGTGATCAACGAGGGCCCGCGCTCGGTGCACGCCGCCCCGCAGACCCCGCCGCCGTTCCAGCCGCAGCAGCAGTACCGGACTCCGCCGCCGGCGTACCAGACGCCGGGTCCGCAGGCCCCGCACACGCCGCACCCGCAGTACCTCCAGCAAGGGGGACAGCAGCCGCCGCCGCAGTACCAGACCCCGCCGCCGGCCTACCAGACGCCGCGTCCGCAGGCCCCGCACACGCCGCACCCCTTCCAGCAGCAGGGGGGCCCGCAGCAGGCGCACACCCCGCCGCCGCAGCCGATGCCGCCGTACCAGCAGCCCAAGGCGCCCAGCGGCGGCGGCTGCTCGACGGCCGTGGTCGTGGTCGGGATCATCGTCGGCGTGCTCGTCCTGGCCGGCATCATCATCGCGATCGTGGTCAACAACGCCGACAAGAAGACCAACGGCAAGTTCGGCCACGCCGACCGCCCGGCGAACGTGCTGGTGGTCGACACCCCGGCCGACCGGAATGGCCTGCTCTGACGGTTTCCGGCCGGTTCGCGCGTGCCACGCTGCGCGCCGGAAGCGGTAGCGTTCGGGGATACGTAAGCGACAGGGCACCGCGATCCGAGCGACCGCCCGGGGCGAGGAGCGATGGCACAGACGCAGCAGCCGGACGACGACGCGGGTGCCCGAGCGGCCGGACGGACCGGCGGGACGCCGAGGATCCCCGAGCCCGGCAGCGACGCCGCGACCTCGGCGCTGCCGCCCGTCATCGGCGCCGGTGGCCCGCACACCCCCGGTCGCGGCACCGCCGCACCGCTGGGCACCGTCGGTGACGGCCGCTACCGGCTGACCCACCGGCTGGGGCGCGGCGGCATGGCCGAGGTGTTCGCCGCCGAGGACGTGCGGCTGGGCCGCACCGTCGCCGTCAAGCTGCTGCGCGGTGAGCTGGCCCAGGACGAGGTCGCCCGGCTGCGCTTCACCCGCGAGGCGCACGCCGTCGCGGCGCTCAACCACCACTCGATCGTCTCCGTCTACGACACCGGCGAGGAGTACGTCGGGGACGAGTCCACGCCGTACATCGTGATGGAGCTGGTCGAGGGCAGGACGGTCCGCGAGCTGCTCGCGGACGAGGACGCGCCGCCGGTCGACCAGGCGCTGATCATCATCGCCGGCGTGCTGGAGGCGCTCGCCTACAGCCACCGCAACGGCATCGTCCACCGCGACATCAAGCCCGCCAACGTGATCATCACCAACACCGGCGCGGTCAAGGTGATGGACTTCGGTATCGCCCGGGCGCTGACCGGCGGGGCCACCACGATGACCCAGACCGGCATGGTCATGGGCACCCCGCAGTACCTCTCGCCCGAGCAGGCGCTCGGCAAGCCGGTCGACCACCGCTCCGACCTGTACGCGGCCGGCTGCATGCTGTACGAACTGCTGGCCCTGCGCCCGCCGTTCACCGGTGACACCCCGCTCTCGGTGGTCTACCAGCACGTCCAGGACCTGCCGATGCCGCCCTCGCAGGCCAACGGCCGGGTGCCGGTCGGCCTCGACCCGCTGGTGCTGCGCTCGCTCGCCAAGAACCCGGACGACCGCTTCCAGGACGCCGACGAGTTCCGCGCCCACGTGCAGCACGCGCTGCGCGAGATGCACGGCGCGGCCGGGGCCGGCTGGGTCGGCGCCGCCGGGGCCCCGGGCGACACCGGTGCGACCCAGGTGCTCCGGCCGGACCAGACGGCGGCCACCGCGGCCTTCGGCGTGGTCCGCCCGGGCGACAAGACCTCCGCGCTGCCCTACCAGGGGACGGGCGACCAGCTGACCCCGTACACCCCGTACTCGGGGGGCGGCGGCTCGTACGGCGGTGGCGGCGAGGACGACGGCGGCGACGGGCGCGGCCGGCGGCGCGGACCGTGGGCCTGGGTGGCCGGCGGCATCGCCGTGCTGGTCGCGGCCGGGGCCGGCATCGCGATCGCGCTCACCGGGGGCGACGGCGGCAACAAGGACCACGGCGTGCCCTCCACGCCGGCGCCGGTGGTCAGCACGGCCGAGCCGACCACGCCGACCCAGAGCGGGCAGCCGAGCCCGCCGGCGTCGGTCTCCGGCAGCAAGAAGCCGCAGCAGCCGACCGACACCGGCAACAACAGCGGGAACAACTCCGGGAACAGCGGCAACAACATGTCGCCCTCGGCGAGTTCGAGCAAGCACGCGTCCCCGACGCCGACGACGACGGGGACGCCCACCCACACGTCGACGGGCAGCTCGTCGGCGACCCCGACGGGCGGGTCGACGGGCGGGTCGACGCCGACCTCGGGCGGCGGCACCCAGAACCCGCTGCCGACCAAGTCGCTCCCGCCGGTGACGGCGCCGGGCACGCCGGGCACGAACTGACCCGGCCGGTCGGCTCAGTTGGCGAAGGCGTCCAGGACCTGCTCGTACTCCTGGCACCACCACGCCAGCTGGCCCGCCGAGGCGGGGTAGAGCGGGTCGGCCCGGTGGTCGGCCCGCTGGTAGCGCCACTGCAGCATCCAGAAGTCGTTCAGCCGCTCCCACCAGACCCGGTGGGCTGCGGCGGCGAGGTGCTCGGCGGTGGCGGCGCCGGAGGCCCGGTAGGCCTGTGAGTACCGCCGGACCCGGACCAGGTCGAGGACGCCGGACGCGCGGTCGTTGAAGAGCAGCGTGGCGGCTCGGACGGCCTCCTCGGCGCGCGGCTGCGGGCCGAGCTTGTCCCAGTCCAGGACGGCCGCCACCCGGCCGCCCGCCGGGGCGTCGTCGTACAGCAGGTTGAGGCCGTGGAAGTCGCCGTGGGTCCAGCCGGTGGGCGGGGCGGCCTGCGGGACGGGGCGGCGGTGGGCGTGCTCGGCGAGCAGTTCCAGCCGTTCCGTGAGCCGTTGCTCGACCAGCGCGTCCAGCTCCCCGTACGGGCGGTGCTCGCGGGCGCTGCGCCGCAGGTCACGGGCGAGTCCGGCGCTGTCGGCGGGGTCGGCGCTGCGGTAGCCGGCGGGCGGGTCCAGGGGGGCGCAGACGTCGTCGAGCGCGCCGTGCAGTCGGCCGAGCAGCGCGCCGAGCTCATCGCACTGCGGGAGGTCGAGCTCGGTACCGTGCCGGTGTCGGCCATCCGTCCACGGGAACAGCGCGAACGTCCGGCCGCCCCAGCCGGCCACCGTGCCGGACCGTTCGGCGCAGGCCAGCGGGGGTGCGACGGGCAGTCCGAGGGTGTTCAGCGCGGCCATCGCGCGGTGGTGGGCGAGGACCTTCGGACGGCCGGCGGTGGCGGTGTCGACGTAGCACTTCAGGAAGTACGCGCCGGCTTCGGTGGTGACCCGGTACCCCCGGTTCAGCAGCCCTTCGGCGACCGGTTCGGCGCTCAGCAGCCGCCCCACCCGGTAGCGGGCCAGGACCTCGACGAGCGCGGTGTGCGGGACGGGCGGGCTGAGGGTCCCCATCGGCGGAGCGGAGAGGTCGGGGCGGGCCGGGGCGCAGGCGAGGGTCTGGCTGAAAGTCACAGCCAGAGGTTATGGCCCTCTGGCGGGGGCCCTTGACAAACCGTCAGTTCTGTGCCGTCGTCGGTCAGTACTGGTGGTCGGCCTGGTGCCGCGCCACGAAGGCGGCCGCTTGGGTGCGTCGCTCCATGCCCATCTTGGCGAGCAGACTGGAGACGTAGTTCTTCACCGTCTTCTCGGCCAGGTGCAACTCGTTGCCGATCTGACGATTGGTCATACCTTCGCCGATCAGATCGAGGATCCGCCGTTCCTGCTTGGTGAGTTGGGCCAGCCGTTCGTCCTCCTTCCCGCCGCCGTCGCGCAGTCGGGCGAGCACCCGGCTGGTGGCGACCGGGTCGAGCAGGGAGCGGCCGGCCGCGACGTCCCGGACCGCGGTGATCAGGTCGGTGCCGCGGATCGCCTTCAGGGCGTAGCCGGAGGCGCCGGCCATGATCGAGTCGAACAGCGCCTCGTCGTCCGAGAACGAGGTCAGCATCAGGCACTTGATCTCCGGCAGCCGGGACCGGATCTCGCGGCAGACCTCGACCCCGTTGCCGTCCGGCAGCCGGACGTCGAGCACCGCGACGTCGGGGTGGACCGCGGGGATCCGGGTGATCGCCTCGGCCGCCGTGCCGGCCTCGCCGACGACCTCGATGTCGTCCTCGACCGAGAGCAGATCGTGCACGCCCCGTCGGACGACTTCGTGGTCGTCGAGCAGGAATACCCTGATTTGTCCGTTATCAGTCACGTCCAAAGCCTCCCATATCACCGTACGAAAGACCTATCGCTCGCAAGGTCGTAAAGACGTGATCCGGCCGGAGCCATCCGAAACCGATATCGAGAACCCCCTTACGTACGGGCGTCTGCCCGGATAACGTGCGCTGGTGTCCTGAAGGCGCTCGAATTGAGAGCTGCGTCACGTCGTCCGTCACCCCCACCCTTCCGACGGCGGTCCGAGCGCGGCACCCTCGGGGTTGTAGGCCCTGAACAAGTAGGACGTCCTAGCGCAAGCGCGCCAAGGGCGGACGCTGGGTAACGTTCTCGTGAGGGACGCCGTCGGAACAGGATCACCACCTGCCCCGCAGTAGGTGCGCACACCCACGCGCGCCCCGCGAGGCGGTGACCGGACCGGTCACCGGCGACCCCGGGCGGCCGGACAGACCGAGGAGTGAACGTGACCGTCAAAAGCACGGCGAGGGCTCGCAAGAAGGCGGCCCCCGCTGTCCCTGACACCCTCCGCGCCACGGGTTCGGACGCCCAGCCGGAGCTCGTCCAGCTGCTCACGCCGGAAGGCGAGCGGGTCGAGCACCCGGACTACCCCCTCACCACCACCCCGGAGGAGCTGCGCTCGCTCTACCGCGACCTGGTGCTGGTGCGCCGGTTCGACGGCGAGGCCACCGCGTTGCAGCGCCAGGGCGAGCTGGGCCTGTGGGCCTCGCTGCTCGGCCAGGAGGCCGCCCAGGTCGGCTCCGGGCGCGCCATGCGCACCGGCGACTACGCCTTCCCCACCTACCGCGAGCACGGCGTGGCCTGGTGCCGCGACGTGGACCCGCTGAACCTGCTCGGCATGTTCCGCGGCGTGAACCACGGCGGCTGGGACCCGAACGAGAAGAACTTCCACCTGTACACCATCGTGATCGGCGCGCAGACCCTGCACGCCACCGGTTACGCGATGGGCATCAGCAAGGACGGCGCCGACGACGCGGTGATCGCGTACTTCGGCGACGGTGCCTCCAGCCAGGGCGACGTCAACGAGGCCTTCACCTTCGCCTCGGTCTACAACGCGCCGGTGGTGTTCTTCTGCCAGAACAACCAGTGGGCGATCTCCGAGCCCACCACCACCCAGACCAAGATCCCGCTGTACCGCCGCGCCTCCGGTTTCGGCTTCCCCGGCGTGCGGGTCGACGGCAACGACGTGCTGGCCTGCCTCGCGGTCACCCGCTGGGCGCTCGACCACGCCCGCAGCGGCAACGGCCCGGTGCTGATCGAGGCGTTCACCTACCGGATGGGCGCCCACACCACCTCCGACGACCCCACCCGCTACCGGCACGCCGAGGAGACCGAGGCCTGGAAGGCCAAGGACCCGATCACCCGGCTCCGCGCCCTCCTGGAGAAGGAGGGCCTGGCCGACGAGGAGTTCTTCGCCGCCGTCGACGCCGAGAGCGAGCAGCTGGGGCTGCGGGTGCGCGAGGGTGTGCGCAGCATGCCGGACCCGGACCCGACCCTGATCTTCGACCACGTGTACAGCGAGCCGCACGCGCTGGTCGATGAGGAACGGGCCGAGTACGTCGAGTACGCGGCCTCCTTCGAGGCGGGGGAGAACCTCTGATGGCCGGTCAGCTGAGCATCGCGAAGGCGCTGAACGGGGCGCTGCGCAAGTCGCTGGAGAACGACCCGAAGACCCTCCTCATGGGCGAGGACATCGGCAAGCTCGGTGGCGTCTTCCGGATCACCGACGGCCTGCAGAAGGACTTCGGCGAGGGCCGGGTGATCGACTCCCCGCTCGCCGAGTCCGGCATCGTCGGCACCGCGATCGGTCTGGCCCTGCGCGGCTACCGCCCGGTGGTGGAGATCCAGTTCGACGGCTTCGTCTACCCGGCCTTCGACCAGATCGTCTCCCAGCTGGCGAAGATGCACGCCCGTGCGCTCGGTCACGTCAAGATGCCGGTCACCATCCGCATCCCCTACGCGGGTGGCATCGGCGCGGTCGAGCACCACAGCGAGTCGCACGAGGCGTACTTCGCGCACACCGCCGGTCTGCGCGTGGTCACCCCGTCCAACGCGCACGACGCGCACTGGATGCTGCGGCAGGCGATCGAGTCGGACGACCCGGTCATCTTCCTGGAGCCCAAGCGCCGCTACTGGGACAAGGGCGAGGTCGGCGACGCGCCCGACCTGGGCCTGCACGACGCCCGGATCGTCCGGCCCGGCACCGACGCGACGCTGATCGCGTACGGTCCGATGGTCAAGGTCTGCCTGGAGGCCGCCGCGGCCGCCGAGGAGGACGGCCGCCGGTTGGAGGTCGTCGACATGCGCTCGCTCTCCCCGGTGGACTTCACCACCCTGGAGGAGTCGGTCAAGCGCACCGGACGGGCCGTCGTGGTGCACGAGGCACCGGTCTTCCTGGGCATGGGCGCCGAGCTGGCCGCCCGGCTCACGGAGAAGTGCTTCTACCACCTGGAGGCACCGGTCCTTCGGGTCGGCGGCTACTACGCGCCGTACCCGCCGTCCCGCGTCGAGGAGGCCTTCCTCCCCGACCTGGACCGCGTGCTCGACGCCGTCGACCGCGCGCTCGCGTACTGATACCGGGGAGCGAAGATGACCACCGAAGTTCGCTCGCTCCGCGAGTTCAAGATGCCCGACGTGGGCGAGGGCCTCACCGAGGCCGAGATCCTCAGCTGGTACGTCAAGCCCGGTGACACCGTCACCGACGGGCAGGTCGTCTGCGAGGTGGAGACCGCCAAGGCGGCGGTGGAGCTGCCCATCCCGTTCAACGGGGTGGTCGAGCAGCTGCACTTCCCCGAGGGCACGACGGTCGACGTCGGCACCGTGATCATTTCCGTCGCGGTCGCCGGGGAGACGGGGGCCGCGGCTCCGGCCGCCCCTGCCGCTGCGGCTCCGGCCGCTCCGGCTCCCGCCGAGGAGCCCGAGCCGGAGCGCCGCGAGGTGCTGGTCGGGTACGGCCCGCGCACCGGCGGCAGCCAGCGCCGGGCCCGGCGGACGACCACCACCACGGTCGCCGCGACGAAGCCGGCTGCGGCTCCGGTCGCGCCCGCCCCGGTTGCTCCGGCTGCTCCGGCGCCGGTGGCCGAAGCCCCCGCCGGGGAGCGGCCGCTGGCGAAGCCGCCGGTGCGCAAGCTGGCCAAGGACCTGGGCGTCGACCTGCGCGCGGTGGCCCCGACCGGTCCGGGCGGTGTGATCACCCGCGAGGACGTGCACGCGTACGCCACGGCCCAGGCCGCTCCCGCCGCTCCCGCCGCCCCGGTGACGGAGGCCGCCGTGGCCGTCGCGGCCGAGCCGGTCGCGGTGCCGGTGTCCGTCGCGGGCGACGTCCGGGTGCCGATCAAGGGCGTCCGCAAGGCGACCGCGCAGGCGATGGTGGCCTCGGCCTTCACCGCCCCGCACGTCACCGAGTTCGTCCAGGTCGACGTGACCCGCACGATGAAGTTCGTCCGCCGCCTCAAGGAGAGCGGCGAGCTGGGCCGGGACGTCCGGGTGAGCCCGTTGCTGCTGGTCGCCAAGGCGCTGCTCACCGCGGTCAAGCGGCACCCCGAGATCAACGCGCAGTGGGACGAGGCGGCCCAGGAGATCGTCATCAGGGGCCACGTGAACCTCGGCATCGCCGCGGCCACCCCGCGCGGCCTGATCGTCCCGAACATCAAGGACGCCGGGTCCAAGACCCTGTCGGGGCTGGCCGTTTCGCTCGGCGAGCTGGTCGAGACCGCCCGCCAGGGCAAGACCTCGCCGGCTGACATGCAGGGCGGGACGATCACCATCACCAACGTCGGCGTCTTCGGCGTCGACACCGGCACCCCGATCCTCAACCCGGGCGAGGCCGCCATCCTCGCCTTCGGCGCGGTCCGGGAACTGCCGTGGGTGCACAAGGGCAAGGTGGTCCCGCGTCAGGTGACCACGCTGGCGCTCTCCTTCGACCACCGCCTGGTGGACGGGGAGCTGGGCTCCAAGGTGCTGGCCGACGTGGCCGCGCTGCTGGAGCACCCGAAGCGCCTGATCACCTGGGGCTGACGCCCGGGAAGTCCTGAGAACGAAGAAGGGGCCCTCCTCCTCCGCACCGGCGTGCGGAGGAGGAGGGCCCTTCTTTCGTGCCCGTCCGTCGGTCAGCGCCGGGGACGGAGTCGACGGACGGCGATCAGGACGCCCGCGCCGAGAGCGAGGAGCGCGGCGGAGGAGAGGGCGAGGAAGGTGTTGGTGGACGAGGCGCCGGTCTGCGCCAGCTCGGGGGTGCCGGCGGGCGCGGTGGTGGCCGGAGCGGTGCCGGGCGCGGCGACGGGGGCGGCGGCGGGCGTGGCCGGCGCGGCGGCGGGCGCCTTGACGGGCTCGGCGGCCTTGGCGGGGGTCCTGTCGGCGGCGGGCTCGGCCTTCTTGGTCTCCTTGGCCGGCGCGGTCGGCTTGGCTGGCGTGGTCGGCTTCGCGGGGGCGGCGGTGTGGGCCACGTGGAAGGTGTGCTGCTCGCCGGACTCGTCCGGGAAACCGGGGGCCCCGGCGAGCGTGCCGATCTGGAGCTCGGTCATGTCCTTCGGCGCCTTCGCGGAGAGGCCCACCCGGAACATGACGTTGGCGGCCCGGCCGTTCTCCAGGCGCGCGGTGGTGGTGGCGGGGGAGTTGACGGTGAAGAGCGTCGGGTCGCAGCCGTGCCGGAGGGCGACCGGCTTCCAGGCGCCGCCGCTCATGACCTCGACCGTGAGGTCCTGGGTCCGGAGGCCGCCGGACTTCGGGTTGAACAGCGCGAGCGCCGCGGAGACGTTCTGGTACGGGGCGCCGGTGAAGTTGGTGACGCCGACGCCGATCTCGACCTTGGGGCCGCCCGCGGTGATGGTCTGGCCGTCCGGGGTCATGTGGAAGCCGGACTGGTAGGTGCCGTTGTGCTTGGCCGGTGTGGTGGCCGGGGCGGTGACGGCGGCGGTGTCGCCGACCGCGTCGCCGCAGGCCCAGGCGTCGGCGGTGCCGAGGACCTGGACGCCGCCGGCGAGGACGACGGTGGTGGCGAGGGCAGCGAGGCCGCGGCGGGCGGTGAAAGCGCGGTCGTTCTTCGCAAAACGGGTGATAACGGACGTGCGCATGACGTGACTCCCCAGGGTCATGTGACTGACGGTGTGTTTGGTGAAGACGACCGGCCCCGCTCCTCCTGAGGGGAAGCGCCCCCCGGCTCTGCCGGTCTCGCTCTCCGTGCCTTCATCCGTATAGACGCGCATCCCCGCAGGGGGTTGCAGGTGGTTTCAAAACTTTTTTCGGGAGTCTTCGGAGGGTTGCTTCGGGATACTGCCGGGATGACGGATGAGCTGACGATCAGACCGGAGACGACACCGGTCAGGGGCGGGGAGCATCGGTCCCTGCGGCGGGACGCATCGGGCCCGGCGCTGCTGGCGGGGCTGGTGTGCGTCGCGGTGTCCTTCTCGGGACCGCTGGTGGTGGTGCTCGCGGCGGCCGCCGCCGGACGGCTGGACACCGCGCACACCGCGTCCTGGATCTGGGCGGTGGCGATCGGCAGCGGGGTGAGCGGCTTCGCGCTGAGCTGGTGGACCCGGACGCCGGTGATCACCGCCTGGTCCACCCCGGGCGCCGCGCTGCTGGTGACCAGCCTGGGCGACTACCCGTACCGGGAGGCGGTCGGGGCGTTCCTGGTGAGCGCGGTGGTGGTGACGCTGTTCGGGGTCACCGGCTGGTTCGGGCGGCTGATCGCGGCGGTGCCGGTGGGGATCGTGAACGCGATGCTCGCGGGCATCCTGTTCTCCTTCGGCGCCGGGATCTTCGGCGCCGTGCACAGCGCGCCGGTGCTCGTGGTGGGCAGCTTCGCGGCCTTCCTGCTGGCCAAGCGCCTCGCGCCGCGGTACGCCGTACCGGTCGCGCTGCTGGTCGGCGGGGTGCTGGCGGCGCTGACCGTCGGACTGCCGCTGCACCTGGGTACGGGCGGGCCCACCGTGCCGGTGCTGACGGTGCCGGCGTTCTCCGGGTCGGCCCTGGTGGGGCTGGCCCTGCCGCTCACGATCGTCGCGCTGGCCTCGCAGAACGCCCCCGGCCTCGGGGTGATGCGGGCCTCCGGCTACCGGGCGGACGACCGGCTGCTGATCGGCTCGACCGGCGTGGTGTCGATGCTGATGGCACCGTTCGGCTCGCCCGGGGTGAACCTGGCGGCGATCACCGCGGCGATCTGCGCGGGCCCGGAGGCCCACCCGGACCCGCGCCGCCGGTACGTCGCGGGGATGTCCTCGGGCGTGCTGTACGTCCTGGTGGGCAGCTTCGGCGGGGTGCTGGTGAGCCTGTTCACCGGGCTGCCGAAGGAGCTGATCGCGGTGATCGCCGGGGTCGCGCTGCTGGCCTCGCTGCAGGGCAGCCTGGCGGCGGCGGTCGCGGAGGAGCGCGGACGGGACGCCGCGGTGGTGACCTTCCTGGCGAGCGCCTCGGGGATGAGCCTGTTCGGGATCGGCTCCGCCTTCTGGGGACTGCTCTTCGGTCTCGGCACCCATCTGGTGCTGGGTTTCCGGAGGACCTGAGCGGGGGCGTGGTTGGTATGACATGTATGACCCGCATGACAGGGAGGATGTGGATCGTTCGGCCAGGTCGGTGACATTTGCGTCCGCCCGTGGGGGCGACACGCCGGTCCGGGTACGTCTCCGCTCCACCACCCGGGCGACGCCGGGTGACCGGAGCCCCGAGGACGCACCCGTATGCCGCCTGGCAACCCTGGCCGTCTCGTCCGGAGTCTGGCCGCGCTCGTGCTGGTGTCCACCGCCCTGCTGCCCGCCGCCCTGGAACTGGCCGGCCCCTCGCCCTTCGGCGTGATCGGTCCGGGTGCCCCGGCCGACCGGGCGGTGCCCCCGCACACCGCGGTCCGCGCCGACCAGCGGATACCCGCCGCCGCCCCGACCGTCGACATACGCCGCACCGGGGACCCGGCCAACCGGATCACCCTGGTCCTGCTCGGCGACGGCTACACCGCCGACGAGCAGGACCAGTTCCGACAGCAGGCCGACAGGGCCTGGCACGCGCTGATGGACATCGAGCCCTTCCGCACCTACCAGGGCTTCTTCAACATAAGACGGGTCGAGGTGGTCTCCCCGGTCTCCGGGATAGCCGAGACCGAGAGCCGCGGCCGCAACCCGGCCACCCCGCTCGGCATGCACTTCTGGTGCGAGGGCACCGCCCGGCTGCTCTGCGCCGACGAGGCCGCCACCGCCCGCTACGCGGGCGACGGTGCCGGGCCGCAGTACCTGATCGCGCTGGCCAACTCCACGGAGTACGGCGGCGCCGGCGGCACCGGGGTGACCACCCTGGCGGGCGGCAGCCAGGACGCCGGGCGGATCATCCAGCACGAGATCGGACACACCGTGGGGGACCTCGGCGACGAGTACGACAGCGCCCCGGACGACGCCGACTACCCGAACCTCTCCACCCTCAACGCCGACGACATGCGCAAGAAGCAGACCAAGTGGTGGCGCTGGCTCGGCGCCGAGTCCCCGGACGGCGCGGGCGTCGTCGGGGCGTACCGCAGCACCAACGGCCTCTACCGGCCGACCCCCGACTCGGTCATGCGCACCCTGGGCAGCACGTACAACCTGCCCTCGCGCGAGGCGATCATCGAGGAGCTGTACCGCAAGGTCCGTCCGACCGACGCCCCGCTGCCGCCGCCCGGCGAGGTGACCGGGCGGCCCCGGCTCGACGTCCGGCCGCTGCCGCTGACCGGGCCGCGGCAGCTGAAGGTGGAGTGGAAGGTGGACGGCGTCCCGGTGGCGCCGCAGTCCGCCGACGGCGCCTGGCTGGACACCGCGCGGCTGGACCTGGCCCCGGGCCGGACGGCCACCGTGACCGCGACCGTCCGCGACACCACCGACTGGGTACGGGACGAGGCCTTCCGGGACCGGTACATGACCCGGTCGGTGTCCTGGACGCTGACCGGCTGAGGGTGTCCCGGGCCGGGTGGGGCCGCTGGGGCGGGCTGGGGCCGACTGGGGCTGCCTGGGGCGAGGGCCCGGGTAGCGCACCGGCGGATCCACCGGGCCGACGGGTCGCGGGTTCGCCCCCCGGAGGACCGAACCCCGCCCTGGGCCTCCCATCATGGGATGACTAACCTGGTCGCACTATGACCGTGGAGCCCGCCCCTTCCGCCGCGCCCCTGTCCGCCTCCGCTCCCGTCCCCGTAGCCGTACCCGCCCCCGGCCCCGCGCCCGGCTCCGCGCCGGTGCCGCCCGGTGGCCGCGCGGCCTGGCTGGCCTGGTCGGTCGGTGCCAGCGTCTACGTCCTGGCGGTCATCCACCGCACCAGCCTCGGTGTCGCCGGGCTGGATGCCGCCGACCGCTTCGGCATCGGCGCCTCGGCCCTCTCCACCTTCTCGATCCTCCAGGTGCTGGTCTACGCGGCCATGCAGATCCCGGTCGGCCTGCTGGTCGACCGGTTCGGGCCGCGCCGGGTACTGCTGCTCGGCATCCTGCTGCTCAGCACCGGCCAGCTGGCCTTCGCGTTCAGCTCCTCCTTCGCCCCCGCGCTCGCCTCCCGGGCGGTGCTCGGCTGCGGCGACGCGATGACCTTCATCAGCGTGCTGCGGATCGCCGCCCGCTGGTTCCCACCGGCCCGGAACCCGTTCGTGGCGCAGCTGACCGGCCTGGCCGGGATGGGCGGCAACCTGATCACCACCGTGGTGCTCGCCCAGGCGCTGCACAGCGAGGGCTGGACGCCCACCTTCGCGGCGACCGCCCTGCTCGGCGTGGCGGTGTTCGCGCTGGTCGCGCTCTTCCTCAAGGAGTCGCCGGCTGTCGAAGCCCCGGTGCGGCCGGTGGAACACCGGGAACGGCCCAAGGTCCGTCGGCAGGTCCTGGACTGCTGGCGGGAACCCGGCACCCGGCTCGGGCTCTGGATCCACTTCACCACCCAGTTCCCCGGCAACGCCTTCGGCCTGCTCTGGGGCCTGCCCTACCTGGTCCAGGCCCAGGGCATGACCCGGGCGGAGGCGGGCGGACTGCTGACCCTGCTGGTGCTCAGCAACATGGGCTTCGGCTTCCTGTTCGGCCGGCTGCTCTCCCGCACCGCGCGGGCCAGGATGCCGATCGTCCTCACCGTCATCGCCACCACCGGGCTCGGCTGGGCCCTGGTGCTCGCCTGGCCCGGCGGGCACCCACCGATGTGGCTGCTGGTCGGGATCATCCTGGTGATGGGCAGCAACGGCCCGGCCTCGCTCGTCGGCCTGGACTACGCGCGCTCACGGAACCCCGCGGAGCGGCTCGGCACCGCCTCCGGCATCGTCAACATGGGCGGCTTCATCGGCACGATGATCACCCTCTTCGGCGTCGGCGTCCTGCTGGACGCCCTCACCCCGGAAGGCGCCGACGGCTACCCGGCCGATGCCTTCCGCTGGGCGTTCTGCTGGCAGTACGTCCCGCTGGCGGTGGGGACGCTGATGATCCTCCGGCTGCGGCGGAGGGTCACCGCCTAGCGTTTCCGACCTGCGGAAACGCGCATACCCTCAGAATGTCTGAGGGTATGCGCAGGGAAATCAGCGGCCGTACTCGTGCATCAGGTCCGAGATCTGCCGGGCTGTCCCGTAGATCCGCGCGCCGTGCAGCTCCACGGTCAGCCGACCGTCACCGACGGGGACCGGGGCGGGCGCCACGACGAGCATGCGGACCAGATCCACGATCTTGACCTTCGAGCACCGCGGGATGGCCGTGCCACCCCTGATGCCGACGCGCTCGACACTCGGACAGGAGTAGTAGCCGCCGAAGGGCGGGCCGCTGTCGTCCTCGCGTGCCGGCACGCCGTAGAGCATCTCCCCGTGCTTGCAGTACACGGCCCCGTCGGAGCGCAGGTAGACCTGAGGCCAACCATCGCGATCGAGTTCGGCGATGATCTCCACCTGCTGCCCGATCGCCTCGGCCAGCGTCTCCGCCATCCGCCGCCGCTGGGCGGGGATGTCGGTGTCCCCTCGGCGGATGGAGGGGAGCAACTCTTCGGTGACCCAGTCCCGGAAAGGTTTGGAGGACGCCTTGTTGGACCGCATCAGCAGGGTGTAGAGACCTCCTTCGTTCATCACGCGCAGGTACGGATTCGCGTGGCTGTACAGTTTCCGACCTGCGGAAACGTCGTGACTATCACTTTTGGTGACAGTTACGGACCGCATGTCGACGGTGCGGTGCTGGTGACCCTCCAGCCCCTTCACGGCCTGCGCCGCGTTGCCGCGCCCCAGCACTCGGCACACATCCGCCGTGACGAACCACGGTTCCCCGTCGATCATCA
Organism: Kitasatospora sp. NPDC023120; assembly: GCF_055560835.1. Taxonomy (NCBI): domain Bacteria; kingdom Bacillati; phylum Actinomycetota; class Actinomycetes; order Kitasatosporales; family Streptomycetaceae; genus Kitasatospora; species Kitasatospora sp. NPDC023120. The sequence goes on along the minus strand of NZ_JBVHHY010000006.1, from coordinate 219,544 downwards.
CGACCCTGATCGGCTGCCCCGTGACCGGGAAGCTCGACCGCACCAGCACCATCCGTTCCTGCTGTTCCTGTTCGTCGTCCATCGGGACGCCCCTCCTTCTTCCGGGTGATGGCAGGACTGCCCGGAACAACGAGGCCGAATAGGTGAGGTGGCTGGTGCGGTGTTGACGTATGGATGCGCGAGTGGTGCCGACCCGGCGTGCGTTGGTGCGTGTACGCCGGGTGGTGGGCGCCGGTGAGTCTCAGATGGTGACGGAGAAGTTGGCGAGCACCCGCTCGGCGAGCTCCTTGTCGCCCTCGACCGACACCGGGCCGGGGCGGCCGCGGCCGCAGGCGAGGCGGAGGTAGGTCTCCCAGTCCATGGTGAGCTGGACGTCGGGGGCCAGGCTGATGGACTCGTCCACGGTGCAGTGGCCGGTGGAGTCCACCCGGACGGTGCGCAGGAACTCCACCGGGCCGGTGACGTCCAGCACCAGGGTCGTGCCGGCCGGGGCGCCGGCCTTGTTGGCGACGGCCTTGGGCAGCAGCTCCAGCAGGAGGTCTCGGGCGATCAGCGCGGCCGGGGAGTCCAGGTTGCCGGGGGCGTCCAGGGCTCTGCGCAGGTCCTGCTCGTGGGCCCAGACGTCGAACGCCCGCATCCGCAGCAGCTCGTGGTACGGGACGTCCCTGGCGAGCGGGCCGGCCGGCCAGCGCACCGGCTCGTCGGGCGTCTGCTTGGCGTTCCGCAGCGCCCGGGAGCGGCGGATGATCGTGTACTCCAGCTCGCTGGTCATCTCCAGCGCGGTGTGGCAGCGGCGCTTGTCGACGGGCAGCTCGACGTAGCGGGCGAACTCGGTGGTCACGTGACGGAGGTCACGCGGCAGCGAGTGGATCGGACGGGGGTCGCCGAGCAGCTCGGACTCGACCGCGATGACGTGCGAGACGACGTCCCGGACGGACCAGCCGGGGCACTCGGTGGCCCGGTTCCAGGAGCCCTCGGGAAGGGGTGCGACCAGCTCCGATATGGACTCGATGCTCTGGGTCCACGCCTCGGTGTAAGCCTGCACGGTCTGGTTGTCCGTCACGGGAATCTCCGGCCCTCCGTCAGCTTCCTTGCCGCCTGTGCCCCGCTGTCACCGCCGGCCGGGTTGGTCCGGGTTCCGGGCGCACACGCTAACCGCACGTTACGCTGCCCGGAGACAGCTGGGCAGCGCTTTCGGGTGACGATCGTAGGTCTCTTGTCGTGGACGGTGGTACTGTGCGCGCTTCATTGATCCAACTCGCGGTTTCCGACGCCGAGCCGCCCGCCGAGCGGCGGGCCAGGGCGGCGGCACTGGTACGGGCCCAGCGGGGTGCCGACCTGGTGGTGCTGCCGGAGCTGTGGCCGCTCGGCGGTTTCGCGTACGACCTCTGGTCGGACGGCGCGGAGGGCCTGGACGGTCCCACCTCGGACGCGATGGCGACCGCGGCCCGGGCGGCCGGGGTCTGGCTGCACGCCGGTTCGATCGTCGAACGCGACCCGGACGGGCCGATCTACAACACCTCGCTGCTGTTCGCCCCGGACGGCGAGCTGGTGCACACCTACCGCAAGATCCACCGCTTCGGCTTCGACAGCGGCGAGGCGGTGGTGATGGGCGCCGGTCAGGAGATCGTCACCGCGCCCACCGACTTCGCCACGCTGGGCCTGGCCACCTGCTACGACCTGCGGTTCCCGGAGCTGTTCCGGGCCTTGCTGGACTCGGGCGCGCAGCTGCTGGTGGTCCCGGCGGCCTGGCCGGCCCGGCGGCGCGAGCACTGGACGCTGCTGGCCCGGGCGCGGGCGGTGGAGGAGCAGGCGTTCGTGCTGGCGTGCAACACCGCCGGGACGCACGCCGGGGTGGAGCAGGCCGGGCACAGCATCGTGGTGGACCCGTGGGGCCGGGTGCTGGCCGAGGCGGGGACGGACGAGGAGGTGCTCACGGTCGAGTTCGATCCGGCCGAGGTGGCCAAGGCACGCGAGGAGTTCCCGGTGCTGCGGGACCGCCTGCTGGGGATCCCGGCGCCGGTCCAGCGCTGAGGGGCGGCGGCGGGGCGGCGTCTTCCGGAGGGTTGGTTCGGACCTGGCCCGGGCGGGTTTGAGAAGATGAGCACTCGTCGTGTTCCCGCCGGTCCGTCGAAGGCCGGCACGGTAGGCCGCCCGAGGAGGTCGCGCCCATGGCTGGCAACCGCGCAGGCGACACCCCCCGCCCCGTCATCCACCGAAACAGCCTGCGCGAGCAGATCGCCGGCGCGCTGCGCGAGGAGATGATGGCCGGCCGCCTGGAGGCCGGCCGCAACTTCACCGTCAAGGAGATCGCCGAGCTGTACGGCGTCTCCGCGACCCCGGCCCGCGAGGCGCTGGTCGACCTCGGCGCGCAGGGGCTGCTGCGGGCCGAGCACCACCGCGGCTTCACGGTGCCCGAGCTGTGCTGGGAGGACTTCCTGGAGATCTTCGAGTCCAGGGTCCTGCTCACCGACAGCTTCCACCGCCAGTTCGCCACCCGCCGGGCCCTGCCCGACCTCAGCCGGCTGCCCTCGCTGCACCGCCGGGCCGACGCGGCCATCCGGGCCGCCCGGGCCGGGAACCTGGACGTCATGGTGGGCTGCGACCGCCGGTTCTGGCAGGAGGTCGCCGGGTTGCTCGGCAACCGCCGGATCGCCGAATACCTGGACTGGCTGCGGGTGCAGTCCTGGATGTTCGCCGCCCCCTACCTGCGGGAGCTGCCCAGCCTGGCCGGGCTCTGCTGGGACCGCCACGTGGACCTGGTCGGGGCGATCGAGGCGCACGACCTGGCCGGCGCGCACCGGATCATCTGCGAGTACAACCTGGACACCGCCCGGCTGCTGGCCGAGCTGGCCGGGCAGCCGCTGGAGTCGGTGACGGTCCTCGGGCTGCTCGCCGAGACCACCGGAGCGGAGCCGGCGTCCGCCCCCGTCGCGCGACCGGTCCCGGAGCCCTCGCCCGAGACCGGGCCCGGCACCGGCACCGCGACCGGGATCGCGCCCGCGACCGCGACCGCGCCCGAGACCGCGCCGGGCTCCGCCGCCGAGCCCGGCGCGGCCCGCGGCGGGCGTCCGCCGCGCGGCGACGAGGTCGGCCGGGAACTGGGCCGTGAGCTGGGGCTGGGCCTCGGACTGGTGCCGCAGCCCCGCTCGGTTCCGTACGGCCGGTTCGGCCGGCGGCTGCCCGCGGCGCCCCCCGAGGCCCCGCGGGGACGGCCCGACCCGCACGCCGCCCCGGGCCGGTAGGGTTGGCGGGCGTCGGACCGGGCGCCCGCGAAGGGCCGTCCGGATACCGACTCCGCCCCCGTCGTCGTCCCGCCCCGCGGGCGATCCCCCACCGCCCGGAGAGGAACTGCCGGCCATGGCCTGCGACCTCTGGCTCGTCCCGCTGGTGGACGTGCTGAGCCACAGCCCCGACAACCCCTTCCGGGACGATCTAGCCCTCTACAACGCGGTGTTGACCTCGCGCGGGCTGCCCGAGGTGCCGGTCTACGAGTACGTCCCGGGGATCAGCGGAGCGGTCGAGCCGATAGCCGCCTTCGACTACGACTCGCTGCACTTCCTGCGCCGCGCCTACCTGCTGGGCCTCACCGGACTGGAGATCACCCCGGTCGACGCGCTCGGCGGCGACTACGAGCAGCTGCTGGAGATGTTCGAGAGCAGCGCCGAACAGTCCCACCTGGTCTGGCACTTCGACCACGCGGGCGCGTACGTGCCGATCGACTTCGCGATGCCGCTGGTGGACGACACCCTGCTCGCCTCCGGCGGTCCGCTCGGCTCCAGCCACGGACTGCTGCGCGAACTGCAGGCCGTGGCGCCGGTGCTGGGCATCGACCCGCTCAACCCGCCGGACCCGACCAGGCCGCTCGGCCCGACCGGTCTGGAGCAGCCGTTCGGACCGCCCATCGACGACGTGCACCCCTTCGCCCGGGAGCGGCACGCCTGGTCGGGCCTGTACGCGGCGGCGACCAGGAGCGTCGCCCAGGGGTCGATGATCGTCTTCGCCTAGCCCGTAGCGGCCCCCGGCAGCTCCGGCAGCCCCGGCCGTACCGCCCGGCCGCTACCGCAGCGGACCCTCCGGCGGCCGCTGGCGCGGCATGGTGGGCCGGGTGCCCGGCGGCGGCAGCACCCGCACCTGGGCGCTCATCCCCGGCTCGGAGCGCCCGCCCCAGCTGCCGGGGGCCTGGGTGGGCAGCTGGGTCATCGAGGCGCGGAACTCCAGCATCCACTCCGAGGTCTCGGTGCGGACCATGTCCGAGACGTCCTCGCAGAACCGGCGCAGCACGCCCAGGCAGCGCTCGGCGGCCTCGCCGGCGGTGCCCTCGGTCGGGCCGAGCACCTCGCGCACGCACTCCGACGCCCAGTCGAACTGGAAGGCCTCCAGGCGGCGTTGCAGGGCCTGCCCGGTGGAGACGTCCCGCATCCAGCCGGAGGTGAGGCCGAAGGCCCGGTCGGCGCCGTAGCAGGCCGCGGAGAGCGCCAGGGCGACGTAGCCCCAGCTGGTGCCGTGCGCGAAGCTGCCGGCCAGGTCGACCAGCGGGGCGGTCACCCCGCCCACCGCGAAGCCGGCCGAGCCGAACCGCAGCAGGCGGGCCCAGCGGCGCTTCCAGACCCGGTCCCGGCGGTACCACTCGATCGCCTCGACCGCCCGTTCCTCGGACCAGCGGTAGAGCTCCTCCAGCCGCTCGGCCGGCTCGCCCCAGTCCCCGAGGGGGAACTGGCGGGTGCTCAGATCGGTGTGATGACGGGTGGAGGCCCGCCGGACCACGGCGGCGGCGGGCGGGTCCTCCTCGCCGATCTCCTTGCCCCAGGCACTCTCCTCGGGCTGCATTTCCGGCTGGCTCACCTGTGGGGCTCCCTGTGGCGGGCGGGCGGCTGGGTCTGTCGGCGCATCGGCTGACGTGGCGTCTGCCGGTGGTTGTCCAACAGCACTTCTTACCGCCAAATGGCTGACCGTGGGGGCGCTTCCCGGGTGATCGTTACCGGGTTGGGCCACCGGAACCCGAGGTGAGCGGGTTGCGGGGGGCGGCGGGATTTCACCCGTCCGAGCGAGGGCCCGGTGACCCTTGGTCGTGACCCGGACACCGACCGCCCACCGGCGCCCTCCGGACTTGGAGGATCCTCCGGCATCGTCGGCGTACGGATCTGTTCTCCTGGACGATCCGACGGGACCGGAGAGCGGCCGGAACGGGCCACCGACTACGCTTGCGAGGCGTGAAGGTCCTCGTCATCGGCGGCGGCGCCCGCGAACACGCCCTGTGCCGCTCTCTGTCCCAAGATCCCGCCGTGACCGAGCTGCACTGTGCCCCGGGCAACGCCGGGATCGCACAGGTGGCGACGGTCCACCCGGTCGACCAGCTCGACGGTGCCCAGGTCACCGCGCTGGCCGAGCGGCTCGGTGCCGCCCTGGTGGTGGTCGGCCCGGAGGCCCCGCTGGTCGCCGGCGTGTCCGACGCGGTGCGCGCGGCCGGCATCCCGGTCTTCGGCCCGTCCGGCGCCGCCGCGCAGCTGGAAGGCTCCAAGGCCTTCGCCAAGGACGTGATGGCCGCCGCCGGCGTCCCCACCGCCCGCTCCTACGTCTGCACCACCGCCGCCGAGGCCGCCGAGGCGCTGGACGCCTTCGGCGCCCCGTACGTGGTCAAGGACGACGGGCTGGCCGCCGGCAAGGGCGTCGTGGTCACCTCCGACCGCGAGGCCGCGCTGGCCCACGCCGCCTCCTGCGAGCGCGTGGTCATCGAGGAGTACCTGGACGGCCCCGAGGTCTCGCTCTTCGCGATCACCGACGGCACCACCGTCGTCCCGCTGCAGCCCGCGCAGGACTTCAAGCGCGCCCTGGACGGCGACGAGGGCCCCAACACCGGCGGCATGGGTGCCTACTCGCCGCTGCCGTGGGCACCCGCCGGGCTGGTCGAGGAGGTCCTGGAGACCGTCCTGCAGCCCACCGTGGACGAGCTGCGCCGCCGCGGCACCGAGTTCTCCGGCCTGCTGTACGCGGGCCTGGCGCTCACCTCGCGCGGCACCCGGGTGATCGAGTTCAACGCCCGCTTCGGCGACCCGGAGACCCAGGTCGTGCTGGCCCGGCTGCGTACCCCGCTGGCCGGCCTGCTGCTGGCCTCCGCCACCGGCACCCTGGACCAGCTGGAGCCGCTGCGCTGGGACGAGGGCGCGGCCGTCACCGTGGTCGTCGCCTCCGAGGGCTACCCGGCCGCACCGCGCACCGGCGACCCGATCGAGGGCCTGGCCGAGGCCGAGGCGGACGGCACCGCGTTCGTGCTGCACGCCGGGACGAAGTCGGGCGAGGACGGGCAGGTGCTGAGCGCCGGCGGCCGCGTCCTGTCGGTCACCGCGACCGGCGCCGACCTGGCCGAGGCGCGCGAGCGCGCGTACACCGCGGTGGACCGGATCTCCCTCAAGGGCGGCCAGCACCGCACCGACATCGCCCTGAAGGCGGCCACCGCGTAGGGAAGTTAGGCCGCTACGAGGCCGTACCGAGGCTGCTCCGAGGGCGCTGCGGACCGTGGGAATCAACCCCCATGGGCGCAGCGCCCTCGGCGTTTCACAGCCGGAGTGGCTCCGGGGGAGGACACACCGTTCGGTCGACGGATTCCAGCCCATCGGGTGACAGCACCCGCATCCGGCTGACGTAGCGGTGCGCCCGGCCTTATGGTGCGCTGGATCGCAGCGCGTGGGGCCCGCGCGCCGGGGTCGCCGCCGGGTAGCGGCGGTTCCGCGGGGGGATGCTGGACGGCGTCCGGCCGGGCGGTCACCGGGTGCTTCGCACCGGACCGGTCGCAGGCGTCCGGAATCCGGGCGGCGTCACCGGGACGAGTGGAAACCGGGGCGATCCGGAACGACCACCCGGACCGGGGCGTCGAAAATGTCAGTAGCGCCACGCAGCATGCACTACCGGGATCGGACGCCTCCGCTTCCCGGTCGGAACCGATCGTCTCGAGTCGGCTCAGGGCCCGTACCGGGCGCCCGAGGGCTCCGAAGGGGGTGCCGCACCGTATGGCCGCTGTCGACACCGCGCGCGCTCACGCCCACGCGGTCCTGCGGGTCCGAGGCCTCGCCCTGGCCGCCGGCGTCCTGCCCGCCGCCGTGGCGGTGGTCCTGCTCGCGGGCCGGTTCACCGGCCGGATCGGCGCGCCCGGGGCCGCCGACGCGGCCGGCTGGGACGCCGCCCGCTGGGTGGTCTGCGGCGTCGCCGCGCTGACCCTGCTGGTCGCCGGGCTGACCGCCCGCGCCCTGCGTCGGGCCGAGCCGCCCCGGACTCCCGCCGTCCCGCTGGACCGCGCCGAGGCCCCCGAGCTGTACCGACTGATCGGCGAGCTGGCGGACCGGCTGGACGTCCCCGCGCCCTCCGCGGTCGCCCTCACCCCGGACTGCGACAGCTGGCTGGAGGACGTCCCGCCGCCCCGCAGGACGCACCCGCTGCGCCCGCACCCGCTGCGCCCGCACCCCGAGCTGCCCGCCCCGGTGCTGGTGATCGGCTCGCCCTTCCTCTGGTGGATGCGGGCCGGCGAGCTGCGCGCCCTGCTCGCCCCCGTGGTGGCCGGCACCGCCGCCTCCGCCGATCCGGACATCGCCGCCGCCCGCCGCTTCCTGCGCAGCCTGGACGCCTGCCTGGACTCCGGGCGGGGCGCGGCCCCCGGCCTCGGCGGCGGCACCCTGGCCGCCCCGCCGCGACCGCCCCGGCGCGGCCCGGCCGCACTCGCCGACCGGGTCACCCGCCGGATCACCCGCCGGCTGCTCGGCGCCTGCCGCGGCCACTCCGCCGAACTGGAGCGCTCGGTCGCGAGCTGGGCCTCCGAGCAGGCCAGGACGGTCGACTACGGTCTGCGGATCGCCGCCCAGGAGCAGGTCGGACTCGCCTACGCCGGCTGGGACCGGCTGCTCACCCGGGTCGCGCTGCCCGCCTGGCGGCTCGGCCGCCACCCCGCCCACCTCAACGCCGGCGTGGTCGCCGCCCTCACCGAGCTGTCCCGCCGCGACCGGCTCGCCGAGGGCTACGGCAGCCGGCTCGGCGACCGCCCCGCCTGCGACCTGCTGGAGGAGCCCGGCACCGTCGACCAGGCGGTCTCCCGGCTCGCCGCCGAGCTGTTCTTCGGCCGCCCGGCGGCCGGTGCCTGGCACGAGCTGGAGTGGGCCGACTACCCGGCCGAGGTGGTGGACGCCGGGTGGCGGGCGGGTGCCGCCGCCCTGCAGTCCGCCCTGGACCGGCTCGCCCCGCAGTCCCGTCCCGGCGCCGCGACCCTCACCCGGCTGCTGGTCCGGCTCGCCGAGGGCGACGGCGAGCAGCTGGCCGCCGCGCTCGCCGCCCAGCTGGCCCGCACCACCGCCCCGGCCCCGCTGCTCGAACCCGACCGCACCGGCCGCGACCTGCTGGTCGACCACGTCACCGCGATGGTCTGCTGCGCGGCCGCGGACACCGCGGGCGCCGCCCCCGGCCTGGACTGGCTGGACGGCCCGGTGCTGCTGCTCGGCGGGGTCCGCCGCACCGACCTGGCCGGCCCGGTCGCCCAGGCGGTCGAGCAGGGCCAGGACGGCCCGCTGCGCGCCTGGCTGGACGCCGCCGACGTCCGATTGGAGAAACCCGTCCGGCTGTGACCGGTGGGACGGCGCTCGACACCCCCGCACGCGCCCCCGGACGGATCGGCCGCCGGTCGTCTCCGCAGGCCGGAGCCCCTCCCCGGCCGGGCGGCAAGATTCCCGGCACCAATTGGCACCGGAGGGTGACGGAGTGCCAGCACTCTGTGGTGTATTAGACCGCACGCACATCCGGGGGGCACGTGCCAACCGGGCGGAAGTGCACCTGGAGGGGCGCGTGGGCACCGAACTCAACCGCCGCTGGGAGTCCGGAACGCATGCCTACAGCGTCTCCGACCCCTTCGGCCAGGGCCCGCTGCCCTGGCTGCGCAGCCCGGACCAGTACCTGGCCGGCGCGGAGGGCGCCGTCCCCTGGTACGTCTCGGTGGACGCGCCCGGACAGCAGCCGCTGACCGCCGGCACCCGGCCCAAGCCGCCGGTCGGCACCCCGCAGAGCTCCAACGACGTGGACCAGCAGATCAAGGGCTTCGCCTCGGCGGGGGTGATCCGCCCCGGCGGCTCGGTCGACTTCCGGGTCACCGTCAACCCGCCCCGCGAGTTCACCGTGGACGTCTACCGGATCGGCCACTACGGCGGCGACGGCGCCCGTCACATCACCTCCAGCCCGCCGATCTCCGGCCTCGCCCAACCCGCCCCGCTGGTGGTCGACCGGACGGTCTCCTGCCACCACTGGTGGCACTCCTGGCGGCTGCAGGTCCCGGCGCACTGGAAGCCCGGCGCGTACGTCGCCGTGCTGACCACCGCGGACCTGCTGCACCGCAGCCACATCCCTTTCACCGTGCGGGACTTCGAGGAACAGGAGCGCACCGCCGAGCTGCTCCTGGTGCTCCCGGACGTGACCTGGCAGGCGTACAACCTGTTCCCCGAGGACGGTCGCACCGGCGCCAGCCTGTACCACGCCTGGGACGGCCGGGGCGGGCTGGTCGGCGAGCCGGAGGCGGCCGTCACGGTCTCCTTCGACCGCCCGCACGCCACCGCCGGGCTGCCGCTGCACGTCGGCCACGCGTACGACTTCATCCGCTGGGCCGAGCGCTACGGCTACGACCTCTCCTACGCCACCGCCACCGACCTGCACGCCGGCCTGGTCGACCCGTCCCGGCACCGGGCGCTGGTCTTCCCGGGGCACGACGAGTACTGGTCCGCGCCGATGCGCCGTGCCGCCGAGCGGGCCAGGGACGGCGGCACCTCGCTGGTGTTCCTCTCCGCCAACACCATGTACTGGCGGGTCGAGCTGACCGCCGCCGCCTCCGGGGAGCCCAACCGGCTGCTCAACTGCCGCAAGCGGCAGAAGGTCCCGCCCGGCAGCCCGGCCGCGGGCGTGTCCGGCGTGCCCAGCGCGCTGTGGCGGGACGCGGGGGAGCCCGAGCAGCACCTGCTCGGGGTGCAGTACTCGGGCCGGGTCGCCGCGCCCGTCCCGCTGGTCGCCCGGCACACCGCGCACTGGCTCTGGGACGGCACCGGCCTGCAGGAGGGCGACGAGCTGCCCGGACTGGTCGCGGGCGAGGCCGACCGGTACTACCCCAAGGTGGCGCTGCCCGAGCACGTCGAGCGGGTGCTGCTGGCGCACTCGCCGTACCGGGACCCGGCCGGACGCACCCGCTACCAGGAGACCTCGCTGTACCGGGCGCCGAGCGGCGCGTACGTCTTCGCGGCCGGCACCTTCGCCTGGTCGCCCGCACTGGGCCGCCCCGGACTGACCGACGAACGGATCCAGCGGGCCACCGCCAACCTGCTGGACCGACTCTGCAAGAACTAGGAGGCGCCCCCGGCTCCGGCGGCCGGGGAACCGGCATCCGGCGGTCGTGAAAGACTGCAGGGGCAGTGACCTCCCCTTTCGCGGTGCCCCACGCGCGCGAACGACCCCTGAGGACTGAACACCTTGAGCGGATTTGTCACCAAGCCCGAGCCGGTCCAGGTACCCGGCCTGGTCCACCTGCACACCGGCAAGGTGCGCGACCTCTACCGCACCGAGTCCGGTGAGCTGGTCATGGTCGCCAGCGACCGGACGTCCGCCCACGACTGGGTGCTGCCGAACGAGATCCCCGACAAGGGCCGCATCCTCACCCAGCTGTCGCTGTGGTGGTTCGAGCGGATCGCCGACATCGTCCCCAACCACGTGATCTCCACCGAGGTCCCGGCCGGCGCCCCCGCCGACTGGAAGGGCCGGACGCTGGTCTGCCGCAGCCTGGAGATGATCCCGGTCGAGGCGGTCGCCCGCGGCTACCTGGCGGGCTCCGGCCTGAGCGAGTACGAGGAGAGCCGCACGGTCTGCGGCATCGCCCTGCCGGAGGGCCTGGAGAACAGCTCCGAGCTGCCCGCCCCGATCTACACCCCGGCGCTCAAGGCCGAGGTCGGTGAGCACGACGAGAACGTCCCGTACGAGGAGACCGCCCGCCGGATCGGTGCCGAGCTGGCCTCCCAGCTGCGCCGCACCACCCTGGACGTCTACGCCCGAGCCCGGGACATCGCCCGCGAGCGCGGCATCATCCTGGCGGACACCAAGTTCGAGTTCGGCCTGCTGGACGGCGAGCTGCTGATCGGCGACGAGGTGCTCACCCCGGACTCCTCCCGCTACTGGCCGGCCGACGAGTACCAGCCGGGCCGCTCGCAGTCGTCCTTCGACAAGCAGCTGATCCGCGACTGGCTGACCTCTCCGGCCTCCGGCTGGGACCGCCACAGCGAGCAGCCGCCGCCCGCGCTGCCGACCGAGATCGTCGAGCAGACCAGGGCGAAGTACATCGAGGTCTACGAGCGGCTGACCGGCACCGCCTGGCAGTGACCTGGTGACGCCCGCGGGTGCGGCTCAGGGCGTGCCGGTCACGTCCTAGATCCAGCCGTGCTCGCGGGCCGTCCGCACCGCCGCGTGCCGGTTCTCCGCGCCCAGTTTGGTGGCCGCCGAGGACAGGTAGTTGCGGACGGTGCCCGGGGAGAGCGAGGCCCGCGCGGCGATCTCGGCGATCGAGGTGCCGTCGGCGGCGAGCTCCAGGACGTCCGTCTCGCGCGGGGTCAGCGGGGTCTCGCCCGCGCTGATCGCGTCCGCCGCCAGCTCCGGGTCCACGTACCGGCCGCCGGAGCGGACGGTGCGGATGATGCCCGCCAGATCCGCCGCCGAGACGGTCTTCGGCAGGAAGCCGCGCACCCCGACCTCCAGCGCCCGCTTCAGGTAGCCGGGCGGCCGTGGCCGGTGACGATCATGCAGCGGCAGTCCGGAAGCAGCCGGCGCAGCTCGGCGGCCACCTCGATGCCGTCCTTTCCCGGCATCTGCAGGTCCAGCACCGCGACGTCCGGCCGGTGCGCCTGCGCCATCGCCAGCGCCTCCGGCCCGGAGCCGGCCTGCGCGACCACGTCGAGGTCGTCCTCCAGCGAGAGCAGCGCGGCCAGCGCGCCCCGGATCAGGTGCTCGTCGTCGGCGAGCAGGACGCGGACGGGTGCGGTGGGGTCGGTCATCGCGGGGCCTCTCCGGGGTGCAGCGGGACGGTGGCGAGGAGCCGGAAGACGCCCCCCTGGGCGGGCGTGACGGTCAGCTCGCCGTCGTGGGCGGCGAGCCGCTCGCGCAGCCCGTTCAGCCCGGTGCCGCCGCCCTGGGAGGGGATCGGCACCGCGGGAATTCCGTCATTCTCCAGCTCCAGCACCGCGCGGCCGTCCTCCCGGCTCAGCCGGATCAGACAGCGGCCGGCCTCGCTGTGCCGGAGCACGTTGGTGGTGGCCTCGCGGATCACCCAGCCGAACACCGACTGGACGTGCGGCGGCAGTTCGTCGGCCTGCTCGCCGAGGTCGATCTCGCAGGCGACGTCGGCGGAGCGGAGCACCGCGCGGGCGCCGATCGCCTCGGCGTGCAGGTCGGCGGTGCGGTAACCGCGGATGACGTCGCGGACCTCGCGCTGCGACTCCTGGGCGATCTTCTGCACCTCGGCCATCTGCTCGGCGGCCTCCGGACGCCCGCGGCGGGCGAGCTGGACGGCGAGTTCGCTCTTCAGCGCGATGGTGGTGAGGTTGCGGCCCATCACGTCGTGCAGGTCGCGGGAGAAGCGCAGCCGCTCCTCGGCGACGGCCAGCCGGGACTGCGTCTCGCGGGCGCCGTCCAGCTCCCAGACGATGGCGGTCAGCCAGGCGAAGCTGCGGCAGCTGGCGCTCAGGACGACCGTGCCGATGATCGCGCCCACCAGCCATCCCGCCGTGGTGGCGGGATCGACTCCCGCCAGCAGCAGCGCGGGGGTGGTCAGGAGCAGCAGGCCGGGCCCGGCCGCCCAGACCCACGACAGCGGCAGGCCGACGCTCAGAGGGCCGACCGCGGCCCCTGCCAGGGCGGCGGCGATCACCGCGGTGAACGGCGGACCGTGGGGGTTCGCGGCTCCTCCGGAGGACGGGCCGAGCATCAGGAGGGCCCAGGATCCGCTCACCGTGAGCACCGCGTTGACGATCAGCCAGCGCCGGTGATCGGTGGGCCGCTTCAGGTAGTGGTCGAGCGAGGTGCGGTACGCCCGGAGGGTCACCAGGACCGAGGCCAGGGTGAGCACCAGGGCGACCCGGAGGACGGTCTCCGAACCCGGTTGGCTCGCGGAGGCGGCACTGGCCAGCAGGCTGATCGGCAGTGTGAAGAACGCCATCAGGTAGAGCGACCAGCGGAAGTACAGTTCGGCGCGCTGCGGCTTTCCGTAGCCCTTCCAGCGGCGGATCGGCCCCCGAACCATCGAATTGCCCCCGTTCGATCATGGTCGTGTCGCAGCCTTCATATCAGAGGTGGACAGCGGGGCAACTCCTTCGGATCCATCGGAGCGTCAGCGGCGGGGCTCCCAGCGGAAGTACCGCACCGCGCCCCAGACCGCCAGGCCCAGCCAGACCGCGCCGGTGACCAGGTGCGGGGCGGCGGTGCCCCAGGAGCCGGCGAAGCCGGTCGCGGCGGCGGAGCCGTCGGTGCCGAACCAGCCGACCCGGACCAGCTGGAACGCCGGGGTGGTGGGCAGCAGCCGAAAGGCGTCGGCCAGCCGCGCGGGCATCACCTCCAGCGGGATGAACAGACCGGAGCCGAACTGCATGATCAGCATGACCGGCAGGGTGGTGATGCCGGCGCTCTCCACGGTCTTGGTGAAGGCGCTGGACAGCGCGGCCAGGGCGATCATGGTGGCCAGCACCAGCACCAGGCCGACCAGCATCAGCAGCGGGTTGACCGGCACCGCCAGGTGCAGGCCGACGCTGCCGCCGACCCCGATCACGGCGGCCATCAGCAGCCCGAGCGCGAGCGAGGGGACGGCGGTGCCGAGCATGATCTCGATGTCCCGGGCCTCGCCGGTGCGCAGCCGCTTGAGGACCAGCTCGCCGCGCCGGGCGACGTATGCGGCGGTGAGGTTGTAGTAGACGACGAAGGCCAGGATCATCCCCACCGCGCCGTAGATCAGCAGCGAGTCGACGTCCAGGCCGGGGTTGGACTCGGCCTGCTGGGCGAGGACGCCCCGCAGGGAGAAGACCAGGAGCAGCGGCAGCACCAGCGCGGTGAACAGCGCCGTGCGGTTGCGCAGCAGCAGGGTGGCCTCGGCGCGGCCCAGGGCGAGCAGCCGGCGGGCGGTGGTGCTCTGCGGGCCGGTGGTGGTGCCGGGGGCGGCGGGGGCGGCGGTGGTGGTCATCGGGCGGATCCGATCAGGCGGCGGCGGGCGGGGCGGGCGGTGGGAGCGGCGGGGGTCTCCGCCGGCGGGGCCTGGTGGGCGGCCTCGGAGGCGATGGCGAGGAAGGCCTCCTCCAGCGAGGCGCTGCGGGCGTCCAGGGCACCGAGCGCGATGCCGTGCCGGTGGGCCCAGCCGAGCAGGTCGTAGAGGGTCTGCTGGAGGTCGGTGGTCTGCACGGTGACCTTGCGGCCGTCGGCGGTGACCTCCGCCCCGGCCAGCAGCGGGAGCGAGGCCCCGGTGAACTCGGGCAGCTCGAAGGTGATCCGGGACGGCCGTCCGGCGATCACCTCGGCGACGGTGCCGGTGGTGACGACCTGCCCGCCGTGCATGATCGCCAGCCGGTCGGCCAGCTCCTCGGCCTCCTCCAGGTAGTGCGTGGTGAGCAGCACGGTGGTGCCCTGGGCACGCAGTTCGCGGACCAGCCGCCAGACGGCGGCGCGCGCCTCGGGGTCGAGGCCGGTGCTGGGCTCGTCCAGGAACAGCACCTCGGGGCGGCCGAGAAGGGCCATCGCGAGGTCGAGCCGGCGCCGTTCGCCGCCGGACAGCTGCTTGACCCGGACGTCGCGGCGGTGGGCGAGCCCGACCAGCTCCAGCGCCTCCTCGACCGGGCGGGAGCCGCTGGTCATCCCGGCCCAGGTGCGGCCGGTCTCGGCGGCGGTGAGCTCGCCGGCGAAGCCGCCCTCCTGGAGCATGATGCCGATCCGCGGGCGGACGGCGGCGCGCTCCTGGTGCGGGTCGTGGCCGAGCACCCGGACGCTGCCGCCGCTGGGGGCGGCCAGGCCCTCGATGAGCTCCATGGTGGAGGTCTTGCCGGCCCCGTTGGTGCCGAGCAGGGCGAACAGCTCACCGCGGCCGACGGTCAGGTCGACGCCCCGGACGGCGTGGTAGCCGGTGGCACCGCTGCCGTAGTGGCGCTGCAGGTCGGTGACTTCGATCACGGTGTCGCTGGGGCGGGAGGTCCGGCTCGTTTCCATGCCCCAAGCCTTCCGCCACCCCGGCCGCGCGGGCAGTGCGCGCCGTCATGACCTCGCGGTGGGGATCCACGGGTCGGCGATGACAAATGTCATGGCCGCAGGGCTCCGGCCGAATTGGGAGGGGCCGGGCGGGAATGCCGAAGGGCCCCCTCGATCGAGGGGGCCCTTCGTTCGGAGCGGACGACGAGATTCGAACTCGCGACCCTCACCTTGGCAAGGTGATGCTCTACCAACTGAGCCACGTCCGCAGGTCAAACTATTGAGTTGTGCTGTGCTCGCGCACTGCGAGCGGACGACGAGATTCGAACTCGCGACCCTCACCTTGGCAAGGTGATGCTCTACCAACTGAGCCACGTCCGCATGGTGCCTGGTGGGGCACCCGCCGCCTCTTCGGATCTCTCCGTTGCGGCGACGAGGAATACTCTACAGCATCGTTCGGGGTGGTCGCCCCACCCTTTCGATCCGGGGGGCAGGGCGACCGGGGAGCGGGCGCTCCCGAGGGGTCGAGGGTCAGTTCGCCTCGGCGAACGCCTCGTACACGTGCTTGGGGATGCGGCCGCGGGCCGGCAGTTCCATCCCGCGGGACAGGGCCCAGGCGCGGACGGCGGCCGGGTCCGGGGTGAGGGCGGTACGGCGGAAGGACTTTCCGGTGCGGCTCTGGCGGCGGCCGGCGGCGACGAACGGGGCGAGGGCCTCCCGCAGCTTTTCCGCGTTGTCCACGGACAGGTCGATCTCGTACGACTTCCCGTCGACGCCGAAGTGGACGGTTTCCGCGGCGGCGCCGCCGTCCAGGTCGTCGGAGAGCGTGACAACTACACGCTGAGCCATGGGTGTCAATCCTCTCGGGCAATTCGGCCACCGGTCCGCGGGGGTACGCCCGGGGCCTGATGTGCACCAACTCGCGCAAGCGCATACGGGCAGGCCGGATGGCCCGCCTGATACGCAGCACTTGCCGCGACAGGTGGCCCTATTCTGCACCCGAAGGGGGTCGAAATCGAAGAGTCCGGCATTCTTTTCCGGATATTCACGTGTCTTGGCGGGGCTGCCGGATACCGATGTGCGGGACTGCCGGATCTGTCCCCAAGTGCCGTATTCGGGTGTTCTCCGGGGCCGCCCGTTCCGGAGGCCGAATCCACGGAAACCGGTCGGCGCTGACGGGGGGTGAGGCGCTCGGATCCCTTGTGGCGTAAGGGGCCCTGGTCTACGCGCGTTGCTATCCCCGGCCAGCAATCCTGCCCGAAACCACCGGTAGTCTGGAGTTCCCCCGCCTCACCGAAGACACCACCGGGAGTGCCAGTGGCACGCGTCGTAGTCGACGTCATGCTCAAGCCGGAGATCCTCGACCCCCAGGGACAGGCGGTGCAGCGTGCACTGCCCCGTCTCGGATTCACCGGGATCGCCGACGTCCGCCAGGGCAAGCGTTTCGAGCTGGATGTGGAGGGCCCGGTCGACGACGCGGCGCTCGCCCGTATCCGCGAAGCCGCCGAGACCTTTCTCGCCAACACCGTGATCGAGGACTTCACCGTCCGGGTCGAGGAGGAGGCGAAGTGACCACCCGCGTCGGCGTCGTCACTTTCCCCGGCTCCCTCGACGACCGCGACGCGCAGCGGGCGGTCCGCCTCGCCGGCGCCGAGCCGGTCGCCCTCTGGCACCGTGACAAGGATCTCCACCAGGTCGACGCCGTCGTCCTGCCGGGCGGATTCAGTTACGGCGACTATCTGCGCTGCGGCGCGATCTCCCGCTTCTCCCCGGTGATGGAGACCATCATCGAGCAGGCGAAGCTCGGAATGCCGGTCCTCGGTATCTGCAACGGCTTCCAGGTGCTCTGCGAATCCCACCTGCTGCCCGGAGCGCTCACCCGCAACGACTCGCTGCACTTCATCTGCCGCGACCAGAAGCTGCGCATCGAGAACGCGGGCACCGCCTGGACCCGCGATTACTCGGCGGGCCAGGAAATCGTCGTCCCGCTGAAGAACGGCGAGGGCCGCTTCGTCGCCGACGAGCACGTCCTGGACGAACTGGAGGCGGAGGGCCGGGTGGTCGCCCGGTACCTGGACGTCAACCCGAACGGTTCGTACCGCGACATCGCCGGCATCACCAACGCCGCCGGCAATGTCGTCGGCCTGATGCCGCACCCGGAGCACGCCGTGGAGCCGCTCACCGGTCCGACCACCGAGGGCCTGGGCTTCTTCACTTCCGTCCTGAAGCAGCTGGTGAACGCCTGATGAGCCTCGACACCGTCAAGAACGCCGAGCAGACCCCGGACGCCGCCCAGCCCTGGGCCGAACTCGGCCTCAAGGAGGACGAGTACGCGCGCATCCGGGAGATCCTCGGCCGCCGCCCGACCGGCGCCGAGCTCGCCATGTACTCGGTCATGTGGTCGGAGCACTGTTCGTACAAGAGCAGCAAGGTCCACCTGAAGCAGTTCGGCGAGAAGAAGCCGGATTCGGACGCGATGCTCGTCGGCATCGGCGAGAACGCCGGCGTCGTCGACGTCGGCCAGGGCTACGCGGTCACCTTCAAGGTCGAGTCGCACAACCACCCGTCGTACATCGAGCCCTACCAGGGCGCGGCCACCGGCATCGGCGGCATCGTGCGCGACATCCTCGCGATGGGCGCCCGCCCGGTCGCCGTGATGGACCCGCTGCGCTTCGGCGCGGCCGACCACCCGGACACCCGGCGCGTGCTGCCCGGGATCGTCGCGGGCATCGGCGGCTACGGCAACTGCCTGGGCCTGCCGAACATCGGCGGCGAGGTCGTCTTCGACTCCTGCTACCAGGGCAACCCGCTGGTCAACGCGCTGTGCGTGGGCGTCATGAAGCACGAGGACATCCACCTCGCGCAGGCCTCCGGCGCCGGCAACCGGGTCATCCTGTACGGCGCCCGCACCGGCGGCGACGGCATCGGCGGCGTCTCGGTGCTGGCCTCCGAGACCTTCGACGACACCAAGCCGGCCAAGCGCCCGGCGGTCCAGGTCGGCGACCCGTTCCAGGAGAAGCTCCTCATCGAGTGCACCCTGGAGCTGTTCCGCGAGAAGCTCGTCAAGGGCATCCAGGACCTCGGCGGCGCCGGTCTGTCCTGCGCGACCAGCGAGCTGGCCTCGGCCGGCTCCGGCGGCATGCGGATCGAGCTCGACACCGTGCACCTGCGCGACCACACGCTCTCGCCGGAGGAGATCCTCATGAGCGAGTCGCAGGAGCGCATGTGCGCGATCGTGGAGCCCGACAAGGTCGACCGCTTCATGGAGATCTGCGAGAAGTGGGACGTCATCGCCAACGTCATCGGTGAGGTGACCGACGGCGAGCGCCTGGAGATCTACTGGCACGGCGAGCTCGTGGTGGACGTCCCGCCGCGCACCGTCGCCCACGAGGGCCCGACCTACCAGCGTCCGTACGCCCGCCCGAGCTGGCAGGACGCGCTGCAGGCCGACGCCCCGACCGCCGAGCGGCTGGCCCGCCCGACCACCGGCGAGGGCCTCAAGGCCGACCTGCTGAAGGTCGCGAGCCACCCGAACCAGGCCTCCAAGTCCTGGATCACCGACCAGTACGACCGCTACGTGCTCGGCAACACCGTGCTCTCGGTTGGCGAGGACTCGGGCATGATCCGGATCGACGAGGAGACCAACCTCGGCGTCTCGGTCGCCACCGACGGCAACGGCCGCTTCGCCAAGCTGGACCCGTACACCGGTGCCCAGCTCGCCCTGGCCGAGGCGTACCGCAACGTCGCGGCCGGCGGTGCCAAGCCGCTCGCCGTCTCCGACTGCCTCAACTTCGGCTCCCCCGAGGACCCGGACGTCATGTGGCAGTTCGCCGAGGCCACCCGCGGCCTGGCCGACGCCTGCCTGGTGCTCGGCACCCCGGTCACCGGCGGCAACGTCTCGCTGTACAACCAGACCGGCGAGGTCGCCATCCACCCGACCCCGGTGGTCGCGGTGCTCGGCGTCATCGACGACGTCACCCGGCGCACCCCGGTCGCCTTCGCCGAGGAGGGGCAGCTGCTCTACCTGCTCGGCGACACGGCGGACGAGCTCGGCGGCTCGGCCTGGTCGCAGGCGGTCCACGACCACCTCGGCGGCCTGCCGCCCAAGGTGGACCTGGAGCGCGAGCGGCTGCTGGGCGAGATCCTGATCTCCGCCTCGCGCGACGGCATGATCGACGCCGCGCACGACCTGTCCGACGGCGGCCTCGGCCAGGCGCTCGTGGAGAGCTGCCTCAAGGGCGGCCACGGCGCGCGGATCGTCGTGCCCGAGGGCACGGACCCGTTCGTCCTGCTGTTCTCGGAGTCGGCCGGCCGCGCCGTCGTGGCGGTGCCGCGCAGCGAGGAGCTCCGGTTCAACGACATGTGCACCGCGCGTGGCCTGCCGGCCACCCGGATCGGTGTCGTGGACGGCCAGGACCTGGACGTCCAGGGCCAGTTCAGCGTTTCGCTGGCCGAGCTGAAGGACGCCCACACCGGCGTCATCGAGGCCCTGCTGGCCTGATGCCCGCCGCTCCGGTTCGGAGGCGAGTGGGCGAGTGACCGAGGGGCGGACGGTTCGTGGTGAACCGTCCGCCCCTCGGCGTATGTTGGGGCTCATGCCTCCCAAGTCCCGGACGTACCAGCCGCAGAAGGTGAGCGCCGCACTGGCGGCGCAGAACGAGGCGCTGCGTGCCGCCGTGCACCGGCTGACCGCCTCGGACCTGGACCGGCCGACCCGGCTCGGCTCCTGGCGGGTACGGGAGTTGGTGGCCCACCTGAGCCTGGCGCTGAGCCGGCTGCCGGCCGGGCTGGACGCCCCGGTGCCGGACGGGCCGGCGCTCACGCTGGCCGGCTACGCGGAGCTGAGCAGGACGATGGCCGAGGCCGTCGACACCGCGGTGACCGAGCACGCGGCGACCGGGTTCGCGGGCCCGCCCGAGGAGGTCGCCGCCGCGTTCGACCGCTCGCTCGACGCCGTACGGGCCGTGCTCGACCGGTCGGCGGCGGAGCCGGAGCGGGGGGTCGCCCTGCTGGCCGGTCGGTCCATGCCGCTGACGGACTACCTGGTGACCAGGCTGGTCGAGGCCGTGGTGCACGCCGACGACCTGGCCGACGCGCTCGGCCTGGACGCCTTCCCGCACGACCGCCAGGCCCTCGCCGCCGTCACCCGGATGCTGGCCGACGCCTTCGCGGACCGCGCCCCCGGCGGCGCGGTGGAGCTGCGGATCCCGCCGTACGCCGTCGTGCAGGCCGTCGAGGGCCCCAAGCACACCCGCGGCACCCCTCCCAACGTGGTCGAGACCGACCCGCTGACCTGGATCCGGCTGGCCACCGGGCGGACCGACTGGGCGGCGGCGGTGGAGTCGGCCGCGGTGTCGGCCTCCGGGGAGCGCAGTGACCTGCGGGACCACCTGCCGGTGCTCGGGTAGTGCGGCCCCGGAGGCACCGCGGGGATCACGGCACCGACGGGCCGCTCAGGTAGGTGCCGTCGGCGGAGTACGGCCAGGCGTTGGGCACGCAGCCCTTGAGCCCGTAGATCTGCTGCATCATCGCCGGCGCGGGCCTGCCCGGGGCGGGGCAGCTCTCGTGCCCGTGGCCGATCCGGTGGCCGACCTCGTGGTTGACGATCAGCGCCCGGTACTCGTCGATCGGTCCGCTGAACTGCGGTGAACCGGTGTTCCAGCGCTTGGAGTTGACGAGCACCTGGTCGCCGACGTTGCAGTTGACCTCGCCGTGGGTGTCCAGGCCGGAGGCGCCGCAGATCTTGTCCACGGTGGCGGGTGAGGCGATCTTCACGGTGAAGTCGTAGGAGCCGGTCGCGACCAGCTGGAAGCCGTTCTTGTGGTCGTTGGTCCAGCCGCGCGGGTCGCCGAGGATGCCGTGGACCTGGGCGGCGGCGGTCGCGGCGTCGATGCCGATGCCGTCCTCGACCTCGACCCGGTAGCGGCGGACGGTGCCTCGTCCGACCGCCTTGGCGGTGGCCGGGGCGATGCTGAAGGTGCCCGCGCCCTTGGTGGGGCCGGGGTCCGGCCCGGTGGGGGTGGGCGGCGGAGGGGGCGGCGTGGGCGTCGGGGTGACGACCGGGGCCGGTGTCGGCGTCGGCGTCGGGGTCGCCGGGGTGGTCTCCTCGGCGGGCGGGACGACCCGGGCCTGGGCGGTGGGGGCGGCATCCGGCGTGCCGGAGGAGTGGTTCAGCACGAACGCCGTGGCGCCCAGCACCAGGGCGGCCGCCACTATTGCCGTGAGCATGGCAGGGCTGATTCTTCGACGTGGCCGGCGGCGTCTTCGGCCCCGGGTTCCGTGCGGGGCGGTTCGCCTGCCGGCTGGTCGGACTGCGGACATGATCGTCACCCTGACATGGCGAACGGGTGAATGTCCATGTACCCGGTATGCAGATCGCGGAGGTCCTGTGCGCCCGGCCGCCGCGGGCCTCAGCTGTCGGGCAGTCCCAGGGAGCGGACCAGGTCCAGCAGCTCGCGCCGGTACAGCCGGTCCGGGTGGAGGGCCTGCGGGCCCAGGTGCCCGTGCATCTCCAGCGCGACCAGGCCGTGCATCCGCCCCCAGGTCCGCAGTGCCAGGGCGACGGCGGCGGGCGGAAGCTCCGGATCGCGCTCGCGGACCTTGGCGACGAAGTCGTCGGAGAAATCGCTCCACTGCACCGAAGGGTCGTCCTGGAGCGCCCGGGCGGTCGGCCAGGCCGCCGCGATCAGACCGACGAGTCCGAGGCAGGCGCGCTTGGCGGCCTCCGGGGCCGGACCGGCGGCGGGCGGCCGGTAGCCGGACACCGGATCGCCGTAGATCAGCCGGAAGCCCTGCGGGTTGGCCAGCGACCAGGTGCGGAGCGCCTCGCCCCAGGCGGTGATCCGGCCGCCGGGGTCGTCGGCGGGCACGGCGTCCCGGGCGGCCTCCGCGGCGTCCACCAGGGAGGTGTAGACGTCGCCGATCAGTGTGGAGATCAGGTCGTCGCGGGTGTCGAAGTAGCTGTAGATCGCGCTGCCGCTCATGTCCATCTCGCGGGCGATGGCGCGCAGCGAGATCGCGTCCGCGCCCTGCTCGGCCATGTGCTCCAGGGCGATCCGCTTGATCTCCGCGGTGGTCTGCGCCCGCAGTCGGGCGCGTCGGCCGGGTTTCCGATCTTCCACGCTTGACATCGTACAGAGCTGAATTAGAGTTCGGTGCGCGAAAACAGAACGGTGCACGGAAATCGTGCGCCGCCTAGGGAGGGGTGACGGCCATGGAGAGCACGGCGGTACTGTTCGACGAGATCGGCGGGCCCGAGGTCCTGCGCCTGGAGAAGGTCACGCTGGCGGACCCGGGACCGGGGGAGGCGCTGGTCCGGATCGACGCGATCGGGCTGAACCGCGCGGAAGCGCTCTTCCGCTCCGGCGGCTACTGGTACGACGCGACCCTCCCGGGCTCCCGGCTCGGCGGCGAGGCGGCCGGCGAAGTGCTCGCGGTCGGGCCCGGAGTGACCGGCGTCGCGCCCGGGGACGCGGTCAGCGTGCTGGCCGTCGGCACCGGGATGTCCGGCTCCGGCGTGTACGGCGACCACGCGGTGGTGCCCGCGACGACGCTGCTGCCCCGGCCCGCGGACATGGACGCGGTCACCGGCGCGGCCGTCTGGCTGTCCTACCTGACCGCCTACGGCGCACTGGTCGAGGCCGGCAGGGTCGCGCCCGGCGACCTGGTGGTCGTCACCGCCGCGTCCAGCAGCGTCGGCGTGGCCGCGATCCAGATCGTCGCCGCCCTCGGCGGCGTCCCCGTCGCGGTGACCCGCACGGCGGCCAAGGAGGCCCAGCTGCGGGCGGCCGGCGCGGCGCACGTGGTGGTCGCGGACGGCGGCGCCGACGCGGCGGCGAAGGTCCGGGCGGTGACCGGTGACGCGGGCGCGCGGATCGTCCTCGACTCCGTGGCCGGTCCGGGCCTGTCCGACCTCGCCACGCTGGTCGCCCCGGGCGGAACCCTGGTCGTCTACGGCTGGCTCGACCCCCGGCCCGCGCCGCTGCCGAGGAACTGGCCGCTCAACGTCTGGGGCTACGCGGTGTCCGGGCTCGTCGGCGACCCGGAGGCGCTGAGCCGCGGCCGGGCCTTTGTCCACGCCGGACTGCGCAACGGCACCCTGAGGCCGCTGATCGACCGCACCTTCGATCTGGAGGAGATCGTCGACGCGCACCGGCACATGGAGGCCAACGGACAGGTCGGCAAGATCGTGGTGACCGTCCGGCACGGAGCGCACTGACCACGGTGCGGCGGTTGACCCTGGCGTCTCGGGTGGCAGACTTCAGGGCATGGCGATTCACAGGAATCTTCTCGACGGTCCCGAACCGACCCTCCTGCCCGAGGAGGAGCGGCCCTACCGGATGCTGGCGGAGGAGTCGGCCTCACCGACCCAGGTGGCGGCCGAGTTCCCGGCCTTCTGCCTCGCCTGGGCCATGCTCGCCGACGACGCCTACGCGGCCGGCCGGTACGTCGAGTCGTACGCCTACGCCCGCACCGGCTACCACCGGGGCCTGGACGCGCTGCGGCGCAACGGCTGGAAGGGCCACGGCCCGGTGCCGTGGGAGCACCGCGGCAACCGCGGCTTCCTGCGCTGCCTGGCGGCGCTCGCGCGGGCGGCAGGCGCGATCAAGGAGACCGAGGAGGAGGCCCGCTGCTGGCAGTTCCTGAAGGACAGCAGCGCGGAGGCGTACGCGGAGCTCAAGCAGTAGGAAGACGACCCCGATGCGCGGGTGCCCCCGGCGGAGGACCGCCGGGGGCACCCGTGTCTCACGTGGCTACCGCGCTCGCGTCACGCGGTCACCGGGCTCACTTCAGGCGCTTGCCGGCCGAGCGCAGCTGCTCGGCGGCCTCGACCACGCGGGCGGCCATGCCGGCCTCGGCCAGCTTGCCCCAGGTGCGGGGGTCGTAGGTGTTCTTCTTGCCGACCTCGCCGTCGACCTTCAGCACGCCGTCGTAGTTGGCGAACATGTGGCCGGCGACCGGGCGGGTGAAGGCGTACTGGGTGTCGGTGTCCAGGTTCATCTTCACGACGCCGTTCTCCAGCGCGGTGGCGATCTCCTCGGCGGTGGAACCCGAGCCGCCGTGGAAGACGAAGTCGAACGGGTCGGTCTTGCCGTACTGCTTGCCGATCGCGTCCTGCAGCTCGCGCAGCAGCTCCGGCTTCAGCACGACGTTGCCCGGCTTGTACACGCCGTGCACGTTGCCGAACGAGGCGGCCAGCAGGTAGCGGCCCTTCTCGCCCAGGCCCAGCGCCTCGGCGGTGCGCACGGCGTCGTTGACCGTGGTGTACAGCTCGTCGTTGATCTCGTGCGTGACACCGTCCTCCTCGCCACCGGTCGGGGTGATCTCGACCTCGAGGATGATCTTGGCGGCGGCGGCCTGGGCCAGCAGCTCCTGGGCGATCTCCAGGTTGTCGGCCAGGGTCTCGGCGGAGCCGTCCCACATGTGCGACTGGAACAGCGGGTTCAGGCCCTTGGCCACGCGCTCGGCGGAGATCGCCAGCAGCGGGCGGACGTAGCCGTCCAGCTTGTCCTTCGGGCAGTGGTCGGTGTGCAGCGCGACGGTGACGTCGTACTTGGCGGCCACGATGTGGGCGAACTCGGCGAGCGCGACCGCGCCGGTCACCATGTCCTTGTTGTGCTGGCCGCCCAGGAACTCCGCGCCACCGGTCGAGATCTGGATGATGCCGTCGCTCTCGGCCTCGGCGAAACCGCGCAGCGCGGCGTGCAGGGTCTGCGACGAGGTGACGTTGATGGCCGGGTAGGCGAACTTGCCCGCCTTGGCCCGGTCGAGCATCTCGTTGTAGACCTCGGGAGTTGCGATGGGCATGCGATCCGCTCCTGTCGGGTTGCGGCGTACGGACGGTGCTGTCCGACGCTGTGTACGCCTTCGTGACGACTCCGTGCCGGCCCGCCGACGCGCGGCGTTGCGGTGTGGCTCTCCGGCACCAAGGTTCGAGGCGACCTCCGCGGTACGGCCATGAGGGTGGTGGGCCGCCGCGGACCGGACGCCTCGGCCATCTTCCCAGACTCGTGCCCGCAGGTCAGCAGGAGCCCGCCAGTCGAAACGCCGCACCGTGGGGCCGGTGGGACGGGTGGGGCACGCCCTCCGACCGGGCCCGCTCGGGAGCCCCCGGGCCCGGTACGCCCGCTCGTCGGAAAGGCACGCCCGCTATCCTGCGCCCGTGGACTACAACCAGCTGGCCGTCAACCTGCTCGACGCCAAATCCCTGATCTCGTCCCTCGGCGCCATCGGGCTGATCGCGATCATCTTCGCGGAGACCGGCCTGCTGGTCGGCTTCTTCTTCCCGGGCGACTCGCTGCTGATCCTCGCGGGCGTCGCCGCCTCGAACGCCGCCTCGTCGGTGCTCGGCGAAGGCAGCAAGCTGCCGATCGCGGTGCTGCTCATCGGCTGCCCGATCGCGGCGATCGCCGGCGCCCAGCTGGGGCACCTGATCGGTGCCAAGGTCGGGCCGAAGATGTTCGACAAGCCCGATTCGAAGATCTTCCGCCGCGAGTACGTGGTGAAGGCGGAGGAGTACTTCAACAAGTTCGGCGCGGGCAAGGCCGTGGTGCTGGCGCGCTTCATGCCGATCATCCGCACCTTCCTGAACCCGGTCGCGGGCACCCTGGAGATGCCCGCCAAGACGTTCTTCCTGTGGAACGTCATCGGCGGTGTGCTCTGGACCGAGTCCATGCTGCTGATCGGCTACTTCTTCGGGGACGCGCTCGCCCCGGTGATCGACAAGTACCTGATCCCGGCGGTGCTGCTGATCGTGCTGCTGTCGATCTCGCCGATCCTGATCGAGGTCCTGCGCGAGCGGAAGAAGAAGAAGGCCGGCGGGTCCGAGCACGTCGACGACAACTCGGCGCAGGCCGGCGGCGGTCGGCACCGGCGCGGCTGAGCGCCGGACGCACGGACGCCGGACGCACGGCGCCGGGCACGTACGGCCGAGGGCCGGGTCCGTTCCACGTGTTTCACGTGAAACGGACCCGGCCCTCTGTGGTTCGTGGGGACTGCGCGGGATCAGAGGCCCAGGTCGTCCAGGGTGTACGCGGTCACGTACTCCAGGCCCTGCTCCTCGACGGCGCCCGCGCCACCGCGCTCCACGATCACCGCGACGCCGACCACCTCGGCACCCGCCTCGCGCAGCGCCTCGACGGCGGTCAGCACCGAGCCGCCGGTGGTGGAGGTGTCCTCGACCGCCAGCACTCGGCGGCCCTTCACCTCCGGGCCCTCGATCCGGCGCTGCAGGCCGTGCGCCTTGCCGGTCTTGCGGACCACGAAGGCGTCCAGCTTCTGCCCGCGCGCGGCGGCCGCGTGCAGCATCGAGGTCGCCACCGGGTCGGCGCCCAGGGTCAGACCGCCGACGGCGTCGTACTCCAGGTGCGAGGTCGCGTCCAGCATCACCCGGCCGACCAGCGGGGCGGCCTCGCCGTCCAGCGTGATCCGGCGCAGGTCGACGTAGTAGTCGGCCTCCTTGCCGGAGGAGAGGGTGACCTTGCCGTGCACGACGGCCTTGTCCTTGATCTGTGCCAGCAGGGCGTCGCGGTCGTTGCTCATGAGCGTTCAGTCTAGGGCCTGGCGCCGTGGGCGGCGCTCCCGGCTAGCGCCGACGCAGCGCCCTGACCAGCACCACGGCACCGCCCAGCAGCGCCACCGAGCCGCCGATCACCCACGGCACCGCGCTGCGGCCGCCGGTGCCCGGCACCACGATCCCGCCCACCTCGCCACCCCAGCGGGACGCCGCCCGGGCCCGCGCGCTGCGGGCCGGCAGCGCCGGGGCGTACGGGCCGCGCGGCGGGGCGTGGTCCACCTCCTCGGCCGACCGGCCGACGATGCTGCGGCGCACCGGGCCGGTCAGCGCCGGCTCCTCCTCGTACGCGAAGAGCGGCTCGACGGGGATCTCCTCGGCGACGCCGTCCTGCCCGGCGGAGCCGGCCTCGACGTCGTCCGCGTCCTCGTCCTCCTCGCCCTCCTCGTTCTCGTCCTCGTCCTCGTCCTCGGCGGAGCCGGTGGGGAGGCCGAAGCGCTCGGCGTCGGCGTCGGAGAAGGCGATCAGGTCGGAGAGGTCGTCCTCGAGGTCGTCGCCGGGCTGGTCCTGGCGGTCCTCGATGTAGACCACCCCGGCGGCCTGGCCCTCGCCCGCGTCAGTCTCCTCGGAATCCTCGTCCTGCTCCTGCTCGCCCTCCGGAGTGACCAGGGCGGCGGCGAACCTGTCGAGCAGGCGGCGGCCGGTGGCGTCGAGGGACTCCTCGTCGAACTCGGTGAGCCGGCCGGTGGCGCTCAGGTCGCCGGTGAAGCGGATGACGGCGGTGCCGTCCTGGGCACCGTCCACGACGCTGACCCGGACGGTGGCGGTCGCCTCCCCGCTGCCCCGGGCTTCCTGGCCCTCGGCGAGCACGGTGAGCACGCCCTCCCGGCCCTCGATCAGCGACAGCACGCCCTTGTACGTGATCGTGGAGCCGCCGATCCGCAGCTTCAGCCGCCCACCGATCTCCTCGGCCGGCCCGGCCCCGACCGCAGCCGGCTCGGTGCTCAGCCCCGGCACGCTCCGCGCCAGCAGCGCGGGATCCTGCAAGGCCTGCCGCACCAACTCGGCGGGCATCGGGACGACAACCTCATGCTCCATGCCACGGAGCCTACCGACCCGACCCCGCCCGGTCCCTACCCACCACCACCCGACTTTCCCCATCCCACCCACCCCACCCCGGCCGCACCGTCGGACCCGCCCCCCACCGGGGCCGACAGCCCCGCCCGGCTCGCCCCGGCCGCTTGCCGCGGTTCCTCCTCAGCGGGGGCCGAGGAGGGTGAGGGCGGCCGGGGGGCGGGCGGGGCGGGTGGAGGTGAGGCGGGCGGTGGAGGTGCGGAGGGTGTCCGGGGTGAGGGCACGGGGTGGCGGGGCGTCGGGGGCGAGGGTGAGCGGGGGGCGGGTGGCGGCGGCGAGGAGGTAGTTCTGGGCGCTGTCCGGCTGTTCGGGGCGGCAGGAGGCGGTGGGGCTGCCCGGGACGGCGTACGGGGTGGTCTGTAGTCCGGCTGTCCGCAGGCCGGAGTCGATCTGCCAGAGGCCGTCCTGGTCGCTCCCGGCCCGGACGGCGATCCGGCCGCCGGGGGAGAGCAGCCGGGCGGCGAGGCTGTAGAACTCCTGGGAGTGGAACTTGACCGGTCCGCCGTCGGCCGGTGCGGGCAGGTCGGCGAGCACCACGTCGTACGGTCCGTCCCCGCCGGAAACACCGTCGGAGGCACCGCCGGAAACACCGTCGGAGGCTCCGCCCGCACCTGTGCCCGCGTCGCGCAGCCAGGCGATCGGGTCGGCGGCGGTCGTGCGGACCCGGGGGTCGTCCAGCGAGTGCTCGCCGAGGGCGGCGAGGGCGGGGTCGGTGCGGGCGAGCCGGGGGAGGGCGGGGTCGGCGTCGACGAGCCGGACGGAGCGCACACCGCGGTGCCGCAGCACCTCCCGCAGGGCGAGCCCGTCGCCGCCGCCGAGCAGCAGCACCCGGGCGTCCGGGCCGGCGGCCATGGCGGGGTGGACGAGTCCTTCACCGGCCCGGTACTCGTCGGGCCCGCAGACCGCGAGCCGCCCGTCCAGGTAGAGCCGGAGCGGGCCTTCGGCGGGGCCGGTGAGCACGATCTCCTGGTGGCGGCTGCGGGCGGCGTAGCGGACCTGGTCGCCGTAGAGGGCGTGCCGGGCGGCGCGTTCGACGGCGTCGGAGCCGGCCGCGGCGGCCGCGAGGGCGCCGAGGACGAGCAGGCAGCCGCCCCAGAGCAGCCGTCGTAACCGCGGGGTGGGTTCCTCCTGGAAGAGCCAGAGCACCACGGCGGCGCCGGCGACGGCGTTGACGGCACCGGTGAGGAGCGCGCCGGCGCCGGGGCCGAGCGTGGGCAGGATCAGGAAGGGGAAGGCGAGGCCGCCGATCAGCGCGCCCACGTAGTCGGCGGCGAACAGGTCGGCCGCGGCGCGTCCGGCGTCCTCGCGGCGGATCCGCTGGATGAGGGTCATCAGCAGGGGGATCTCGGCGCCGATCAGGGTGCCGATGAGGCAGGTGAGGGCGACCATCGCGGCCTGGTAGCGGCCGAGCCAGGCCCAGCAGCAGTAGAGGGCGAGGACGGAGAGTCCGCCGGTGAGGGCGAGCGCGCACTCGACCAGGGCGAAGGCGGTGGCGGGCCGGCGGGTGAGCCGCTTGGCGAGCAGTGAGCCGAGGCCCATCGCGAACACCATGACGGACAGCACGACCGAGGTCTGGGTGACCGTGTCCCCGAGCAGGTAGTCGCCGAGCGCGACGAGTTCGAGTTCGTAGACCAGTCCGCAGGCCGCGCAGACGAACGCGGCCATCAGGACGGTCAGGCGGGCGAGCCGGGGGTGGGAGCGCAGCCGGGATCGACGGCGGGCGGGCAGTGGGGCGAGGCCGTGTCCGGGCCGGGGTGGGGTGCCGTCGCCGAGATCCACTCGCGGGCCTGCGGGCGGACTGGCCGGATGGTTGATCACGAACAAACGCTAGGGGACGTGCAGGACGGATAGCTGCGCCCATCCGACGGACAGTGTGCGACGTCGGATTGACGAACCGTTCCTGCGTGCGATTCGTAGGTTTGCGCTTTGCAGCGTATGTCCGGATCGGGGGTTCCGTCCTGGCTTTCGGCGGTCACGGCCCCGACACCACGAGCGAGGAGCGGGTGCACACCAGCTGCCCCTCCTGCGGGTAGGCGTGCCAGGTCCGCCAGAGCAGGCGGTCCGTGCCGCCCTGGGTGACCAGTGCGGTGAAGGCGCTCGGGTCGCCGGGGAAGACCCCGGCGAGGCCCCGCGGGTGGCCCTCGACCAGGGCCAGCAGCTCCTGGGCGCGGGCCGCGAAGTCGTGCGGCGGCAGCGCCTCGATCCGGGCGGCGAACTCGTACTCCCAGCCGCCGACCTGCTTGGCCACCCGGGCCGGCAGCGGGGTGCGGCGGCCGGGCAGGCAGGCGACGGTCTCCAGGCACCGGCCGGGACCGGCTTCGATCACCACCTGGTGCGAGGCGCCCAGCAGCCGCAGCTGGAGGGTGCCGGTCGTGCCCGGGCGGCCGCCTCCGTCGAGTCTCAGGTCGCGGACCGCGAGAGCGGGCAGCGGGTCGCCGCCGAGGCACCAGGCGAGGTCACCGGCGCGGGTGTCCGTGTAGGAGGTCTGCAGTGTGGTGAGCATGCTCGGCTCCGCGTTTCAGCTCCGTGCGCGCCCGCCGAGCAGCAGCGAGTAGGCCTAGGCGATGGCGAGGCTGTTCGTGGCTGTGCGGCCCTGGGCGCGGCCGACCGTGGAAGGAAGGATTCCGGCTGGAGATTCAGCAGCAGAGAAGCACGAATACGCCGGGTCCGCCGGTGATTTACCCATCTTTGTCAAGCATTCACCGTTTCGAGCACACCTGCTTCCCGGCTCTGATCGACCCAGTGTGCGACTCTGCACAGCGCGCGCCCCTACCACCGGGTCGCGCGCCGTGCGCGCCGGTTGTGCGCCGTCAGCGTGCATCGCGCGCCGCCACCCTCCCAGCACGGGGCGGGGAGGGCGGCGGAGGATGCCGAATCTGCCGTCGAATGTGCCTCGACAGCGGCAAACAGGCAAGCTGATCAAGCGAATTGATGGTGCATCAGAACAGGTGTCGGGGTGTGGACGTCCCTGTTCGAAGGGCGTGAGAGGGGGCGCGCGGACCCTCAGAGGCGCTGCAGGCGGGCCACGGCCTCCCGGAGGACCTCGTCCTTTTTGCAGAAAGTGAACCGGACCAGGCTACGGCCGGCGTCCGCGTCGTCGTAGAACACCGCGTTGGGGATGGCGACGACCCCGCAGCGCTCGGGCAGGGCGCGGCAGAACTCGATGCCGTCCTTCTCACCGAGCGGGGTGATGTCGGTGGTGACGAAGTACGTGCCCGCGGGGGTGAAGACCCGGAAACCGGCCGCCGCCAGGCCGTCGACCAGCAGGTCGCGCTTGCGCAGCAGGTCGGCGCGGAGGGTGTCGAAGTACGCGTCGGGCAGCCGCAGCGCCTCGGCGACGGCGTACTGGAACGGGCCGGCGCTGACGTAGGTCAGGTACTGCTTGGCGGTGCGCACGGCGGTGACCAGGGCCGGGCTCGCGGTGACCCAGCCGACCTTCCAGCCGGTGAAGGAGAAGGTCTTGCCCGCGGAGGAGATGGTGACGGTGCGCTCGCGCATGCCGGGCAGGGCGGCGAGGGGGTGGTGGGTGGCGCCGAAGACCAGGTGCTCGTAGACCTCGTCGGTGACCACCAGCAGGTCGTGCTCGAGGGCGAGTTCGGCGATCACGGCGAGCTCCTCGGCGGTGAGGACGGTGCCGGTGGGGTTGTGCGGGGTGTTGATCAGCAGCAGCCGGGTGCGCGGGGTGATCAGGGTGCGCAGTTCGTCCAGGTCAGGGCGGAAGTCCGGGGTCCGCAGGGTGAGCGGGACGCGGGTGGCGCCGGCCATGGCGATGCAGGCGGCGTAGGAGTCGTAGAAGGGCTCGAAGGCGATGACCTCGTCGCCGGGCTCCAGCAGCGCGAGCAGGGTGGCGGCGATGGCCTCGGTGGCGCCGGCGGTGACTAGCACCTCGGTGTCCGGGTCGTAGCTCAGGCCGTGGAAGCGCTGCTGGTGCTCGGCGATCGCGGTGCGCAGCTCGGGGATGCCGGGGCCGGGCGGGTACTGGTTGCCCCGGCCCTCTCGCAGGGCCCGTACGGCCGCTTCGCGGACCTCCTCGGGCCCGTCGGTGTCCGGGAAACCCTGGCCGAGGTTGATCGATCCGGTGGCCGTGGCCAGGGCGGACATCTCGGCGAAGATCGTCGTTCCCATGTCCGCCAGTCGGCGGTTCAACAGCGGCCTGGTACCCATCGGAGGCTCCTCACGCGTGGTCGTCGCGCCCATCCTGGGGGGAGCCGGGGGCCCGGGACAAGGACGGCCCGCCACCGGCGCGAACGCGGTGGCGGGCCGTCCTGGAGGTCGCCGGGGCGTGCCGGGCGGTGCCGGGCGGGGTGCCGGGGCGGGATCAGGCCTCGTCGGTGCCCTCGGGGGTCTCGCCGTCCTGGCCTTCGATCTCGTCCTGCAGGCCCAGGCGCTCGACGATCCACTGCTCGAAGCCGACCGCGGCCTGGGTCCAGTTGGCGGTCGTGGTCACGAAGTAGTCCAGGTTGACGCCGGTGCCGACGATCATCTGGGCCTCGCCGATCAGGCGGACCACGCCGTCCTCGTGGGTGTGGGTGTAGACCTTGGGCCAGAGGGTCTCGCGGTTCCACTCGTCGATCAGGTCGAGGATCTCGCCCTTCTTCTCGAGCGGGTACGCGCGGTCGTAGAAGGCACGGACCGCGAAGAGCTCCTTCTGGTCACCGCGGAACATGTAGTAGACGCGGAAGCCCTCCCAGGGGGCGGTGAGGTCGCCCTCCTCGTCCACGACGTGCTTGAGCTGCATCTGGTCGAGCAGCTGGGCGACCAGGTTCTGGTCCGGAACGATGATCGGCGGCGGGCCGGCCGGCTGCCCGCCCTGGCCGCCGGGCTGACCGCCCTGCGGCACGCCGAAGGACGGGATGGACGACGGGTCGATGCTCATGGGGGTCCTCTTCCTCAGTGCACGTGGTGGCCGGCAATGAGAGGCCGCCCTTTCCACCTCCCATCCTGCCTCATCCGGGGCCTCGCTCACAGGGGCACCCGGGGCGGGCCGATCTTCGTTCCGGCGCTGTTCCGGGGGCCCGGCGGGGTCGGGAGCCGTCCTCGAACCCCTGTGCGCGCGGGCCCGCGGGGCGGACTCTGGTCACGGAGAGTGACCGGGGAGGGGTGCGAGCCGCGCCGGGCCGGATCGAGCGGGCGCCGAGTGAGCCACGTCACGCGCCCGGCGCGCGGGTTCGCCTGCCGTGCGGGCCGGATGCGGTTAGCGTGCGACGGAACTCACTTCACGCAAAGCCCGTCCCGCACGGGCAAGTTGAGCTGTTCTGAGTTGAGGGGGGAACAGGCATGGACGGAACGGTGACGGAGGAGGGTGCATCGCTCGGAGCGCTGCTGCGGACCATCCGGCTGGATCAGGGGATGACGCAGGAGCAGCTGGGTGACGCATCGGGGTTGAGTGTGCGGTCGATCCGCGACCTGGAACGGGGGGTGTCCTGCCCGCGGGTGTCGACGCTGCGGCTGCTGACCCAGACCTGGAACCTGCCGGAGGCGCAGGTGGCCGAGCTGCACCGGCTGGCGCGCAGCCGGCGGGACCGGGTGAGGCGGCGGCAGCGGCGGGGCGCGGCCGACTGACCGCTGCCGACCGACCGCGGCGGGGGCGCCCCTTCATGGGGGAAGGGGTGCCCCCGCGTGCGGCTCCGCCTACTTCTCCAGCGGCCCCCGGCCGCGGACGGTGAGGCGGTCGCCCTTCTCGTCCAGCTCGACCAGGACGGTGTCCCCGTCGTGCACCGCGCCGGACAGGATCGCCCGGGCCAGCTGGTCGCCGATCGCGGACTGCACCAGCCGGCGCAGCGGGCGGGCGCCGTACGCCGGGTCGTAGCCGGTGAGCGCCAGCCAGTCGCGTGCGACCTCGGAGACCTCCAGGGTGAGCCGCCGCTCGTTCAGCCGCTCGCCGAGCCGGGCCACCTGCAGGTCGACGATCCGGCTGAGCTCGCCGGTGCCCAGCGCGTCGAAGACCACGATGTCGTCCAGCCGGTTGAGGAACTCCGGCTTGAACGCGGCCCGGACGGCGCTCAGCACCAGCTCCCGCTTCTCCGTCTCCGGGGTGGCCGGGTCCACCAGGAACTGGCTGCCCAGGTTGGAGGTGAGGATCAGGATGGCGTTGCGGAAGTCCACCGTGCGGCCCTGGCCGTCGGTGAGCCGTCCGTCGTCCAGCACCTGGAGCAGGACGTCGAAGACCTCCGGGTGGGCCTTCTCCACCTCGTCCAGCAGGACGACGCTGTACGGGCGGCGGCGGACCGCCTCGGTGAGCTGGCCGCCCTCCTCGTAGCCGACGTACCCGGGCGGGGCGCCGACCAGGCGGGAGACCGAGTGCTTCTCGCCGTACTCGCTCATGTCGATCCGGACCATGGCCCGCTCGTCGTCGAACAGGAAGTCGGCCAGGGCCTTGGCGAGTTCGGTCTTGCCGACACCGGTCGGGCCGAGGAAGAGGAAGGAGCCGGTCGGTCGGTCCGGGTCGGCGATGCCGGAGCGGGTGCGGCGCACCGCGTCCGAGACGGCCTGCACCGCCTCCGCCTGGCCGATCAGGCGCTTGCCCAACTCCTCCTCCATGCGCAGGAGTTTGGCGCTCTCGCCCTCCAGTAGACGGCCGGCCGGGATGCCCGTCCAGGAGGCGACCACGTCGGCCACGTCGTCCGGGCCGACCTCCTCCTTGACCATCGAGGCCGAGGCGTCCTCGTCGGCGGCGCGCTCCTGGGCGTCGGAGAGCTCCTTCTCGGCGGCCGGGATCTCGGCGTACATCAGCTTGGACGCCCGCTCGAAGTCCCCGTCGCGCTGGGCGCGTTCGAGCGCGCCGTGCAGGTCGTCCAGCCGCTCCTTGAGCTCGCCGACCCGGTTGAGGCTCTTCTTCTCCTGCTCCCAGCGTGCCGTCAGAACGCTCAACTGCTCGTTCTTGTCAGCGAGATCGCGGCGCAGTCGGGCCAGCCGGTCGACCGATGCCGGGTCCGACTCCTTCTCCAGGGCCAGCTCCTCCATCCGCAACCGGTCCACGGCGCGCTGGAGTTCGTCGATCTCGACCGGGGAGGAATCGATCTCCATCCGCAGCCGGGAGGCCGCCTCGTCGACCAGGTCGATCGCCTTGTCGGGCAGGAAGCGGGAGGTGATGTAGCGGTTGGACAGGGTGGCGGCGGCGACCAGGGCGGCATCCGAGATCTGCACCTTGTGGTGCGCCTCGTACCGGCCCTTGAGGCCGCGCAGGATGGCGATCGAGTCCTCCACGCTGGGCTCGCCGACCAGCACCTGCTGGAAGCGGCGCTCCAGGGCCGGGTCCTTCTCGATCCGCTCGCGGTACTCGTCCAGCGTGGTGGCGCCGACCATCCGCAGCTCGCCGCGGGCCAGCATCGGCTTGAGCATGTTGCCCGCGTCCATCGCGGAGTCGCCGCCGGCGCCCGCGCCGACCACGGTGTGCAGCTCGTCGATGAAGGTGACGACCCGGCCGTCGGAGGACTTGATGTCGTTCAGGACGGCCTTCAGCCGCTCCTCGAACTCGCCGCGGTACTTGGCGCCGGCGACCATCGCGCCGAGGTCCAGCGCGACCAGCCGCTTGCCGCGCAGCGACTCCGGCACGTCGCCGGCCACGATGCGCTGGGCCAGGCCCTCGACCACGGCGGTCTTGCCGACGCCCGGCTCGCCGATCAGCACCGGGTTGTTCTTGGTCCGGCGGGAGAGCACCTGGACCACCCGGCGGATCTCGTGGTCCCGGCCGATCACCGGGTCGAGCTTGCCGTCCCGGGCGGCCTGGGTGAGGTCGGTGCCGTACTTCTCCAGCGCCTTGTAGGTGCCCTCCGGATCCGGCGAGGTGACCCGGCCGCTGCCGCGGACGTCCTTGAACGCTGCGAGCAGCGCCTTCGGCGCCGCGCCCTGGTGCACCAGCAGCTCGGCGACCGTGCCGCCCTCGGCGGCCAGGCCGACCATCAGGTGCTCGGTGGAGACGTACTGGTCGTCCAGGTCGTCCGCGCGCTTGCCGGCCTCGGTGAGCACCGCCAGGGTGTCCCGGGCGAGCTGCGGCGCGGCGACCGTCGAGCCCATCGCGCTGGGCAGCGCGGCCGCCTGGCGGCGCGCCTCGGCGTCGACCCGGGCGACGTCCGCCCCGACCGCCTCCAGCAGGGGCCGGGCGATGCCCTCGGGCTGCTCCAGCAGGGCGATCAGGATGTGCACCGGCTTGACGTCCGGGTTTCCGGCCGCGCCCGCCTGCCGGATCGCGGCGGACAGGGCGTCCTGCGTCTTGGTGGTGAACTTGCTGGCGTCCACTGCTGGGGGATCCTCCTCGTCGTCCTTCTGCTGCTACCTACAGCATGCACTAAGTTGAGTCTACTGCGCTCAACCTTTTTCGGGGTCCGAGTCTTCCGCTCCTCTTCCCGCTCGATCCCGCGTGGTCGACCCCTCGCGCTCAACCCCCGTCGAGCGCCTGGGGAAGCTCCGCCGGGTCAGCACCAGCAGCTCCCGCGCCGGGCCGCCCGGCCGCTGCCCGGCCGGCCACACCGCGCGCAGCGGGCGCCGCAGGTCCAGCCCCTCCGCCAGCGGCACCTCGACCAGCCGCCGGGTCGCCAGTTCCTCCACCACCGCCAGCTCGCTCAGGCAGACCGGTCCCGCTCCGGTCATCGCCGCCGCCTTCAGCGCGGTGGACGAGGCCAGCTCCATCCGGGGCTGCGCCGCGCCCCCGTACGGCCGCAGCGCCGTCTCCAGCACCTCCCGGGTGCCCGAGCCGGGCTCGCGCAGCACCAGTGGGGTGGCCGCCAGCTCCGGCCCGGTCAGCGGGGTGCGGCGGCGCGCCCACGGGTGGCCGGGCGCCACCACGACGACCAGCCGGTCCGCCGCGACCACCGCGCCGGCCAGCCCGGGCGGGGTGGCCGGGCCCTCGACGAAGCCGAGGTCGGCGTCCCCGGCCAGGACGTGACCGGCGACCTCCGCCGAGTTCGCCGTCCGCAGCGTCACCGCGGTGCCCGGACTCGCCTCGGCGAGTCCCAGCAGCCAGCCCGGCATCAGGTACTCGGCGACGGTCAGGCTGGCCACCACCCGCAGCTTGGCGTCCCGGCGCTCGCGCAGCGCGTCGATCCCGGCGTCCAGCGCCTGCGCCGCCTCCACCACCTGCCGGGCCCACTCCACCACCAGCCGACCCGCCTCGGTGGGCTTGCTGCCCCGGGGCGAACGGTCCAGCAGCGGGACGCCGACCTGCCGTTCCATGCCCTTGATCCGGGCGCTGGCGGTCGGCTGGCTGACGCCCAGCTCGGCCGCCGCCCGGCCGACGCTGCCCAGCCGGGCCACCGCGAGCAGCAGTTCCAGGGCGCCGAGTTCGGGGACGCGCGGAGAGAGAGCCATAGGTCCAGGCTATGCCCCCATAGGATCGTCGGCGCTACCGGCGCACGACCTTCGGACCGATGGTGGGGAGCATGTCCACCTTGGCCGAACTCCGCCCCCTCGCCCGCCCTGCCGTCCGCTCCCGGTTCGACCTCTCCCAGCTCGGCCCCAATTGGTACGCCGTCGTGATGGGCACCGCGATCCTCGGCAGCGGCGCCGCCGCCCTGCCGGTACGGCTGCCGGGGCTGATCGGCTTCGGCGAGGTGATGTGGGCGCTCGGCCTGGCCGCCCTGCTGGTCCTGGGCTCGGCCCGGCTGGTCCACCTCACCCGGCACCGCGAGACCGCCCGCGCCCACCTGCTGGACCAGCCCGCCACCGCCGTCTTCTACGGCTGCCCGCCGATGGCCCTGCTCGCGGTCGGGCTCGGGACGGTGCTGGTCGGCTCCCGGGTCATCGGCACCGGCCCGGCGGTCGCCGTGGACGCCGTGCTGTGGGGCGTCGGCACTCTGTACGCGCTGGCCGTCGCGGGCGGCATCCCGTACCTGATGATCACCCGGCACCCGGTCTCCGCCCTGGAGGCCAACCCGACCTGGCTGCTGCCGGTGGTCGCCCCGCTGGTCGCCTCCGCCTGCGGCCCGGCCCTGATCCCGCACCTGCCGGCCGGGACACCGCAACAGGCCATGCTGTACGCCTGCTGCGCGCTGTTCGGGATCGGGCTGCTCGCCACCCTGGTACTGCTGCCGGTGGTGTTCACCGGGCTGTTCCACAGCAAGCTGCCCACCCTGGTGCTCACCCCCTCGCTGTTCCTGGTGCTCGGCCCGCTCGGCCAGTCCGTCACCGCCGTCCACCAGATCGCCGACGCCGCCCGGCCGGTGCTGCCCGCGCTGGCGCCCGCCATGCGCGACCTCGCCGAGCTGTACGGCGTCGCGGTGATCGGGGTCGCCGTGCTCTGGCTCGCCGTAGCGCTCGCCGCCAACCTGCGCGCCCGCCGGGCCGGGATGCCCTTCGCGATGACCTGGTGGGCCTACACCTTCCCGATCGGCACCTGCGTCACCGGAGCCTCCGCGCTCGCCCGGCACACCGGCTTCGGCGGCTTCACCGCGCTGGCCGCCGGGCTGTACCTGCTGCTGGCGCTCGCCTGGGTGCTCGCGGCGGGCGGTACGGCGGCCGGGCTGGCACGCGGGCGGCTGCTGGCGCGCTGAGGATCCGCCGTCCGGGAGCCGTGCTCCTGAGGATCTTCCTCCGGCCGAGGCCCTCCTCCGGCGCGGTCGATTGACACCGCGCGTAGACATGCAGCTCAGGAGCATGAGGACGGTGCAGGAACGCGCACCCGCAGGGCTGCCCGTGCACCCCGACCGGCGGTACCGCCGGGCGCCGCCCGTCCTCCCGCTGGCCTCGGGCTTTACCGGAATCCCCGCCGCCGCCTGAGCCAACCGCGCCCGTTCCCCGGTGCAGGTAGCTGCAATTGCGTGAACATGCACTCGGGCGGCACTTGTTCACCGGCCGTCACACTGTGAGGGTGGAGTCACGCCAAGTCGCCCGGGCAATCGCAGCCCGCTGGTGGCGACTCGCTCTTCGATACTGACCGCAGGCGCGCCATTCCTGCGCCCGTGGAACGGGGGGGAAGAGCACCGGCCGGGGACCATGTGTGGTGATGGCCTCCGGAACCGGAGCCGGCGAGGCGTTGCTGCTCCGCCTCGACGGAATCGCCGTGGCATTGGCGTGCCGACGGCGGGCCCCGGACCTCCCGGTGTGCGACGGCACCCGGGCCCGGGCGCCCGCCGTCCCACCCGGTACCGTGACCGCCGACCGCATGATCACGCCGTACCGGCACTCGGTACCGTGAGCCCGCCCGGCAATCGGTACCCGCGGCTCGCGCGGCGGGGGAGCGCGGGCAGCACCAGGGGAGAGGCATCCGGCAGGGAGAGTGCGACGTGACGGCGAAACCGGCGGTCGCGCCGCACCAGACGGCGCCCGTGGGCGAACAACCCGACGAGGCCGCCCGGCAGTTGTACCTGGCGATCATCGACGAGGGCGGCCGCATCCCCTGCGCAGCCGTCGCCGACGCCGACCGGGACGCCCTCCAGCGGCTCATCGACATCGGGCTGTTGATGGTCAACCCCGTGGACCGCTGCTACACCGCCGTCAGCCCGCGCTCGGTCAGCGACCGCCTCGGCGCCGAACTCCGCAGCGAGGCAACCCGGTTGCTGGTCCGTGCGGAGAGCCTCCCCGGCGCCCTGGACAGCCTCACCCGCGCCTACGACACCATGCCCCGCCCCTCCGGCCGGGCCGGCGGCGCCGTCTACGTCGAGGGGCACGTCCACATCCGCCAGCGGATCTCCCAGCTGGTCTCCGACTGCCGCTCCGAGGTCCTCACCGCCCAGCCCGGCCACCGCCCCGCCGACACCCTGCAGGTCGCCCTCCGCCAGGACGTCCAACTCCTCCAGCGCGGCTGCTCCCTGCGCACCATCTACCAGCCCGTCGCCCTCGCCGACCCGCCCGCCCTCGCCTACGCCGAGGAGGTCACCCGGCACGGCTCGCTCATCCGCGTCCTCGACGAACCCTTCCAGCGGATCATCGTCTTCGACCGGACCGTCGCCGTGATCTCCGCCAACGAGGACAACAGCACCGCCGCCTTCATCAGCGACCCCGCCACCATCACCTTCCTGGTCGGCACCTTCGAACGCGACTGGGCCCGCGCCGACACCACCGAGGCCGCCGCCACCCTCGGCCAGGGCCCCACCCGCACCATCCCCGACCGGGTCGCCCGCCTGCTCGCCCGCGGCCTCACCCAACGCGCCGTCGCCACCCGCCTGGGCCTCAGCGAACGCACCGTCGCCGCCCACATCTCCCGCCTGCGCGACCGCTACGGCGCCCAGACCCTCTTCCAGCTCGGCTGGCTGATGCGAGGCTCCCGCGATGACCGATGAACCCCTGCTGTCCGCCGCCCTCCCGGACCGGGCTCGGTGGGCACGATCTACCAGCCGCAGGCCCGGCTGGACCGGGACCAGGTCGAGTTCGCGGCGGAGGCCGCGAAGGTGGGCTCGCGGATCCGCATCCTCGACGTCCCCTTCAGCCGGACGCTTCGATCGCGTTGTCGCCGTGATCTCGGCGGCCCCCGACAACACCGCCGTCGCCGTGGTGGACGACACCGCACCGGTGGCGTACCTGGTCGGGGCCTTCGAACAGCAGTGGGCGCAGGCCCAGGTCGTGGACTGGGAGGCGTTGGCATCCGGTTCGATCGAGCCGACTGTCCACGAGCAGGTGGGCCGCCTCCTCGCCCGTGGGCTCACGCAGCGGGCGATCGCGAGCCGGATGGGGCTGGCGAGCGGACGGTCGCCGGTCACATCGCCCGGCTGCGTGAGCAGTACGACGCGGAGACGCTGTTCCAGCTGGGTTGGCAGATGCGGGGAGCCCGGACGGGGGAGTCCGGTGGGTGAGCGCTGCTCAGCCGGTGGCGGCACCGGTCGGCCAGTAGCCGGGGACCGGGGGCTGCTGCCGGGGGACGTTGAACTGCTCGCCGGGGGCGGTCCAGAAGCCCTCGCGCAGGGAGAGCGCCATGCCGGCCCAGTCGAGAGCGGTCTCCACCGTGTGGTTGAGGGCCTCCTGCGACCAGGTGTCGTCGAAGACCAGCGGCAGGACGGGGGCGACCTGCTCGATGGTGGCGATCAGCGGGTTGTGGGTGATGGCCTCGTCGACGAGGAGGACGATCGGCTTCCGCAGCGCCGACGCCCACCCGAGCTCCAGGCTCACGCCGGCCGAGAGCGGCGCTCCCACGTAGGCGAACACGAGGTCCGCGGACTGCAGGGCGCGGAAGTCGGACGGAACGCGGGGCTCCGGTGCGCGGCCGGAGATGGTCCAGGCGTCACTGTGGTGCGCGCTGTACACGGCGGCACCGCTGCGGAGCAGGGTGGTGCGGAGCGTCGTCAGCCGCGTCCGGCTGGCGAGCGTCACCACGCTGTCGGCCGGGCCGGTCAGCCGCATCAGCGGCGCGGCCAGGAACACACGTGCACGCCGACCCTCAGGGGCCTGGCTGTCGTGGTGACGCAGGTAGGGCTCGGTCATGTCGACTCCGGGGAAAGGCCGACCGGTTTAGAAAGTGGCGCCGGCAGGCGTTGAGAGTGGTTGCTGCTTCAAGTTGTCCGGTGCCCTGCTGTGGTGAAATTGACAGTACAGCAACAGAATTGGTGACTGGTGCTGGACTATCGGGGGCGAACTGATCGTCCATCGATGGCCCCTGCCGCGTCCAGGGTTTCCCGGTGTCATGTGGATGCCTGGCAGTGAGATGACGCATCCATCGGGGTGCGGGTGTTGGCAGGGCTCCATGCTCTACGGCAACATGTGCTCGATAAGTTTGTCTTGACCCTGCGTTCGAAGCAGATGACAGAAGGGGCGGGTATGTCTAACTTGTGCCGTTTTGTCCGTAAGGCGGTTCTGCCTCTGGTTGTCGGTGCGGCTGCTTTGCTGGGCGGGTGCCTTGTGACCGACCACGTGTACACCACGGCTGATTCGTCGGCCGCTGCCGCTGTCTCTCTCCAGGACGACATCAGCTGGGGCTAGCCGCCGCGCCAGGCGGCTTTGATCCGGTCCGCCCTTTGAATGGGCCCGGCCGCGATCAATGGATTTGCACGCGTATGACTTTCGTGAATTGCGGACGAGCGCCGGTCTGACGCGCTGTTGGCGCGGGCGCGGCTCTACCGCTGCGCCCCGCCTGCGGCTTCGGCGCGCGCGAGCGCATACCCGAGTTGGAACAGCGAGTCCACATTGTGCTCTTCGCGCATCTCGGCGATGTGGCGCGCAAGGGTGCGTTCGCTGATCCCCAGGCGTCGTGCGATGACTCTGTGGTTGGTTCCTGCCAGCAACAGGTCGATGATTGTCTGGCGAAGTCGCGAGACCACTTGCTGGGGGACGGTGCGATCTCCGTCGAAGTCGAGGGCGCGACTCCAGCTCGGTTCGAAGACCTGTTCGGCAAGAAAGCTTGCCACTGCGGGTTCGTGAATGAAGGCCGCCATGTTCAAGTCGTGCGTGACGGGGATGACGGCAATTTTCCGGTCTATGACGATGAGTCGGGTGTAGGGCTCGTCGAGAGTTCTGTACTGCCCGCCCGCCTTGGCCAGTCGTGCTACGTAGTCTCGAGTGGGCTGGTGGTAGCGAGTGCTGGCGTGGTAGATCGTCCGTATCTCCGTGCCGTTGCTCAGCATGGCGAGGTCCCGGTCGATGACTGATGCCAGGAGCTCAGGAGGCCTCGGGCCGCCGGGCTGAAGCGCCAGGGCTTCTTCTGCGCCCGCATCGGCGTACTGCTGCATCTTCTGATTTATCAGCACCTTCCCATGCACATACTCAATGGAGCCGCCGCCCTGTTCGGGCGTGTGAAACTCCTGGGCGAGTTCACTCAATTCAGCGGGTAGGGAGACGGATCGCGAAAGAAGGTCGAGTGCCTGCCGCTGCCATGCGCTGCTGAGGCTCTCCGAGAGCCGGGTCGGGTCGATGGCGACCAGGACGCCCGGCGTATCGGCGTCCGGGACCAGAAGCCCTATTCTGATCAGCTCTTCCAGCGGATCGGACTCGTCCGATCCGGCGGCGTCCTGCGGTGTACAGCCACCGGCCCTGATGATTCGCAAGAAGAGCGCACGAGCTTCTGCCGAGAGTATGGGTGCCCCATTCGTGATGGGGCCGAGTTGAGCTCGTCCACTCATGTCGGCTCCTTGTCGTCCACCCGAACCAGCCGGGACCTGTTCCCCAGATCCTAGGACGCGAGTCCATTACTGACGATGCGATCGCCGGCCTCCCCCCGCGCCAGGTCGACACTCTCTCACCAACACCGAGCCGCCGGCACCCCCCGGACAGGAGGGGGCCGGCGGCGGGCCGGGTGGGTGGGTCAGCGCTTGGGGCGCCAGACGACGAGGGCGCTGGACTGGGGTGTGGGGGGCTGGTAGGGGACGAGGTCGCGGCGGTAGGAGGCGTGGACGGCGGCCTCGCGCTGCTGGAGGGCGGTGGCGGCGCCTTCCAGGGAGTCGACCAGTTCGGCGATCCGGGACTGGAGGGCGGTGACCTGGTTCTCCAGCTCGATGATCCGCTTGATGCCCGCCAGGTTGATGCCCTCGTCCTGGGAGAGCCGCTGGACGTCGCGCAGCTGCTGGATGTCGCGGGCGGAGTAGCGGCGGCCGCGGCCGGCGGTGCGGTCGGGGCAGACCAGGCCGAGACGGTCGTACTGGCGGAGGGTCTGCGGGTGCAGGCCGGAGAGTTCGGCGGCCACGGAGATGACGTACACCGGAGTGTCCTCGGTGAGGACGTACGCCGGCGGGGCCGTGGGGGCCCGGCGGGTGCGGCGGGTGCCGTCGCCGGGCAGGCCCTCGCCGATGCCGGGGCCGATCGGGCTGTCGGGATCGACCGGGTTCATCGGGTTCATCGGGGACATCTGGTCGTCACGCTCCCTTCGCCGCCCGGAAGAGGGCTGCTCGCGGATCGTCGGAGACGGTGGCCTCGCGGTACTGCTCGAGGGCGTTCAGCGCGTCG
Organism: Kitasatospora sp. NPDC023120; assembly: GCF_055560835.1. Taxonomy (NCBI): domain Bacteria; kingdom Bacillati; phylum Actinomycetota; class Actinomycetes; order Kitasatosporales; family Streptomycetaceae; genus Kitasatospora; species Kitasatospora sp. NPDC023120. The sequence continues at coordinate 175,878 of NZ_JBVHHY010000006.1, read as the reverse complement.
CCGGTGACGTGCTGGGGGACGACGACCTCGACGGTGACGAGGAGGTCGCCGCGGGTGCCGTCCTTGCGGGTGGCGCCCTTGCCGCGGGCACGCATGGTGAGACCGTTGGCGCTGCCCGGGGGCAGCTTGAGCTTGACGGCGGGGCCGCCGAGGGTGGGTACCTCGATGGTGGCGCCGAGCGCCGCCTCGGGGAAGGTGACCGGGACGGTGACGGTGAGGTTGTCGCCCTTGCGGCCGAACACCGGGTGCGGGTCGACGTGCACCGTGACGTAGAGGTCGCCGGGCTGGCCGCCGCGTTCGCCCTGGGCGCCCTTGCCCTTGAGCCGGATGCGCTGGTCGGCCTGGACGCCGGCCGGGATGCGGACCTGCATGGTGCGGGCCGAGCTGGCGCGGCCGCTGCCGTGGCAGTCGGTGCACGGGTCGTCGACGATCATGCCCCGGCCGCGGCAGTCCTTGCACGGCTCGGAGAGCGCGAAGGCGCCCTGGCCGCGGCTGACGGTGCCCGCGCCGACGCAGGTGGGACAGACCCGGGGGGTGGTGCCGGACTTGGCGCCGGTGCCGTTGCAGCTGCGGCAGGGGGCCTGGCTGGTCATCCGCAGCGGGACGGTCGCACCGTCGACGGCCTCCTCGAAGGAGAGCGTCACCTCGGTCTCGACGTCGGCGCCGCGCCGGGGCTGGGCCTGCCGGGTGCCGCCGCGGTTGAAGAGGCCGCCGAAGACGTCGCCGAGCCCTCCGCTGCCGCCACCGCCCTGGTTGCCGCTGAAGAGGTCACCGAAGTCGAAGCTGTAGCTGCCGGTGCCGCCGGGACCGCCACCGGCCCGGAAGCCGCCGTTGGCGAAGAGGCTGCGGGCCTCGTCGTACTCCTTGCGGCGCTTCTCGTCGGAGAGGACGTCGTACGCCTCGGAGATGTCCTTGAACCGCTCCTCGGCCTTGGCGTCACCCTTGTTGGCGTCGGGGTGGAACTCGCGCGCGAGCTTGCGGTACGTCTTCTTGATCTCGGTGGCGGTGGCGTCCTTGGGCACGCCGAGGACCTTGTAGTAGTCCTTCTCCACGTAGTCCTTGCCACTCACGGCTCGCGCCACCTCCCGATGTCCATCGTCACTGTGCTGTCAACAGCAGCCGAAAGAAGAGCCGTTGACAGCGCGCTGCGGAGCCGGCCGCCGTACTGGCCGGCGTACGACTCCGCAGCGCACTGGGTGTCAGCTGTCACAGGTTGTCAGCTGTCCGAGCCACCGTCGGACTTGTCCGCGTCGCCGGACTCGGCGTCGGCGTCCGGGGCGGCGACCGTCTGGGTGCCCGGCTGGGGCTCCGCGACGGCGACCATCGCCGGGCGGATGATCCGCTCGCCGATGCGGTAGCCGGGCTGCAGGATCTGCACGCAGGTGTCCTCGGTGACGTCCGAGGAGTAGCTGTGCATCAGCGCCTCGTGCATGGTCGGGTCGAAGGGCTCGCCCTCCTTGCCGAACTGCTGCAGGCCCAGCTTGGCGACGACCGTCTCCAGCGACTCGGCGACGGACTTGAAGCCGCCCGTGACCTCGCCGTGCTCGCGGGCGCGGCCGATGTCGTCCAGGACGGGGATCAGGGACTCCAGGATGTTGGAGACCGCGATCTCGCGGACGGTCAGCCGGTCGCGCTCGACCCGCTTGCGGTAGTTCTGGTACTCGGCCTGCAGGCGCTGCAGGTCCGCGGTGCGCTCGGCCAGCTCGCGCTTGGCGCCGGCGAGCTCCTCCGAGGAGCCCTCGGCGGCACCGGCCGCCGCGGCCTCCTCGGCGGCCTTGATCACGGCCTCCTCGGCGGCGGAGTCGTCGCCGGGCTTGCCGCCCTGCGGCTTGTCCGTCATGCCGACGCACCACCCTTGGGCTTCTCGTCGTCCACGATCTCGGCGTCGACGACGTCGTCGTCCTTGGCCTGGGTGGACTCGCCGGCCGCGGCGGCACCGGCACCGGCGGCGTCGGCGTTGGCGTACAGCGCCTGGCCGAGCTTCTGGGCGGTGGTGGAGACCTTCTCCGAGGCCTCGCGGATCTTCGCGATGTCCTCGCCCTTCAGGGCCTCCTTGAGCTCGCCGATGGCGGTCTCGACCTCGGTCTTGACGTCGGCCGGGAGCTTGTCCGCGTTGTCGGCGATGAACTTCTCGGTCGAGTAGACGAGCTGCTCGGCGGAGTTGCGGGTCTCGACGGCCTCGCGGCGCTTGTGGTCGTCCTCGGCGTACTGCTCGGCCTCGCGGCGCATGCGGTCGACCTCGTCCTTCGGCAGCGAGGAGCCGCCGGTGACGGTCATCTTCTGCTCCTTGCCGGTGCCGAGGTCCTTCGCGCCGACGTGCATGATGCCGTTGGCGTCGATGTCGAAGGTGACCTCGATCTGGGGCAGGCCGCGCGGCGCCGGCGGGAGGCCGGTCAGCTCGAACATGCCGAGCTTCTTGTTGTACGCGGCGATCTCGCGCTCACCCTGGTAGACCTGGATCTGCACGGACGGCTGGTTGTCCTCGGCCGTGGTGAAGATCTCGGAGCGCTTGGTCGGGATCGTGGTGTTGCGCTCGATCAGCTTGGTCATGATGCCGCCCTTGGTCTCGATGCCGAGGGACAGCGGGGTGACGTCCAGCAGCAGGACGTCCTTGACCTCACCCTTGAGGACACCGGCCTGGAGCGCGGCGCCGATGGCGACGACCTCGTCCGGGTTGACGCCCTTGTTGGCGTCCTGGCCGCCGGTCAGCTCCTTGACGAGCTCGGCGACGGCCGGCATGCGGGTGGAGCCACCGACCAGGACGACGTGGTCGATCTCGGAGAGCGAGATGCCGGCGTCCTTGATCACGTTGTGGAACGGGACCTTGCAGCGCTCGAGCAGGTCGGCGGTGAGCTGCTGGAACTGGGCGCGGGTGAGCTTCTCGTCCAGGTGCAGCGGGCCCTCGGCGGAGGCCGTGATGTACGGCAGGTTGATCGAGGTCTCGGAGGACGAGGACAGCTCGATCTTGGCCTTCTCGGCGGCCTCACGCAGACGCTGGAGGGCCATCTTGTCCTTGGACAGGTCGACGCCGTGGCCGGACTGGAAGACCTTGACCAGGTGGTCGACGACGCGCTGGTCCCAGTCGTCACCACCGAGGTGGTTGTCACCGTTGGTGGCCTTCACCTCGACGACCCCGTCGCCGATCTCCAGCAGGGAGACGTCGAAGGTGCCGCCGCCGAGGTCGAAGACCAGGATGGTCTGGTCGTCCTTGTCGAGGCCGTACGCGAGCGCGGCCGCGGTGGGCTCGTTGACGATGCGCAGGACGTTGAGGCCCGCGATCTCACCGGCCTCCTTGGTGGCCTGGCGCTCGGAGTCGTTGAAGTACGCCGGGACGGTGATGACGGCGTCGGTGACGGTCTCGCCCAGGTACGCCTCGGCGTCGCGCTTCAGCTTCTGCAGCACGAAGGCCGAGATCTGCTGGGGGTTGAAGTCCTTGCCGTCGATGTTGATCTTCCACCCGGTGCCCATGTGGCGCTTGACCGAGCGGATGGTGCGGTCGACGTTGGTGACCGCCTGGCGCTTGGCCACCTCGCCGACCAGGACCTCGCCGTTCTTCGCGAAGGCGACGACGGACGGCGTGGTCCGCGCGCCCTCGGCGTTCGTGATGACGGTGGGCTCGCCACCCTCGAGAACGCTGACGACCGAGTTCGTCGTGCCGAGGTCGATGCCGACCGCGCGTGCCATCGTAGATACCTCCACGGAAGAGTTGAGCTTTACGGGCTCAAGGATGCATGACCCGATGGGCGGCGTCAACAGCCCTGAGTGTGAGGCGCTCAACTTTGCTGAGCCGTTCGCCTGGACCCCCGGGAAGCCCTTGGCCGAACCGGGTGTCGTGGCGGCCCGTGGCGGGGGTGGGGTCACGTGACTGCCGCCATAGCTTGGGAAGCTTCTGGAGGACTGTTGCGGACCGGTAATGTCCGGGCCGTCGGCCCGGCAAGTTACCGACCAGTACACTCAAGTCGACAACCGTAGAACCGCAGAGACTGCTCAACCGCAAGCCGCAGGAGACGGAGAGCGATGCAACTAGCAGCGATCGTCATCTCGCTGGTCACCTTCGTGATCGGCACCGCGCTCGCCCTCCGTGCGGCGTGGCACATCTTCAGGGTGGTGCTGGCCGGCGCGCCGGACTCCACCCGCTTCGGGAAGCCCGCCCAGCGGGTGAAGACCGTCGCGGTCGAGTTCATCGGCCACACCAGGATGAACCGCTGGGGGATCGTGGGCATCGCCCACTGGTTCGTCGCGGTCGGCTTCTTCAGCCTGGTGCTGACCATCGTCAACGCGATGGGTCAGCTCTTCGACGCCGAGTGGGAACTGCCGATCATCGGCCACTGGATGATCTGGCAGCTCTTCGTCGAGCTCGTCGGCACCCTCACCACGCTGGGCATCGCGACCCTCATCGTGATCCGGCTGATGAGCCTGCCGTCGCGCTCCGGCCGCAAGTCCCGCTTCGCCGGCTCGATCGCCTGGCAGGCCTTCTACGTCGAGTACACGATCCTCGGCATCGGCCTGTGCATCCTGATGCTGCGCGCGCTGGAGGGCGCCCTGAAGGGCGTCGACTCGTACGGTCCGGAGCACCTGGTCTCGTACCCGATCGTCTCCGCGCTCAGCGGGCTGTCGCACGGCACGCTGGTGAACCTGGTCTACCTGTTCGCGATGCTGAAGATCTGCATCTCGTTCGCCTGGGCGATCACCATCGGCATCAACCCCTCGATGGGTGTGGCCTGGCACCGGTTCCTCGGCTTCTTCAACATCTACTTCAAGCGCGAGGAGGACGGCGGCACCGCGCTCGGCGGGCTCCGTCCGATGACCAGCAAGGGTCAGCCGATCGACTTCGAGGACCCGGCCGACGACGCCGTCTTCGGCGTCTCCCAGGTCGAGCACTTCTCCTGGAAGGGCATCCTCGACTTCTCCACCTGCACCGAGTGCGGTCGCTGCCAGTCGCAGTGCCCGGCCTGGAACACCGGCAAGCCGCTCTCGCCGAAGCTGCTGATCATGAGCCTGCGCGAGCACGCCTACGGCAAGGCGCCGTACCTGCTGGCCGGCGGCGGCAAGGACATGGAGGGCAACGAGCAGGCCACCTCCGAGCAGCTCGCGGACGTCCCGGCGGCCGCGCTGGCCGAGGCCGAGCGCCCGCTGATCGGCACCGCCGAGGAGAACGGCGTCATCGACCCGGACGTGCTGTGGTCCTGCACCACCTGCGGCGCCTGCGTCGAGCAGTGCCCGGTGGACATCGAGCACATCGACCACATCGTCGACATGCGCCGCTACCAGGTGATGATCGAGAGCAACTTCCCGACCGAGGCCGGGACGATGCTCAAGAACCTGGAGAACAAGGGCAACCCGTGGGGCCTGGCCACCAAGGCGCGCCTGGACTGGGTCAAGGAGCTCAAGAAGGAGACCGGCATCGAGGTGCCGGTGATCGGTGAGGACATCGACCCCGCCGAGGTCGAGTACCTCTACTGGGTCGGCTGCGCCGGCGCCCTCGAGGACCGCGCCAAGAAGACCACCAAGGCCTTCGCCGAGCTGCTGCACACCGCGGGCGTGAAGTTCGCGATCCTCGGCAAGGAGGAGACCTGCACCGGTGACTCCCCGCGCCGCCTGGGCAACGAGTTCCTGTTCCAGATGCTCGGCGCGCAGAACGTCGAGACGCTGAACGCCGCGCTGGAGGACGCCCCGACCAAGCGGATCGTGGCCACCTGCCCGCACTGCTTCAACACCATCGCCAACGAGTACCCGCAGCTCGGCGGGCACTTCGAGGTGATCCACCACACCCAGCTGCTGCAGCACCTGATCGACGAGGGCAAGCTCGTCCCGGTCAACCCGGTCGAGGGCCTGATCACCTACCACGACCCCTGCTACCTGGGCCGCCACAACAAGGTCTACAGCCCGCCGCGCGAGATCATGGACAAGGTCCCCGGTCTGCGCCAGCAGGAGATGCACCGCCACAAGGAGCGCGGCTTCTGCTGCGGCGCCGGCGGCGCCCGGATGTGGATGGAGGAGCGCATCGGCAAGCGGATCAACACCGAGCGCGTGGACGAGGCGCTGTCGCTCAACCCGGACATCGTCTCCACCGCCTGCCCGTTCTGCCTGGTGATGCTCTCCGACTCGGTCAACGGCAAGAAGAACGAGGGCGCGGCCAAGGAGAACCTGAAGGTGGTCGACGTGGCCCAGCTGCTGCTGGACTCGGTCAAGGCCACCCCGCCGGCCGAGGCCGAGGAGCAGCCGGCGACGGTGGACGCGTAGCCGTCCGCTGCCCGACAGCCCCGCTGTTCGACAGTTCTGCTACAACTGCCCGGCCCGGTGGACGCCGTCAACGCGCCCACCGGGCCGGGCTTTTGGGCCGATGAGATGGCACGCGGCGGCGGTGCCGGCGGAACCGGAGTGACGTCCGTCGCACAGGGGCCGGACGGGCATTCGGTTGGAAGGAAATACAGTAGGCGCCGACCGGCTCCGAGCCGGTCGGCCCGTTCCGGACGGAAGACCGGACGGGTGCCGACCCGCGCCGGCCGGACGGACGGGGCGGAACACCGACGGAAGGATCGGCCCGCCGGGCCGGGCCGCAGAGACCACAAGGGGAACAGCGCAGACCATGACCGAGGCGATCATGCTGGTCGGTGGTAAGGGCACGCGACTGCGTCCGCTGACCACCCACACCCCCAAGCCCATGCTGCCGGTGGCAGGCGTCCCGTTCATCGCGCACCAGCTGGCCCGCGCGGCCGCCGCCGGTGTCACCCGCGTCGTGCTGGCCACCTCGTACCTCGCCGAGGTGTTCGAGGACCACTTCCAGGACGGCACCCCGTACGGCATCGAGCTGGTCTACCTGACCGAGCGCGAGCCGCTGGGCACCGGCGGGGCGATCCGCAACGCCGCCTCCGGGCTGACCTGCGGCCCCGACGAGCCGGTCCTGGTCTTCAACGGCGACATCCTCTCCGGCGTCGACATCGCCGGCCTGCGCGACGGCCACGTGGCCGCCGGGGCCGACGTCACCCTGCACCTCACCCGGGTCGAGGACCCGCGCGCCTTCGGCCTCGTCCCGACCGACGAGAACGGGCGGGTGCTGGAGTTCCTGGAGAAGCCGGAGACCCCGGAGCAGATCGTCACCGACCAGATCAACGCCGGCTGCTACGTCTTCACCCGGTCCGTGATCGACCGCATCCCGGCCGGCCGCGAGGTCTCCGTCGAGCGCGAGACCTTCCCCGAGCTGCTGGCCACCGGCGCCCTGCTGCGCGGCGTGGTCGACACCTCGTACTGGCTGGACCTCGGCACCCCGGCCGCCTTCGTCCGCGGCTCGGCCGACCTGGTGCTCGGCAAGGTCGACTCCCCGGCCGTCCCCGGCCCGACCGGCGAGGCCCTGCTGCTGCCCGGCGCCACCGTCCACCCGGACGCGGTGCTCAGCGGCGGCACCGTGGTCGCCGAGGACGCGGTGGTCGAGGCCGGCGCGATCGTCGAGGGCAGCGTGATCCTGCCGGGCGCGGTGATCGGCCCGGACGCCCTGGTCAAGGACTCGATCGTGGGCGCCTACGGGAGCGTCGGCGACCGCTCGGCGCTGGACGGCGCGGTGATCGGCGACGGCGCGATCGTGGAGTCGGACAACGAGCTGCCGAACGGCATCCGGATCGCCTGCGGCACGCTGCTGCCGGTCGGCGCCGTCCGCACCTCGGCCGGCCCGGGCGGCTGCCCGGCCGGCACCAGCGCGGCGGCGGCCGTGCACGGTCCTTCGGTCACCGCGCAGCGGTAGCGCCGGCCCGGGTCTCCGGTCCGTCCGCCGAGCCGCCGGGCGGCTTTCGGCCCCGTTCGTCTCAGCCTGGCTGCAAACCGGCCCCGGCTTCGTTCGGGGCCGACGCGGGTTGGGCCGGACGGGTACCTTCAGAGCGTGGCTGGTAATCGATACGACAGCGGTCAGGGCGCCGACCGCCCGCACGGCGGGTGGTCGGCCCCTCCACCGCCGCCGGCGCCCGAGGGGTACGGGCAGACGGACGGGCCGGAGTACTTCACGGCCCCGCACCCGCGCGCCGCGGGCGGGCCCGGGGGGACGGCCGGCGACGGGCACGACCCGTACGCCGCCGACCGGCCGGGGAACACCCGCGCGTTCCCGACGGGCGACCCGTACGCGGGCGGCGGCCGACAGGGGTACTACGACCAGGGGCAGCACCCGGACCAGGGCCAGTACGGGCAGTACCCGCCGTACGGGCAGCAGCAGCCGTACGAGCAGCCGCAGTACGAGCAGCCGCAGTACGAGCACCAGCCGTACGAGCAGCCGCCGCAGGCGCCGTACGGGCAGGACAACGTCGCCGTCTACCGGGCCGGTGGCCAGTCCTCCCCGCACGTGGCCGGCCCCCGGCCGCACTGGCGCGAGCTGTTCGTCGGCCTCTTCCGCAGCCCGACCGCGATGTTCGACCGCACCCGCGACCACCAGGTCTGGCTGCCCGCCCTCACCGTCTCGCTGCTGTACGGCGCGCTCGCGGTGCTCGGCATCGGGCTGACCCACGACGACATCGTCAACTCCACCTTCACCGTGGCGCTGACCGGCATCCTCGCCGCCGCCCTCGGCTTCACCGTGGCCGGCGCGCTGTTCGGCGCGGTCACCTACGGGCTCGCCCGCCAGCTGGGCGGCGACGGCCCGTGGAAGTCGACCGTCGGCCTGGCCGCGCTGATCGGCTGGCTGACCGACGCGCCCCGGCTGCTGCTCGACCTGGTGCTGCCCTCCGGCAGCGCCGTCGTCCAGGTCGTCGGCTGGGCGACCTGGGCGCTCTGCGCGTTCCTGCTGACCAGCATGGTCCGGCGGCTGCACGACCTGCCCTGGGGCAAGGCCGCCGCCGCCGCGGCGCTGCAACTGCTCGCGCTGCTGGTGCTGATCAAGCTGCCGACGCTGGGCTGACGGGCGAAGGGCAGAATGGGGGACGGGCCGCGGCCGAGCGCCGGGGCCCGTCCACCCTCTTCGTCCCACGTCCACCGGAGCCAGGCATGACCCTCCCCACCACCCACGTCAGCTTCCCGGCCGGGGCGGTGACCGGCGAGTCCCCGGTGCTCGCGGTGCACCCGCTGGCCGACGGCCGGTACGCCGTCGTGACCGAGGCGACCCCGTTCCACCCGCTCGACCACACCTGGCCCGACCAGCCGGCCGACCACGGCACCCTGACCGTGGACGGCGCCGAGCTGGCCGTGGTCGACTGCCTGACCGGTGCCGTCGGCCCGGAGGGCGACGCGCTGCTGGTCGGCGCCGACATCCCGGTCCGGCGCGGCGACGAGGAGTGGTCCTGGCTGGTCCTGCACGTCCTCGCCACCGACCCCGGCGACATCGTCGGCCGCACCGCCGCGCTCGCCGTCGACGCCGAGCGCCGGGGCGCCCTCAGCGCCTCGCACAGCGGCTGCCACCTGCTCGCCCTCGCCCTGAACGCCGCGCTCGCCCCGCGCTGGCGCAAGGACCCCGGCCGCTCGGACGCGTTCGGCAACCCGGACTTCGACAGCCTTGCCATGGCGAGCTCGGTGATGGACACCGAGGCCAGCACCGACACCTACCGTCTCGGCAAGTCGCTCAAGAAGAAGGGCTTCACGGCGGACGCCACCGAGGAGTTCCCCGCCCTGGCCGACGCCCTGCCCGCCCTCACCGAGGACGTCAACGCCCGGCTCGCCGCCTGGGTCGCGGCCGACGCCCCGGTCCGCATCGAGGTGCCCGGCCCCGAGCTCACCGCCCGCCGCCAGTGGCACTGCGAACTGCCCGAGGGTGGCGCGCAGATCTTCTGCGGCGGCACCCACCTGCACCACCTCGGCGAGCTGGCCGAGCTGCGCACCGAGCTGCGGCTGTCCGAGGACGGCACCGAGCTGATCGCCGTCACCAGCCCCAAGCGGGCCTGAAGCCCCGAGCGGGCCTGAAACGCCGCGGGCGGGCCTGGAGCCCCGAGCGGGCCTGAAACGCCGCGGGCGGCCACCCCTCCTCGGTGGAGGGGTGGCCGCCCGTCTGCGTGCGGCTCCGCGGCTCTTGCGGGTCAGACCTCGCTGCGGTGGAAGTTCAGGTACGAGCGGGACGGCGTCGGGCCGCGCTGGCCCTGGTAGCGCGAGCCGTAGCGCTCCGAGCCGTACGGGTGCTCCGACGGGGAGGAGAGGCGGAACATGCAGAGCTGCCCGATCTTCATGCCGGGGTACAGCTTGATCGGCAGCGTCGCGACGTTCGACAGCTCCAGCGTCACGTGACCGCTGAAGCCGGGGTCGATGAAGCCCGCCGTGGAGTGGGTGAGCAGGCCGAGACGGCCCAGGCTCGACTTGCCCTCCAGCCGGGAGGCCACGTCCTCGGGCAGCGTGATGACCTCGTACGTCGAGGCCAGCACGAACTCGCCCGGGTGCAGGATGAACGCCTCGTCGCCCTCCGGCTCGACCAGCCGGGTCAGGTCCGGCTGCTCCTCGGAGGGGTCGATGTGCGGGTACTTGTGGTTCTCGAACACGCGGAAGAAGCGGTCGAGGCGAACGTCGATACTCGACGGCTGGATCATCGCCGGGTCGAACGGGTCGATGACGACCCGGCCCAGGTCGATTTCGGTCCGGATGTCCTTGTCAGAGAGCAGCACGCTTCGAGGTTACGTGCAAGAAAGGGCCCCGGACGAATCCGCCCGGGGCCCGTCTGCCCGTCCGACCCCCGTCAGGCCAGGAACTCCGCGGCCTCCAGCCGCATCGCCCGCGCCAGTTGTGGCTCCGACAGCTCCCGCACGTCGGCCAGCACCGAACTCCGCAGCCGTCCGCACTGCGGACAGCGGATCAACCGCCCGGGGCCGAGCCGGCCCGGACCGAGGTTCTGCATCGGGAACGTGGTGGTGCTGAACAGGTGCCCCTCGGCACAACGAACGACGGCGCGCTGCTCCATCGATCCCCTTCCCATCCCTAACCCAGTACTCACCCGTACTCACGCACCCCGGCGGCCGAGCCCCGGGACAGCGTCACATTAGGGGATGTTCCGGACATTCCTCACCGTGGCTCGCCGCCCCGACCCCACCCCACCGGAGCACTCGTACGCGGCCCACACAGTACGCCTCCACCACCGCCCCCACCCCGCTCCGCCGCGCCCCGAACCCCTCGTGCAACCACGGTCTCGAATGGGGTACAGTGACACTGGATCGAGCGGTCTCTGACGGCTCATCAGGCGGGCGTAGTTTAATGGTAGAACATGAGCTTCCCAAGCTTAGAGCGCGAGTTCGATTCTCGTCGCCCGCTCCAGCAGTAAAGGCCCAGCTCAGGGGCATGATCCCCGAGCCGGGCCTTTTGCGTTTCTGGGCTTCCGTGCCCCCTGCGTGTCTCTACGGTTGGTCGGGCGGTGTCGCGCCCCGGCCGAGAGCATCGTTGATCGCGGTGTCCATGCCGTCCGCGATCTTCTTGTCCCGCTCGCTGGTCGCGTGCTGGTAGATCAGCGCGGCCCGGACGGAAGCATGCCCCATGCGGGCCATCAGCTCCTTGAGGCTGGCCCCGGTGGCGGCGGCCAGGTTGTTGCCGGTGTGCCGGAGGTCGTAGAAGCGGAAGCCCGGCATGCCTGCCTTCGCGCGAGCCTTCCGCCAGATTCGCCCGAAGGTGGTCCGGCGGAACGGGGCGCCCTTCTCGCCGACGAACAGCAGACCCTCATCACCCTTCTCCGCGAACAGCTCCAGGTGCAGCCGGATATCTGGCAGGACGGCGGCCGGGATGGTCACGACGCGCTTGCCCGCTTCGGACTTGGTGTCTCCGAGCGCCCGCCGGCCGGTGTTGAGTTCGGGGGCCGCGAGCCGGACGCGGACCGTACCGGCCACGAGGTCGATGTCCTTGCGCCGCAGCTCGGCCAGTTCCTCCGGGCGGAGCGTCGTGAAAGCGGCGAGCAGAACCATGGCGCGCCAGCGCAGCCCCACGAACTCGGCCAGCTCGTAGACCTTCTCGATGCTGGCGACCCCGCGCTCCTCGGCCGACTCCTTGCCCGCACCCTTGATCCGGCACGGGTTCCGGCGGATCAGCTCGTCATCGGTCGCGGTTGCCATGACGGACTTGAGCAGGCGGTACGCCTTCGCGGCCGTGGTGTGCTTGCCGGTGGCCCGGAGTTCGGCCCGCCAGGCACGGACGAGCGGAGGCGTGATCTCGTCCAGGTCGAGGGCGCCGAAGGTCGGTTCCAGGTGCAGCCGCAGCAGCCGGCGGTACAGCTCCAGGGTGGTCGGCATCAGGCCGCGCTCCGTGATCCAGGCGTCGGCGTACTTGGCGAAGTTGACCGCTCCGGCGCCGGGGTCGCGCCAGTCCTTCTTGCGGATGCTGGTCTGCATCTCGGCCAGCCAGTCGTCCGCGTCGGTCTTGGTCTCGAAGGTCTCGGGCGCCGGCCGAAGGATGCCGGTCGGGTCGAGGTACCGGGCCTGGAAGCGGCCGGAAGGGAGCTTGCGGATCCGGCCGAACTGCCGTCGCTTGCTTGCCACTTAGGCCACCGCCCGCAGTCGACGGGACCGAGGCTGCACGGTGTTTGTGGCCACATACTCGGCCAGGGCCGCTTCCGTGATGCGGACGTGGCGTCCGACCTTGACGAAGGCGATCCGGCGTTCGGCGACGAGGCGTCGAGGGAACCGTTCCCCGCTGGTCTCCCAGGTGCCGAGGCGTTCGGCGACTTCCTTGACCGTCAGCAGGCGGTCCATACGTGTTCCCCCTCTTCTCGCGCGAGTTGTGCGCGCATCTCCTGTCGGTCGGTGGTGTGTCGTTCGTGCAGGTCCCGGGCGATCGAAGCAGCAAGCATCGACTCACCCGGGGAGTTCCCGGCGCCGGCGAAGGCCCAGTGGGCGACCACCAGCGTCTCCGCCTCGGGCAGGTCGTCCAGGTCCGGCAGCCCTTGGGCTAGCAGGCGTTCCCGGAGCTCGGCGCGGGCCTGATCGGCGCGGTAGTCGGCGCGGACCTGCCGCAGGGCGCCGAGCGTGGTCGAGTACGTAGGGGACTTGGAGGAGAAGTGGCCCCGGAAGCCGAGCATGTGCGACCAGTGCGCGAGCAGGCGGCCGGGGTAGTGCTGGTCCAGGTCCCAGCAGGCTTCGATCAGGCGCCGGGTGTGGGTGGGCAGGTCGTGCCGGTCGAGTTCGTGGCGCTCCAGGATGCGGCGGTCCACGGTCTCGGTCGTCTCGGCGGACTTGGTGGCGTACTTGGCGATGTAGGAGGCGACTGCCCGCTCCGTGATCTCCCCGTCGGCGAAGGCGCCGATCGGTCGGACGTCGACCTGCGTGCCCCACTCCAGGACGCGGGCGGGCTGGTCGCCCCCGGCGGCGATGGGGAGACCGGCACGGCGGGCGGCGGCCCGGATTGCGGAGTCCAGAAGGGCGACGGTTGCCCAGGCGGGCGGGGGTGTGTCGGGGCCGGCGGGTCCGTCGATGCGGATGACGGCGTGGAAGTGGACGGCGCCCCGGCGCTGGTACTCGGCGACCTTACCGAAGGAGATCTTCGCCTGCTCCTTGAACTCGTACTGGTAGAGCCCGGCCATCTTCGCCATGGTCCGGAAGAGGTAGACGGTGAAGCGGCGCCACAGGTCGGGGGCGTGGTTGTTCCACAGCACCGCGTGCCCGTACTCGTACTTCGCCGGATCGAGCGGCGTCCCGAGCAGCGGAGAGTCGGCGGGGTGGGTGTGGCCGCAGCGGCAGGTGCCCTTGTCGGGGCGGTTGTGGACCGGGCCGAAGCTGGGAGCGGTGAGGGTGGCGAAGACCCGGGGGTGGGAGCGCACCGTGGCCGGGACGCCCTTGGCGGTGTCTCCCGCGAGACCGGCGCGGATCAGGTGGAAGGTGTCCGCCGAGTAGGTGCGGGCACAGGAGGGGCAGCGGGAGGCCCGGCGGTTGCCGCAGGCGACCTTGAGACGTCCACCGGGTTCGTGGTCGGTGGAGTAGCGGTGCCAGACGGCGCCGGTCGGGGCGTGGGTGAGGGTGCGGAAGCCCTTGAGGTGCATCGGATTGGCACAGCCGCCGGTGCGACGGATCTGGTCGGTGAGCCGGGGCAGGTCGCCCCGGGAAGCCAGGCGGGCGAGGTCGGCGAGGGCCAGACGGTCGCGCTCCGAGTGGGTGGTCGGCGTCATGCGGCCACCGCCAGCGGCAGGTGGGCGGGCTCCAGGACCGAACGGAGAGCCGCTTCGGCGAGGCCGGGCGGGACGGCGTTGCCGATCTGCTCGAACTGCTTGGTCCTGGAACCGGTCCACGGGTAGTCGGGGGCGAAGTCCTGGAGGACGGAGGCTTCGGGGACGCTGAGCCTGCGGACCGGTGTGCCGTTGTCGTCCAGCCAGGACACGTTGTTCTTCGAGTAGCTGAACAGGAGGGTAGGGGCGGGCGCGGTGGCGGGTCGGCGGCTGGCGGCGGGGCGGGTGCCGACTCGAAGCGACCACGAGCGGGAGCGGCCGGTCAGGGCCCAGGCCGGGCCGTCGGTGGGGAAGTGGTTGCCCCCGCTGGTGTGCTTCCCGCGGGTGACGACGTCGCCGATGGCGATGTCGAGGGCGTCGGCCATGGTGGTCCAGGCGGCGCGGCCGGGGCCGAAGAGGCTTTCGGGCTCGGGCGCCTGGGCGTGGGTGGCTTCGGGCGGGGAGACCTGGTGTTGCGTGGAGGCAAGGAGGAAGGCTCGGCGGCGGGTCTGGGGGATGCCGTAGTCGGCTGCGTTGAGGACACCGACCCAGGTCGAGTAGCCGATGCGGTGCAGGATGCGGGCCATGTGGGCGAAGAGGGGTTCCACCGAGGGGACCTCTTCGAGGGCGATCCAGTCGGGGCGGACGTCGAGGGCATACCGCAGGGGTTCGACAGCGAGAAGCGACTTCGCGTCCGTGCAGGCGCCTCGAAGAGCGGTTCGGGTGTCGTGACCGGCGGCGAGGTCGTCAAGGCCCTGGTGGCAGAGCGCGATGTCGTCGGCTCCGGCGCCGAGCCCAGCCGTGCTGTAGGGCTGGCAGGGGGCGGAGCCGATCAGGCCGGAGACCTTTCCGACGAGCGGGGTGGTCGGGTAGGCGGCGACATCCGTGCGGATGGTGCGGTGGCTGGCGGCGGCGCGGGTGGCGCAGGCGGCGGCGTCGATCTCAAGGCCGACGTCGGTGTGTCCGAGGCGGCGCAGACCTTCGGACCAGCCGCCGGGGCCGGCGAACAGGTCGATGATGTGGCGGTTCAAGGCGGTCTCCCTCAGTGGGGAGGCCCCGGGACGGGCCAGCGGCACCAGGTCCCGGGGCCGGGCTGGTCAGGACGGGTTGGCGGGTTTCTGGTGGCGGTCGGTCCACTGCTCGGCGCAGACCTTGTGGACGGGCTTGCCACGGTCGGAGCGCAGGTTGGTGGGCTTGTCGCAGACGCCGCAGGGGGCGGGCTTGGGGGCCCAGTGCTGGGAGTCGCGCCAATCGAGGAGGGCCATCGGTCAGGCCGCCTTCGCGGTGGCGAGCGGGCGGGTGACGGTGCCGGCGCCGTTGCAGGTGGGGCAGGTGACCGGGACGGTGGCGCGGGATCCGTTGCGGAGGCGGACGCCGGTGGCGATGGCGACGGCGGCGAAGCCGGAGCAGTTCGGGCAGATCCGGTTCGGGGCGTGGCTGTGCTGCGGCATGATGGTGGTCTCCTTCGTGGGCTTCGGTTCGGGACGGGGTTGCGGCCTCGGGGCGGCGGGATGCTTGGTGGCGTGTTGCCGCCCCGGGGCCGGTCTTCGAATCAGCGGCGGCGGGTCGTGCGGCCGTCGCGCTTGTGCGCGTACATGTCCCGGTCGGCGGAGGCGAGCGCGTCCGTGAGCGAGACGACCGGCAGCTCGGAGACGGGGCAGATGCCCACCGAGGCGGAGGCCGGGAGCGAGAAGCCGGCGTACGGGACCGGCTGGTTGAGGGCCGCGCGGAGTTCCAGCAGCCGTGCGGGGGCGTCCAGGGCGACGACGGCGAACTCGTCCCCGCCGAGGCGGGCGGCGATGCCGGTACGGCCGCACCAGGCGGACAGACGAGCGGCGGTCGCGGTGATGACCGCGTCTCCGGCCGCGTGGCCGTAGGTGTCGTTGGTCGCCTTGAAGTCGTCCAGGTCGATCAGCAGCACCGAGACGCGGTCCGGGCGGTGGTGGGTCAGCCGGTGGGCACGGGTGGTGAAGCCGTCGCGGGTGTGGAGCCCGGTGAGCGGGTCGCGGCGGGCGGTGGCGAGACGCTGGCTCAGCCAGAGGCTGTGGGTGGTCCATCCGATCAGCGGCACAGCGGCGGCGAAGGCCGTGGGGAGATCCATGTGGTCCTCCATGACGGGCAGGCGTGGATGGGGGTCGCGATCTCCGGGGCGGCGGGATGCTGGTGGCGTGTTGGCCGTCCCCGGGGAGGTCAGAGGCCGAGTCGTTGGGCGCGGGCGGCGGCCTGGTCGAGGAGCTGGTGAATGTCGCCCTGGCGGGTGGTGGGGCGGTCGTTGTACTCGTCCGGGGAGCGCACGGGGCGGCCGGTGGAGTGCAGGATCTCCATCACCTGGACGCGGGCGGTGGTGACGGTGGCCGGGGTGCCGTAGCCGTGGGCGAGGACGGCGGTTTGAGCGCCGAGGAGGCAGACGCGGCCAGCGGAGTCCCACATGGCGCCCTGGAGCCAGCCGAAGGCGCCGATGTAGCGGGAGGTGAGACGGAGGTGGCCGGCGGCGCTCACCGGCACCGGGCGGGCCGGGCGGTGGGTGATCCGGTCGAGGAGCGTGAGCCGGGGCACCGGGTAGCCGGCGTCCCAGGGCTGGACGGTGGAGCCGAGCGGCGAGACGTACGGGACGGCGATGCGGGCCGGGGCGGGCAGGGAGGCCAGGTATGCCTCGATCTCGGCGACGAGGCCGGAGCCGTCCACGGTGACCAACGGCGGCAGGCGAACGATGGTCTTCATCCTCAACTCTCCTTTGCAGCTTGCTACTTGGTGGTCTTGTTGACGACGGACACGCCGTCGCGGGTCGTGTTGTCAATCAGCGGGGCGGCGGAGGTGTCGGCGAGGTAGAAGCCGAGGAGGACGAGCGCGGCGACCACCCACCAGCGCAGCCGGAGGTGCCGGACGATGAGCCACGCGACGATCGCGAGGACGACGATGAACGGCAACTGGATGTTCACCAGGCGGGCCTTTCAGGCGAGTTCGGCGACGAGAGCCGAGGCAAGTGGGTCCTTGACGCCGAGGAGAGCGCGGAGCGCGGCGGCGTCGATCGGGGTGCCGGTGCGGGCGCGATGGTCGTCGGCGACCTTGCGGGCGTGGTCGAGCAGGAACGCCGGGATCGCAGGTGCCGGGGCCGGATCGATGACCGGGGTCGGCGCCGGGGCGGGAGCCGGTTCGATCGCCGGGGCGGTGGCAGGCGATTCCACGGGCGCAGGCTCGATGACCGTCTCGATGACCGGCGCGGCGGCTGGGACGTAGAGCGGCTGGGTGTCGGTTTCGGTGTCGTCCGATTCGAGTTCCGCGACCGGGGTTTCGTCGGCAGGTGCGTCGGTCGAGTGGGCCAGGAGGGTGCCGCCGAGGAACGCGGCGGCGGGCCAGCCGGCGACCAGGACGCGGAGCCAGGCCGGGGCATTGCCGAGGTCGAGCAGTCCGGCGGTGCCGACATTGGCGCCGAGCGAGGCCGCAAGGGCGATGACGAACCAGCACCAGGCGAGTCGGCGGGCGGTCCCGGAGCGCATCCGACGCCAGGCGGCGACGAGCAGGAGGTCGACGGACACCGGGTAGGCCCAGGACTTCCAGCCAGCCTGTCCAGCGGCTTCGGCGAGGTCGTGGAGGTGGGCGAAGGAGAGTGCGGCGGCGATCACCGCTTGCGCGAGTACGGCGTCCAGCTTGGGGAGTCGGCGCATGGCGTGCCCCGTCAGAGCTGGTTCTTGTCGAGGGAGAAGAACAGGACGACACCGCCGGTCAGCTCCGGCTGCTGTCGCGTCAGTGCGGCGATCGCCTTGTCGTAGATGTCGGCGCGGGTCGTCCCCGGCGACGGCTTGATCGTGCTCGCGAAGGTCCCGAGGGCGGACATGCCGCGCACGGTCTGCTGCATCGTGAGGACGCAGTAATAGGTGTCCTGCTGCATTTGCTGACTCCTGGGGATCGCGGGGCCGGGCGGGGCATCGACGGCCTGCCGCCCGGGTCGGCGGCTTGGACTACGCGAGGGCGGTGCCGGTGCCGAGGCAGTCGAGGCAGGCGGCCTCCTGCTCGGCGACCCGGCGGCGACGGGCGCCACGGCCTACGTAGACGGTCTCGGTGGTCTGGCCGGTGCCCTTGCAGGGGTCGCAGGGCGCGGGCTTCGGCTTCGCGGTGCGCTTACGGGCGGCCATCGGGGTCACCCGTTGCGCGCGGCGCGGTCGGCGGCGGCGCGGGCCTCGCGGGCGACCTGGGCGGCGTCGCGGTCGTCCGGGTTGGCCTTGGCGATGCGCTCCAGCAGGTCGGCCTTCTCGGCGAGCAGCGGACCGGTGTCGGCGTTGTCGTTGCGGGTGGCCCTGAGGTGGCCGAGTAAGGCGCCGATCTCGGCGATGGACGGCTTGCGGGACACGGATGATCTCCTTGGATCAGGGCATGGAGGGGTAGGGACTTGGCGCGAAGCGGTCGCGCGGACCGTGGGGCGAGGGCTACTACTTGCCGAGCGAGAGCGGCATCAGGGTCGGCGGCGTCGAGGGCATCGGCGGGATGACGACCGGGTTGGCGACCGGGGGGCGGAACGTCGCCAACCGGTCCAGGTCGGGCGTCAGGTGCGCGAACTCGTTGCAGCGCTCGGCGACTTCGGCCAGCGAGCGGTGCGGCGTGCGGATCTCGGACCAGAGGCCGGAGGTGTCGCCGGCGACGGCCAGGCCAGGCATGTCCGGGCTGATCTTCGTGGCGGCGATGACGGCGGCGTCGGAGACATCCCCGAGTCCCATCTTCGCCGTCTCCAGGTCGTTGACCCGGTGGACGGTGCGGCCGGTGAGCTGGGAGCGAAGCAGGGTTGCGCCCTTGCCCAGTTCCGAGCCGAAACGCTGGCCCGCGATCTCCAGGAAGATGCCGGCGGCGCGGGCGAGTTGGGCAAGCCGGATCAGCGCTGTGACGATCTGGTTTCGACGCTCCTCATCGGCCTTGCTGGCCACCAGGAAGAGTTCAGCGATCTCGTCCACCAGGACGACGATCGGCACGGGCCGGATCTTCTCGGGCAGGCCCCAGATGTCGGCGGTCACATCCTCGGCCGCCACCGATCCGGGGACACCCTGGTGGTCGCGGATGAGGTCGTACCGGTCGTCCATCTCGACCAGCAGCGCGAGCAGTAGCCCGAGCGCTTCGCCCTGGTCGGTGGCCAGTGCGGACAGTCGAGGCGCGAATGGCCGCTGTTCGACGCCGCGTTTGCAGTCGATGCCCACCAGGGCGACGGGCTGCGGGGCGAGGCCGTGGATCAGGTTGCGGGTGAACATGGACTTGCCGGACTGGTTGGCGCCGAGGTTCAGCCCGTTGGGCGCCTGTCGGTAGTCCCGGTAGTGCGCGGCGCCATCGGCACGAAGCGCGACCGGAACCCGCAGCAGACCAGGCTTGGCGGCGGCTCGGCGCGGCATGCGCACGTTGCGCAGCACGTCGAAGCCGACGATCCGCAGGTCCACGACACCGGGCTTGACCTCCGAGACGTGGACCGCGTGGACCTCCCAGGCGTGCCGCAGGCGCTCGGCCGCGTCGACCATGTCCGCCGTCTGCTGTCCACGGGCGAGCCGCAGCCGGACCCGCAAGCCGGTCGAACTCGCCTTCATGCCACGGATCTTGGGCATTGCGGGCTTGGCCGGCTGGTTGGTGGCGGAGGAGGCCATGGCGCGCCAGAACGAGGGCTCCACGGTCAGCCCGCAGGCTTCCATGACGTTCTCGTAGTCGTGCCGGATGCGGTGGATGGCCAGCGGGAGGCCGACGGTCGCCCAGTACGTCCGGGGCATCTTCGCCTTGGCGTAGAGCGCGCCGGAGCCGAGGGCCGCAGCGGGGGCGCCCAGCTCCAGGAGCATCGTCGTCAGGGTATCCACGGCGATCAGGCGCTCGCGCCGGCGGGGACCGGGGAGGCGACCGTCACGGCGTCGGCCCGGAAGGCGATCCCGGAGCGCTTCTGGCCGTTGAACTCGCTCTCCCACGGCCGGGCGATCAGCCGGGTGAGCGCGACCAGCATGCCGGGCGCCAGCCCGTCCGGGACGCCCGGTTGCGGCACGGTCAGGGACAGGATGTCGGCCTCGCCGTTGGCGACGAACGTGACGTCCAGGGTGACCAGCAGCGCGCCGGTCTCGGCGTCCGTGGCCATCTCGCCGGTCTGGCGGTTCTTGAGCTTCGGGCGGGGCGCCTGGGCGACCATCACCAGCGCGGCGGTCGTGTCGACGGGGATGAAGCGCATCTTCTGGCTCCTTCATCGAGCGCCGGGGCGAAGTAAGCAGCCCGGCGCATCTCCTCTAACGGAGGTGTTCTCATGCACTCATGTACATGAGTTGATGGATAGAAGAGTGCCCGACTCCTGTACATGAGTCAACCCGCCGCGAGAAAAATCTTGCGACGGGCTGCGAGAGTTGAGCTGACGTCAGTCGCGCGCGGGGAAGCGGTAGTCAAGAACGAACTGGTCAGCGGCCATTACGGTGTCGCAGACCTCCACTACTCGGCCGGCGTCGGTGACGGCATCCCGGACGAGGTGGATCACTGGGGAGCCGGGACTCAGTGCCAGCGCGGCTGTTTCGGCCTTGGTGGCCAGCCGGGCCCGGACGGTCTCGGTGAACTCGGCCAAGGTGTGACCGTGCTCCTCAAGCCGCGCGTAGATGCCACCGCCGCCGGGGTTCTCGGCGAACGTCTCCGGGATGTCCTTCACCACGTCCCAGGGCAGGTAGGAGGTGGCTTCCTCGGTCGGCGTCCCGTCGCGGAAGTACCGTCGCTTACGGGCTAGTACCTTCGAGCCGGCGGGCACGTTCAGCCGCTCGGCGATCTCTTCCGGGGCGTCGACCGGTCCGACGAAGAGCACGTTCACGGAAGGCTTGCCGCCGGACTGCTCTGCCTCGGCGAGGTAAGCAGCCTTGCCGGCGAGCCGGTGCGCGCGCCGGAAGCGGTCCGAGGACTTGCGCTGTACCGGAGGGCGAGAGCGAACGAAGGAGCCCCGTCCGTGGTGCGTCTCGATTAGCTGTGTCGTCCGCAGCTCCGCGACCGCCTTGCGGACCGTGCCGGAGGCCACCCCGTAGCGCTCCATGAGTTCGGCTTCGCTGGGGATTGCCGCACCGGGAGCCAGGACCCCGGATCGGATCTGCGACGCCAAGTCGTCCGCGATCTGCTGGTACTTCGCCTTCGCCGTCGATGCGGCCTCGCCACTCGCCATGGTGCTGAAAGGTCTCCTATCCTCCTGTACATGAGTACCAGCCCCTCGCAACAAGTTTCAACGCCTCTCCACTCCGTGTCTGTGGCTGGGGCGGTGGTACGTGAGGACGGCCGGATTCTCGCGATCCGGCGGGCCGACAACGGCACCTGGGAGCCGCCCGGCGGAGTGCTGGAGCTCTCGGAGACAGTCGAGGACGGCGTACGCCGCGAGGTGTACGAGGAGACCGGGATCAAGGTCTCGGTGGAGCGGCTCACCGGGGTCTACAAGAACGTGACTCGTGGGATCGTCGCCCTGGTCTTCCGGTGCCACCCCGAGGGCGGTAGCGAGCAGCTATCGGACGAGTCGACGGCCGTCGCATGGCTCACCCCGGAGGAGATCGCCGACCGTATGGGTGAGGTTTATGCCGTCCGTCTGCTCGACGCCGTCCAGGGCGACGCGGCTCCGCACGTCCGGACGCACGACGGCCGGACGCTCATCGACATGCCGCAAGCGAGCTGAGTCAGCCGGTCTTCCTACCGCGTTTGCCCATCTGGCTCCAGACGTGCCGGTGGCGGGCGATGGTGAAGATCCGATCCACCCTGGTCGGGGACAGCACCGCCGGCCGGGAGGGCAGAGCCGAGGCGATCTGCTCACCATCGATGACCGTCACCCCCGGTGTCGCACCCAGCGTGATCTTCTGGGCGCCGACGACGGCGATGACGGCGTGAACGGGGACCTCGAAGCCGCACCACTCGGTGAGCAGCTTGGCGGTACGGATCGCCTCGAACTCCGAGTTCTCCAGGTACGGGAAGCTGTTGCGGTTGACCTTCACCATCTTGTCGCCGACCCATACCGTGGCGCCCGGGTGGTGCTTCGAGTTGATCGTGAAGACGCCCGGCGGGCCGATCACCACGTGGTCGATGTCGGACCCCGACGGCAGCGGCACCCCGTGCAGGACCTTCCAGCCGGCAACTTTCAGTGGCTCCAGCCGGGCCCCGACGAACTGCTCACCTTCCAGACCACGAAGCGTGGTCGAATCGCCGAGGCGCTGGCGGGAGATCTTGGCAGCCAGCCGGACGAGTAGCCCGTACCTCTCTTCGCCCTCGCGCACCAGGCTCTCCAGCCCCGCGCCGGGCAGGTTCCGCGCAAGGTCGTCTTCGTCTCGCATCGGGGGAAGGAACGGGACCTCTTCCCGGGGCTGTGGCACGAGCGCCGAAGTCGCGATCTCGGCCGGATTCTTCGTTCCTTGATGCCGAACCGTGCGCGGTGGCACGTGGTTGCCGAAGGACTTGCACCACCCCTCGACCTTGGCCAGTGCGAGGGCTTCGAACTCCGGGATGTCGACCGTGACGACCCCGGTCTTGCAGTCCAGCCAGGCCACTGAATCCCCGCGGGCGCCAGCCTTGTTGACGTAGAGCCGTTCCTTCCCGGGCACCCGCCAAGGCTTGACCACCAGCTCCGTCATTCGTCCCCCTCCGGTATGGCCTCCCTGACCAAGGTCAGCATGCCCACGGACCGCTCAGCAGGAACGCGAGAGTCGGCCAGCCGGGCCAGTTCAGGCAGAGGCTAGGAGGCACGGTCGGAGCGAGCGATGGTGTCTACGGGTTCCAAGGCGTGGGTGCCGACGTCGCGCAGACCCAGGCGGGCGGTGTGTTGGATGGGGATAGGTAGCAGGGGAGTTGGGGTGAGGGGGTGGGTTGGGAAGGTGGCTGTTACGAGTTTCGCTACTGGTTCAAGGGCGCGCACAGCGCGCCAGCGCGCGGCCCTGCCGCTCGCCGTCGCTCCTGTCTGCGCCCCGCTTCGGCGGCGGCCGGCCGCGCACGCGAGCGTGCGGCCGGGGATGCCGATGTGAGAGAGCCCGCCGGGCAGGCGGGGACGGTGCGGGTCAAGGCATGAGGCTCCGCCGGGCCCTCTCTCGGAGGGGACCGGGGGCAGGCGCATGGGTGCGGCTTCGACGGGGTGGTCGTGGGCGGGTCGCGGGAGGTCCCTCCTCGATCGGTCACCCAAGGGCGTACCCGGAACCTCCAGGGGCCGCCAAGGCCAAGCGCAAGCGTCACCGGGTGAGCCTTGGCGGCCCCTGGAGAACCCGGGTGCGGCGAAGCTGCCCGATCGAGGAGGGGACCGCCCGCTCAGCCCGAAGTGTGCTGGCGGCGCCGGGGCCGTGTCTGCGTGTCTCAACCGTGCCCCAAGGGGCGGGCGCAGGCGGTCAACAGCGGTCAGTAGCGGCCTTGCCGAGCGGGCTCCAGAAGGCCGATAGCGCGGCATTGCTGCACGTCAGGGGCCATGTGTGGCGGATCAGTTGGCGAGATTCCCAAGCTTAGAGCGCGAGTTCGATTCTCGTCGCCCGCTCCATATCGAAAGCCGCAGGTCAGCGACCTGCGGCTTTCGTGTTGTCTGGACCAATTCGGGCGTGCCGTGCCAGATCCGTGCCAGAAGGCGCCTGGGTGACCTTTTGGGGCCACACTTCCGATCGCCGCGCGCTTGGAAGGCGCGAGCCGCGGTGGCCGCTCTCGGAGCAATGGAGATGCAAGCCACGACGAGCCGGGCTTCCTGGCTGGCGGTGCACTTCTGCTCGAGGGAGAGGTGACCGTCGCCGTGCGATCCAGGTCATCGGCCAATGCGCTGTGGACGGCGGGATCAAGGTTTCCACCTCCTTTCGGCGTCCTGATCGCATGCTGATTCACAAGTTTTGACCTTCATTTGGTAGTTGATCGATAGAAGATTTGATCGGCTCATCGCAAGATGGGCCGGGGTGGCGCAGTGGATTCCACGGCGTCGGGAACGGGGCGTGACGTAGGCGGGGTCAAGGGGGCATGGTGTCAGAGGGTTACTCTGTGGATCTTGGTGCGTTGAGGGATGCGGCCGCAGGTGTGAATGGCACCCTCGAGCAGGTGAGTCGGCGGAAGGTCACCGACATACCCCATGAATCGTCGGCGATCGGTCATGGCCACTTAGCGAGCACGCTGTCCGATTTCCTGAGTCGATGGAAACGCGGCGTGGACAATCTTGCCAAGGACGGCAAGGAGATCAGAAGTCGGCTGACGCTCAGTGTGAATGCGTACGCCAAGGCTGAGCAGGACGCACATCAGCATGTCGTCCAGAGCGGCACGATGGTGACCGCTCCCGGGGCCGATCCCGGAGTGCACTGATGGCGGCAGAACTCGGCACCACGAGCGATCCGAAATCATTGATCCCTGGAAGCCCGCCGGCGATCTACGCGACCGAGGCCGAACTGCGTTCCTATGGCGACCATCTGCATCAGGCAGGGGTCGGACTGCAACGTATCGACACCGTTGACGGCTGGCGTGGAGACGCTGGAGACGCTTTCCGCCACGCATTCCATGGGCAGCCGGGAAAGTGGCTTCAGGCTGGCGATGCATTTCACGATGCCGCTGACGCACTCAAGAGCTATGTCTCGACCTTGGTGTGGGCGCAGGCCCAAGCGGCCACAGCGGTCAGCCAGTGGGACTCCGGCGACAAGGCGACAGCGGGTGAAACGCTGCGCAGTGCCAGAGAACAGCTGGCATCTGCTGGTGACACTGCAGCTGCCAAAGTCGGGAAGGCCCGTGACCTGGCGCCGCCCAAGCCGGGTTTCTGGTCCCGCCTGGGCGATGACATCGGAGGGTTCTTCTCCGATGCCGGGCATTTTGTTGAGAAGGCCGGAGAAGTAGTTCTCGACGACCTCGCGTCGGTGGGCAATGCCATGGTGCACGACCCGGGCGCTGTGCTCGAACTGGCAGGTGGGCTGGGTCTGGCGGTGCTCGGTGCGGGTGGTGAGATCGGTGGCTTCGCTCTCGATGCCACCGGCATCGGGGCGGTGCTGGGTGTGCCGGTCAACATCGTCTCAGCCGCAGCCATTACCGGCGGTCTCGGGCTGGCGGGCGCTGGCCTGAACACGATCATGCAGGATGCGGCTGGTCCAGATCGGGTCAACATGAGCTCCGACGGAGGCGGTGGCGGTGGTGGGGGAGACACTGGTACCGAGCCCGTCTCGAATCGTGTCCGGCCACCGCGGGAGGGTGATACCAACTACGTTGTCGACAATCCATCCGATCTTTCGGATACGATCACCGATATCGATCGAGTAGAGAACGGGACTCTCTGGGAGGAGAAGACGGCCACCGGCCAGGACCCGCGGATGGACCCGCAGAAGTGGGTGCAGAAGAACGTCGTCAAGAAGCTCGACTCGTATATCCGCGCTCGTCCCTATCTCGAGGGTTACGAGAATGCTCCACTCGGTATGGACTTCACGGAGCCGGGAGCGACACCTCAGTTCAGGGCTGCGGTTGAACAAGCTGTCGAGGATTGGAAAGCCGCCAATCCGGGCGTAGACGTAACAGTTAGGTGGGCACAGTGAGTTGCACTTTCCAGGTGGAGGACGAGATCGTGTGGGATCCGTCGAACACGGTGGCCCGGTTGTTCACCGGAGAGGCAGCGGCGGTGGCGTCTGCCTTCAGTCTGGAATCGGGAATCGGCGAGATCATCGAGGATGAGTGCGAACTCGATCTCCCGGTCCTGGAGGCCTTCGTTGCCGAACTTGTGCGGCGGTATCACGAAGCGACCCACCCCATCCTCCGATCGCTCACGGTGGGCTTCATCGCTACGGCGTCGGTTCTGGTCGAGCGGGCTGGCGGGCAGCTTCCGTCCGGTGAGCCGGACCAGGTCGCGGCTTGGGCCCAGCTGCGCCAGGAGCACGCGAGGTCGATGCCGCGCTGAGAGTGACCGGACTGGTCGCGCAGCTCCCTCGGCTGTGCGTCTTTGCCGCGGGCATTCGCAGCCACTTCGACCGGATGCGGTCAGTACCGGGGGACAGAGGAGTGTGTTGTGGTGCCGGGAGCGGCCGTACCAGGCCTCACAGAACATGGCGCCGCGTAGGTCTGCCGGTTTTCGTGGGTGCGGATGAGTCAACTGGCGGCCTGAGCTTCCCCCGCTGTGCGGGAGGTGCTGATTACCTGGTCAGGACGGGTTCAGGCGGTTCGACGGCCACTGGTTCGGCCGTCGCCTGGTCGGCGTAGTACCTCGCCTCGTACTCGTCGGGGCTGAGCCAGCCGAGGCGCTTTTGGATGCGGTGGGTGTTGTAGAAGCCGGTCGCGCCACTCCTCGCCCCGATCGGGGCCCGGGATCAGTCGGCCGACGAGTGGGCGGAAGCCGCTGACACAGCGGACGACTCCCGTGTCGACGATCCTGTCGCCGCGCAGGCAAGCTGATAGGCCGCCCGCCGGGCGCGTCAGTGGAACAGCTGCTGGAGGTCAGCCGCGCGGCGGTCGCCGCCCACGGTCGACTCACCCGCGCGATGGTCGAGCAGGCCGTCCGCGAGGCCGTTCTTCCGCTCGTCAGTACCCGCCTCACCGAGCTGATGAAACAGCTCCGCCGGGAGTGGAACGGCGGACAGGACGGTCAGAGCCCCACGGCTCGCTGACCACCACCGTGACCGGCCGACCCGTCGCGGTCGGCCGGTCACCGACTTGTGCCCACTCGCAGCCGCAGTCGGCGGAGGTTCCCCGCTGCCGATGACCCCGCTCGGTAGAACTCGACCTCCGCCGCGGACCGGCCCCCTTCTCCGCGGCGGAGTCAGGTCGGAAAGCCCTGCCCGATCTGCCGCCCATACCCGCGAAGTCCGGCACGACCGAGCCGGCATCCGTCAGGAAACGGCCCACCCACACAGCCACAACCGACCGACACCCCCTGGAGTACCCCCGTGAAGACCGCCAGCCAGACACCGAACGGCCAGGCTGGGAGGCTTGCAAACTTCCTCTGTCGCCACGGAGTTGACCGACAGAGCACCCCGACGGGAGCAAGCGAGTGCGTCCGGACCCCTGATCGGGGCCCGGACGCGGACGCCCGCGCCCAGGAGGGCACGGACGAGGTGGTGCTGCCGAGCACGGGGGCGCGCGCGGCATCACCGGGGGCGTGCCGCGAGGCGCGGCACTCTGGGGGAAGCCCGCCAACTCCCGCGCCGCGAGCGCCGTCGACAGCGAGCCGTCTGCCACAGGTCGTGCTGATCGAGTCGATTCTCACCGCGCGCCCAAGCGCAGCCGCCGCGACAACGACAACCCGAAGCGTTCCAAGGTCTCCTTCCGCGTCAACGACGAGGAAGAGGCGCTGGTGAAGAAGCGGGCCGCAGCCGGGAAGAAGGCCGTCGCGTACTACGCGAAGCTCAAGGTGCTGTCCGACGACAGCCCGGCAGGTGGGCGCGACGAGAGCCTGGACGCTGCGGTCAACGAGCTCGGCGCGATCCGCCGCCAGTACGCCGGCGTGGCCAACAACCTCAACCAGCTCGCCCGCGCCCACAACTCCGGTAACGACCTCGCACCTACCGAGGTCCGCGACGCGGCCACCGCCGTGAACGGCGTGCTCGACCAGGCCAGGCTGGTGATCGCCGAGATCGACGCCGCCGCGATGCGGCGTCGGAGTCGCTGTTCCGGCTGGCGCGCCGACTGCAGCCGGGCCTCGCGGGCACGGCGGTCGGCGGCGGCAGCGACGGCAACTTCACCGCCGCCCTGGGCGTGCCGACGCTCGACGGCCTGGGCGCGGTCGGTGGCGGCGCCCACGCCGACCACGAGTACGTCGTGGTCGACGCGATGGTGCCGCGGGCGCGCCTGGTCACCGGACTGGTGGACGCGATCCGCGCCCAGGGCGTGCCCGACAGCACACCGTGATCACCCCCCGAACGGAGGACACAGCATGAGCGGACGCATTCTCGTCGTCGGCTGGAAGCCGCGGTCGAAGGCGCACCTGGTTCGCCGACGCGGTGGTGATCGAGTGACCGCCCGGGCCTGAGAACCCGGACGCACGACAGCCCGACCGCCTTCTCCGGCGGTCGGGCTGTCGTGCGTCCGCGCTTTCCCGTGCGGATCCGGGCCGGGGTTCAGCCGGTGGTGAGGGCTTCGAGGGTGGGGACGAGGGCGGTCGGGGTGGGCAGGGCGGCGTTCTCCGCCTGGAGCCGCTGGGCGGCCTCGCGCAGACCGGGGTCGGTGAGGAGGCGGTCGAGCAGGGCGGCGTCCACGTCGTCGGAGGCGGAGCTCAGGGCGGCACCGCTCGCGGTGAGGGCCTCGGTGTTGATGAAGTGGTCCGCGCCCTGGGGGAGGAGCAGCTGGGGCAGCCCGGCCTGGAGCGCGGTCAGCATGGTGCCCGAGCCGCCGTGGTGGATCAACGCGTCGGCGCGACCGAGCAGTTCGTTGAGCGGGACCCAGGGCAGTCCGCGGACGTTGTCGGGCAGGGTGCCGAGCGGGGCGAGGTCGGCGCCGCCGACCGCGAGCAGGAAGTCCGCGTCGACCTCGGCCGCCGACTCGACCAGGCGGACGACCGCCCGGACGCCGTCGAGCTGGGCGAGGACGGTGCCCAGGGTGACGACGACCCGCGGGCGGTCGCTGGTGGGGCGGAGGAACTCGGCCGGCACGATGCCGCCCCCGTTGTAGGGGATGTAGCGCATCGACAGACCGTCCGGGTCGCCGCCGAGCGGGCCGACGTTGAGCGCGGTCGAGGCGGCCGGACCGGCCAGGCCGAACCGCTCGTAGACGTCGGTGAAGTGGGAGGCGATCAGGTCGCTCATCGGGAGGCCGGCGCTGACCCCGAAGTTGTTGATCACCGACGGGATCTTGAGCAGGGTCGCCACCAGCGGCGCGGCGGCCTGGAAGGAGTCGTGGACGATCAGGTCGGCGCCCCACTCGGTGGCGGCCTCCAGCAGTCCGTCCACGGAGGGGCGGGAGGCGTACGCGAAGATCGCGGCCGCCCGGGCGAAGATCTCGTCCTGGGACTCGTCCTGGGTGACGTACTCGATCTTGCCCTCGAGGCGCTCCTGGAACAGATCCATCAGGGTGCGGCCATCGCCGATCTCGACGATCGGGAAGCCCGCGCTGCGGAGCTGGTCGAGCGGCTGCCCGCAGGCGAACAGCACCTCGTGCCCGGCGGCGCGCAGCGCCTGGGCGGTCGGCACCATCGGGAAGAGGTGACCGGCCGCGGCGGGGCCGGTGAAGAGTATGCGCATGGTCCACTCCTTGCGAACAAAGCTGACTGGGCAGTCTCACCTTGAAAGCTGACGTGCAGTCAATTTCATTCCGGGTGTCATGCGCGGTAATCGGCCTTTCTGGACAGGGACTTGCCACTCGGGCGGCGGTGTGCTCCGATCCCCGCTTCCGCCCGCCGTCGGCTGCCCGCGGCCCGTCGCTCAGGCGGCGTCGAGGAACTCCCGGACGGTCTTGGTGAACGCCTCGGTCTCCTCGGCGAGCACGACGTGGCCGGTGTCGAACTCGGCGTAGACGCTGCCCGGGAGGGCGGCGTGCAGGCTCCTGGCGTTGCGTACCGGGACGGTGGCGTCCTGGGTGCAGCCGATCACCAGGGCCGGGACCTGGACGTGGGGGAGAAACGGGGTGAGGTCCAGGCCGAGGTTCAGGGCGATGTGCCGCAGGGTGCCGGGAGTTGGCTGCATGTAGGCGGTGTTGGCCTCGACGGCGGCGCGGCCGATCCGGTCGAGGAAGCCGCTGCTGAAGGCGGTGAGGGTGGCGTAGCCGCCGAAGGCGCTCGGGTTCTCGGCGAGCGAGAGCCAGGTGGCCATGGACAGGCGCAGGTACTCGTCCTGTTCGGCGCTGATCCAGCCGGCGGCGGCGACCAGTCGGTGGACCTGGTCGGGTCGCCGGGCGGCGGCCGCGGTGGCGACGACGGCGCCGAGCGAGAAGCCGAAGACGTCGGCGGGGCCGCGGCCGGCGTCGTCGATCACGGCGTTGACCTGGGCGGCGAGGGTCTCCAGGGCGAGCGGGCTGCCGTCGTCCTCGGCGGCTTCGCTGCCGGAGAGGTCGGGCAGCAGCACGGTGTAGCGGTCGGTGAAGGAGTCCAGCAGGCCGTCCCACATGCCGGAGCCGGGGCCGGTGCCGTGGACCAGGGCGAGGGTGTCGGGGCCGTCGCCGACGACGCGGTAGGGGATGCGGGCGGTGCCGACGGTGATGGTGGGCATGGCGGTGTCCTCTCGGAGGCGGGCGGTGGTGCCGCGGGGTTCGGCGGGCTGGGCCCGTTGGCGGCACGAGAAGTAAACTACACAGTGCAGAGCAGTGATTCAACTGCACCGTGCAGTGCAATTCGAGTGTGCGGAAACGGTGGGGGATGGATGGTGGCGGAACTGTCCGTGCCCGGTCACCGTCCAAGCAGTGACGGAATCCCGGCCCGGGTTGAACACCGGGAGGAGTACGGAGGGCCCCGTGCAGTCAGGTGGTGCCGAACTCAACCTCGGCCGTCCGGGCGGCTGCCCCGGTGGAGCGCCGGTCGCGCCCGCCCGGTGGCGGTCGGGACCGGACCCGGGCGTGACGGTCGATCAACTCGGCGCCGCCGAGCGCTGCGAGACGCTGCTCCGGGACACCGTGGACGCCATCGACCCGGCGCCCGCCTGGCGGGAGGCGGCACCCCGGGCGGGTGCCCGGCTGCCGCAGCCGGGGCGCGGTCCGGCGGTGCTCTGGTACGTGACCCGGGGGCGGGACATCCTCACCGTGGTCTCGCTGCCCCGGCGGGCGGTGCTGGCGGGCGTGGTGGAGCGGCACTGGCGGCGGCGCGGCTGGACGATCACCGCGCTGAACGCCGACCGGGAGCGCCCCTCGGTCGCCGCGACCACCCGGGACGGCTACCGACTGGCGCTGCGTTTCGGCGAGTTGGGCGAAGCCGGAGTGACCGCGAGTTCGCCCGGAGTGGCCCGCTCGGAGCGGATCCCGGCACTGTCGGCCGCGGACGGTCGCGGCTCCGCGCCGCTGCCCCACGTCTGCTGTCCGTACTGGAGTGCCCTGGCCTAGCCGGCAGTTCGGCGTACGGAGACCGGGGGAGGCGTGGAGCGAGTCCCCCCGGACTCGCTCCACGCCGCCTCGTCGCGCGGCTTCGGCGCGGCCGCTCCCCCCGACACCCCGGCAGCCTCGCCGTTCCCCCCTGGCAGCAACCCTCCGGCGAGAGCGGTCCGCACAGGCCCCGGCGAGTCCCCACCCCCGGGGACGTCGTTGACATCACGCTAACAAACCGCGTGGTTGGTTTGTCAATAGTGAAATCCACGAAACATCCACATTGTGGTGAGCGTCCCGGACCGGCGCGAAAGGCGTCGGACCAGCCGGTTGTGGGGCCCTTCGGGGTGTCCGGCCGGCGGGGCGCGCGGTCCCGACCGTGCCGCGCGCCGGATGCGCGTCGGCCTGGAATCCGACATTCCACGCGCCGCGGCAGCACGCAGCGGCACCGCGCGAACGCCCAGCGCAGCCGCGGTGCGTCGGGGCGCCGACCGGAGCGGGAGGGTAGAGCTTACGACCCGTCCGGCTCAGCGCAGCAGCCGGCGCTCCTTCGCCACCGCCACCGCGCCCGCCCGGGTGTCCACGCCCAACTTGTCGTAGATCCGCCCGAGATGGGTCTTCACGGTGGCCTCGCTGATGAACAGCGCCCGCGCGATCTCGCGGTTGCCCAGCCCCTGCGCCAGCTGCTCGAGGATGTCCTGCTCGCGCTCGGTGAGCTGCGGCGCGGGCGCCCGCATCTGCGCCATCACCCGGGAGGCGACCGGCGGCGAGAGCACCGTCCGGCCCTGCGCGGCCGCGTGCACGGCGGCGAACAGCTCCTCCGGCCGCTCGGCCTTCAGCAGGTAGCCGGTGGCGCCGGCGGCGATCGCCCGGGTGATGTCGGCGTCGGTGTCGTACGTGGTGAGCACCAGGACGTGCGACCCGCCCGGGGCGGCGGTGATCCGCCGGGTGGCCTCCACGCCGTCGATGCCGTCGCCGAGTTGGAGGTCCATCAGCACCACCTGCGGCGCCAGCCGGGCGGCCAGGGCGACGGCCTCCTCCCCGGTGCTGGCCTCGCCGACCACCTCGATGTCGCCCGCGCTGGCGAGCAGCGCCAGCAGTCCGGCCCGGACCACCGCGTGGTCGTCGCAGACCAGCAGCCGGACGGGGGCCGTGCGCGTGGTGTTCATCGGTGCTCCAGGGGGATCGCGGCGGAGACGACGGTGCCCTCGCCGGGGGTGCTCTCCACGGTCAGCGTGCCACCCAGCTGTCGCAGCCGGGCGCGCATCGCGGGCAGCCCGTACCCGCGGCCGCCCCCGGTGCCCGCGGCCGCCGGGTCGAAGCCCAGCCCGTCGTCCGCGACGTCCAGGACGGCCTGGGCGCCGAGGAAGGACAGCGTGATCGCCGCGGCCGACGCCCCGGCGTGCTCGCGGACGTTGGCCAGCGCGCCCTGGGCGATCCGCAGCAGCGCGGACTGCGCGGCGGCCGGCAGCGGCACGGGAGTGCCGTCCAGGTGGAAGCGGACCGGCAACCCGCTCTCGGCGGACTCCCGGTCGGCCAGCGCCCGCAGCGCCTGGTCGAGCGTCCGACCGTCGGCGAGCTCGGCCGGCGCGAGGTCGTGGACGAAGCGGCGGGCCTCGGCCAGGTTCCGGGCGGCCACCTCGGCGGCGGTGCGGACATGGGTGCGGGCGGTCGCCGGAGCGGTGTCCCAGGTGCGTTCGGCGGCCTGCAGCAGCATCTGCTGGCTGGACAGGCCCTGGGCGAGGGTGTCGTGGATCTCCATCGCCAGCCGCGCGCGTTCGGCCAGGGTGCCCTCCCGCCGCTCGGTGGCGGCGAGTTCGCGCCGGGTGCGGACCAGGTCGGCGATCAGCGCGCGCTGCCGGGCGGCCTGCCGGGCCATGAAGAGGAAGACGCCGGTGGCGAGCGCGGCCACGGCGGGCGGCAGCAGGACGAGCGTGGCGTCCGCCCCGCCGGGCAGCCGGATCTCGGCGATCACCACCAGCAGGGTCAGCGCGCCCACCAGCGGGATCGCCGCCTTCGCGGGCAGCGCCCGCAGCGCGGTGTAGATCAGCGGGACGGCGCACCAGGCGAAGCTCGGCGCGAGCAGCACCAGCACCACCCAGAGCGCGACCACCAGCGCCAGGGGCCACCGGCGGCGCCGGCCCGAGGGGGTCGGCCGGTGGTGGTCGAGCCAGGAGCCGGCCGGCTGGGCGGCGGCCAGCGCGGCGCTCAGCCCGATCACCCAGGGCGCCTGGGCGCTGCCCGAGTGGTGGGTGAGGTAGCGGTTGAGCGAGGCGGCGAGCAGCACCACGAAGGCGGAGTCCAGCAGCAGCGCCAGTCGGCCCGCGTCCGGCTCCCCGGCGTCGCGGCCGGCTCCGGGGGCTGCGGGGCGGGGCTGTGGCACGGGTGGCTCCTGGTCGAACGGGACGGCGCGGACGGCGCGGGCGACGTGGACGGGCCCGGGCGGCGCGCGGGCGGCGCGCGGGCGATGGGTCCGCGTTGACCTGCGCCGATCCCTCGATGGTGGCCCGTCCGGCCCGGTCCCGCATCAGCCGATCGGTTGACGCCGCCGTCCTCCATCGTGCCCGGACGCCGGCGCCGGACCGCCGATGTGGCGGACCGGTCCCCGGCCGGAGGATCGAAGCATGCCGCCGGGCGACCCCCCGACGCCCGGCGGCCCCGAACCCCCGCACCATCCCGCAGACCCGTCGAGGAGCTGGACCATGAAGAAGACCTCCGTGCGCACCCGGGTGCTGACCGGCGCCGTCGCCGCCGCCGCGATCGCCGCCGCCACCGTGGGCGCCGTCTCGGCGAGCGCCGAGACCAGCGAGACCCCGGCCGCCCCCGCCGCCGTGAGCGTCGACACCCAGAACAAGAACCTCGCCCAGAGCACCGGCCTCACCATCGACGCCGCCACCCGCGCCGCCCAGGCCGCCCTGGACGCGGCGACCAAGGCCGGCCAGCACGTCTCGGTCGCCGTCGTCGACCGCGACGGTGTCACCCGGGTGCTGCTGAAGGGCGACGGCGCCGGTCCGCAGGCCCCGGCGTCGGCCGAGCGCAAGGCCTTCACCGCGGTCTCCTGGAACGCGCCGACCTCGGAGCTGGCCAAGCGCCTGGCCCAGGCCCCGAACCTGAAGGACATCCCGGGCACGCTGTTCCTGGCCGGCGGCGCCCCGGTGCAGTCGAAGGGCGCTCCGGTCGCGGCGATCGGTGTCGCGGGCGCGCCCAGCGGCGACCTGGACGAGCAGTTCGCGCAGGCCGGCGTGGCCGCCCTGGCGAAGTGACGCTGGCGAAGTGACGCTGGCGAAGTGACGCCGGTGAGGTGAACGCAGGCCGGTGGGCCGTCCCGTGAACGCGGGTCGGCCGACCGGCCGGTTGCATTGACTCCTTCGGGTGAACGGCCGGGGGGTCGCCGCAGAACACGGGGTGACCCTTCGAAAAGCCGCTGCCGCTGTCAGTGCCTCGTGGCAGGCTTCCCGGTATGACGGCGTGGACCCTCAACGACATCGAACGTGCGATCCGCTCCTCCTGGGGTGTCGACACCTGTGCGCCCGAGGACCTGGCCCACTGGCGTCCCGACAATCCCGCCCGCGGCCAGTGCGGGGTGACGGCGATGGTGCTGCACGACCTGCTCGGTGGCGAGCTGATGATGGGCGAGGTGCACGTCGACGGGGTCCGGACGGACCTCCACTGGTGGAACCGCTTCGCCACCGGCTTCGAGATCGACCTCACCCGCGAGCAGTTCGGGCCGGACGAACTGGTCGGCCCCGGTCGCCCGGTCGCCCGGCCGGCCCGTCCCGGCCGGCTGCAGGCCCAGTACGAGCTGCTGCGCGGCCGGGTGGTCGCCGAGCTGGAGCGCGGAGCCGCCGCGAACCGCACCCGGATGCCGGCCCGCGCCTGCGCCTGAGTGCCCCGAGGGCCCCGAGTGGCCCGAGCATCCGAGCACCACGCGTTTCCGAGCCGGTTGGCATCCTGACGTACAGTCGGCCGAAGTGATCGACGACGGCGGCGGGAGTGCGCGGATGACCGGGACGACGGTCGGCTTCGTGGGGCTGGGTGCGATGGGCCGGGGCATGGCGGGCAGCCTGCTGCGGGCCGGTCACGCGGTACGGGTCTGGAACCGCTCGCCGGAGCCGGTGGCCGCGCTGGTGTCCGCGGGCGCGCAGGCGGCGGGCTCGCTCGCCGAGGTGTTCGCCGCCGACACGGTGGTCTCCATGCTCGCCAACGACGACGCGGTCGAGCGCCTGCTGCTCGACCCCGCCCTGCTGTCCGGTGCCACGGCGACCCTGCACGTCAACATGGCCTCGGTCTCGCTCGCGCTCGCCGAGCGGGCCGAGGCGCTGCACGCCGAGCACGGCATCGGCTACGTCGCCGCGCCCGTCCTCGGCCGGCCGCCGGTCGCGGCGGAGGGCCGGCTGAACATCCTGGCCGCGGGCGCCGCCGACCTGCTGGTCAGGGCTGAGCCGCTGTTCGCCGCGATGGGGCAGCGCACCTGGCACTTCGGTGAGAGCCCCCGGCAGGCCAACACCGCCAAGATCAGCACCAACTTCCTGCTGGCCTGCGCGATCGAGTCGATGGCCGAGGCGTGCAGCCTGGCCGAGGCGAACGGGGTCCGGCCGACCGACCTGATCGAGATGCTCACCGGCACGCTCTTTCCCGGGCCGATCTACTCCGGCTACGGCGCGATGGTGGCCGAGCGCCGCTACGAGCCCGCCGGGTTCCGGCTGCCGCTCGGGCTCAAGGACGTCGGCCTGGCGCTGGAGGCGGGGGCCGCGCGCCACGTGCCGCTGCCGTTCGGCAGCATCCTGCGGGACGCCTTCCTGGACGCGCTGGCCCACGGCGACGGGGACAAGGACTGGGCGGCGGTCGCCGCCGTCGCCCGCCGCCGGGCCGGACTCCCCGAGTGACCCTCGCGGGCACGGAGCAGGCGGAACCCGCGGAATAACCGGCGGGCGTAGGCTGCTGGCACCCCCGTCCACATCACGTGACCGGGGGAGTCTCGATGTCCGACCAGCCGTCCGGCGCCGGGGCGCCGCGCCGTTTCCTGTTCCTCGACGCCAGTGCGCGCGCCGACGGCAACACCGTCCGACTCGCCCGGCTGGCCGCCGAGTCGAGTCTGCCGGAGGGCGCCGAGCAGCGCTGGCTGCGGCTCGACGAGCACCCGCTGCAGCCCTACCGGGACCGGCGGCACGTCGGCGAGGGGCACACCCCCGAGCCGGTCGGCCACGAGCGGACCCTGCTGGACGCCACCCTGGCCGCCACCGACCTGGTCCTCGTCGCGCCGCTGTACTGGTACACCCTGCCGACCAGCGCCAAGCTCTACCTCGACCACTGGGCGGGCTGGCTCCGGGTGCCCGGGCTCGACTTCCGCGCCCGGATGGGCGGCGCCACCCTGTGGGACGTCACCGTCCTCAGCGGCTCCGAGGACAAGGCCGAGCCGCTGGTCGGCACGCTCAAGCTGACCGCCGAGTACATGGGGATGCGCTGGGGCGGTGCGCTGCTGGGCAACGGCACCCGCCCGGGGGACGTGCTGCGCGACGAGCGGGCGCTGATCGCGGCCAAGTCCTTCTTCTCGGGCTGACGGCTTCTCCCGCGCCCGCCCGTGCGGTACGGTCCTCCGGACGTGTACCCGTCACCTTCGGTCATCTTTTGGCAAAGCACAAAAGCCTTGCGGATGGACGGAGTTGGACGAACCGGGCGGGCCGTCTGCATCCCGCGGGCACAGCGCGGCACCCGCCTTCCGGACCGGCCGGATCGTTCGGTACTCTCCGTCGCACTTTCAGCTTCGCGGGGGGACGCGGCGTCTGCGGCCGCCCTCTCGCGCCCGGGCCTCGCCCGGAAACGTCCGTGAGGTCTCCCTTGTCCATACGTCGCAGTCTTGCCCTCGCCGGCGCCGCCGCGCTCGCGTCCTCGCTCGTGCTGGCCGGCGCCCAGGGCGCCATGGCCGTCGGCACCACCGGCTCCCCGACCGCCTCCGCGCCGGCCGAGAAGGCGGGCCACCAGGCTCTCGACCTCTCGGTGCGCGGTGTGCCCGGCACCTTCTTCGCCGGTGGTGACGCCCACGAGTTCACCTACCGGATCGACAACTCGACGAAGACCGACTTCGTCGCCTACCCGCTGCTGAAGTTCAAGAACAAGGCGGGCTCGCTCAAGGCGAACGACCTCAAGCTCGAGTACCAGCTGCCGGCCGCGCTGCCCGGCGGCGGCATCTGGAAGGCCGCCGTCGTCGCCCCCGGCGGCGGCGACGGCGACGACGGCGCCGTGCTGATGTTCCTCGGCAGCGTCACCGACGGCGGCGACGCCGGCGACGGCGCGCTGCTCTACCTCGCCCAGGGCAAGAGCATCGACATCAAGGTCCGCGCCTCCTTCACCAAGGACGCGCCACTGGGCAAGGCCGGCGTCGTGCCGGTGGTCTACTCCGCCGACGCCAACGACGAGAACGACCACGGCCGCTTCAGCTGCGACGGGATCAAGGGCGCCGGCTTCACCATCAAGGCCGGCGGCGGCAAGCCCAGCCCGACCCCCACCCCGACCAAGACCGGCAAGCCGAGCCCGACCGCGAGCGGCTCGCCGACGGCCACCCACACGCCGACCTCCAGCGCGTCGCCGACCGCCACGGCCACGGCCACCGCCACCGCGACGCCGACCGCCACCGCCACCTCGACCGCCACCACCGGGCCGACGGCGCCGACGACGGCCCCGACCACGACGGCCCCGACCACCGCGCCGTCCGGCGACAGCAGCAGCGATGCCCCGCAGCCGATCGACTTCCCGGTGCAGAACCCGACCGTCACCCCGCCGAAGA
Organism: Kitasatospora sp. NPDC023120; assembly: GCF_055560835.1. Taxonomy (NCBI): domain Bacteria; kingdom Bacillati; phylum Actinomycetota; class Actinomycetes; order Kitasatosporales; family Streptomycetaceae; genus Kitasatospora; species Kitasatospora sp. NPDC023120. The sequence continues at coordinate 138,151 of NZ_JBVHHY010000006.1, read as the reverse complement.
TCACCCCGGGTGGTGTCAGCAAGGCCAAGACCGACGCCGCCAACGCGGACAAGTCCCTCGCCACCACCGGTGGCGGCGACGACACCACCATGATCGCGGCCGTCGGCGGCGGCGTCCTGGTCGCCGGTGTCGGCACCCTCGTGGTGCTGCGCCGCCGCAAGTCGGGCCAGCACAGCTGACCCCAGCGCAGGTTCCGAGGCACCCGCCCGTGTCCCCCGCACCGTCCACCGGACGGCCACGCGGGCGGCACGGGCGGTACTCCTGCGTCACATAGGATGTCCGGCCGGAGGGGGGCGGAACGGCGGGGAGAGGACAGGTGCGGGAAGCACGCACGGCACGGGCCACCACCGATTACGAGGCGGCGACCGGGCGCATCGCGGGGCTGCCGCTCCGCAGGCACCACGTTCTGCTGGTCGCCTGGACGGTGCTCTGGTTCTTCCTGGTCGAGCCGAGCGGCGGCTTCTCCTGGCACTACCTGCGCCAGGGCGAGCAGCTGCTCTTCAGCGGCCAGCCCGACGGCGGACTGTCGCTCTACGCCCACCACCCGGAGCTGCAGATCGGCCCGGTCAGCCTGGCCGCGGCCCGGCTCACCGCCCCGTTCTCGCCGCACACCGGCCAGCTGGTCGCCGAGGCGGCGAGCGCCGCGCTCGGCCTGGTGATGCTGGTCGTGGTCGGCCGCACCGCCGCCCTCTACTACCTGGGCACCGGCACCAACCACCGTCGGCTCCAGCAGCGCCTGCTGATCGCCGGACTGGCCTTCATCCCGATGTGGGTCGAGGTGTCGGTCCGCTTCGCGCACCTGGACGACGTCCTCGCGTTGTTCTTCACCACCCTCGCCGCGCACGCCCTGGCCCGCGGCAAGCCCACCCAGGTCGCGGTCTTCCTGGCGCTGGCGGTGGACTCCAAGCCCTGGGCGATCGCCTTCGCCCCGCTGATCCTGGCGCTGCCCCGGCCCTCCTGGCTGCGTACCGCACTCTGGTTCGCCGCCCTGGTGGCGGTCGCCTGGCTGCCGTTCTACCTGGGCAACCTGGACACCATGGCGGCCGCGAAGTTCACCATCCCGAACCAGCCCGCCTCCGCGCTGCGCTGGTTCGGGGTGACGGACCCGGCCACCCCCTGGTGGGACCGCCCGACCCAGTTCGCGCTCGGCCTCGGCCTCGGCAGCATCGCGGTGTGGCGCGGGCGCTGGCCGGCCGTGGTGCTGCTCGGCGCGGACGCCCGGATCCTGCTCGACCCGAGCGTCTACACCTACTACACTGCCTCGATCCTGCTCGGCACCCTGCTCTGGGACGCGGTCGGGCAGAAGCGGCTCGTTCCGTGGTGGAGCTGGATAGCGCTGGCCGCGCTGTACGGCGGCACGCTGTTCCTCCCGTCCGACTCGGCCCGCGGCTTCGTCCGGCTCGCCTTCGTGGTGGTCTCCGCCGCGTACGTGCTGCTCTGGCCCACCCAGCAGCCCCGCCGTCCGCGGGTCGGCGGCCAGGGTGACGGCGGGCGCCGGTCGGCCCGGCGGCGCGAGCGGGTGCTGGTCGGCGCCGACGCCTGAGCGGCCGACGCCGAGCAGCGGACGCCAGCGGCTGACACCCGGAATGTGGCTTGACCCTCACGCGACGTGAGAGCGGAGGGTGGCGGTCAGCACCAGGGAGGAACCCCGATGACCAGTGAGGGCTACTCGGTCGGCGCCGTGGCGAAGATCGCCAAGGTGACCGTCCGCACCCTGCACCACTACGACGAGATCGGCCTGCTGTCCCCCGCCGGCCGTACCCGGTCCGGCTACCGCCGGTACGTGGACGCCGACCTCGACCGGCTGCAGCAGATCCTCTTCTACCGCGAACTCGGCTTCCCCCTGGAGGAGATCGCGGCGATCCTGGACGACCGCTCGGTGAGCCCGAGCGAGCACCTCCGGCGGCAGCACCGGCTGCTGACCGACCGGATCAAGCACCTCCAGGAGCTCGCCACAGCTGTCGAACACGCCATGGAGGCACGGAGAATGGGCATTCAGCTGACCCCGGAGGAGAAGTTCGAGATCTTCGGCGAGGGCTACCAGGAGGACTGGGAGCAGGAGGCCGAGCAGCGCTGGGGCGACACCGCGGCCTGGGCCGAGTCGCAGCGCCGCACCGGCGGCTACTCCAAGGCCGACTGGCAGCGGATCCAGACCGAGATGACCGGACTCAATACCCGGCTGACCGAGGCGCTCACCGCCGGCGAGGCCGCCGACGGCACGGTGGCCATGGACCTCGCCGAGGCGCACCGGCAGCACATCTGCCGGAACTTCTACGACTGCACCTTCACCATCCACCGCGGTCTGGCCTGCCTGTACGTCTCCGACCCGCGCTGGACGGGCATGTACGACGACCTCGCCCCGGGACTGGCGCAGTGGCTGCACGACGCCATCGTCGCCAACGCGGACCGGCACGAGAAGGCGTAGGGCCCGACGGCGTCACGCCACCCCGCGCCCGAAGGAGCGGCGGTAGGCGGTCGGCGAGGTGCGCATCACCCGCCCGAAGTGGTGGCGGAAGGTCGCGGAGCTCTCGAAGCCGACCGCCGCGGCGATCTCCTCCACCGTCCCGTCCGGGGACTCCAGCAGCGGCAGGCTGGCCGCGATGCGCTGGGTGACGACCCAGCGCATCGGACTGGTCCCGTTGCGGGCGGTGAAGTGCCGCAGGTACGAGCGGTCCGACATCCGGGCGGCGCGGGCCAGCACCGGAACGGTCAACGGGGACGACAGGTGGTCCAGCGCCCACTGCATGCTGCGGGCGACCCCGTCGTCCTCCTCCTCGACCGGGCGGACGGCGGCCTCGATGAACTGGGCCTGTCCACCGTCCCGGTGCGGTGCCACCACGAAGCGGCGGGCCACGGTGTTGGCCACCTTGGCGCCGTGGTCCCGGCGGACCAGGTGCAGGCAGAGGTCGATCCCGGCGGCGCTGCCCGCGCTGGTGAGCACGTCCCCGTTGTCGACGTACAGCACGTCCGGGTTGACCCGCACGGCCGGGTGGCGCTGCTGGAGCAGCTCGGCGTACCGCCAGTGGGTGGTCGCCTCCCGGCCGTCCAGCAGCCCGGCGGCCGCCAGCGCGAAGGCGCCCGAGCAGATCGACACGATCCGGGCGCCGCGCTCGTGCGCCGTGCGCAGCGCCGCCACCAGGGCGGGCGAGACGTCGCCGCCGAAGGCGTTCGGCACCCCGGGGACCACCACGGTGTCGGCCGCGGCCAGTTCGTCCAGCCCGTGCCGGGCGGTCAGGGAGAAGCCGCCCACCGCGTCCAGCGCCGTCCCGGGCCGGTCGGCGCACACCTTCAGCCCGTACCAGGGAGTCGCCAGCAGCCCGGCGAGCTCGGGCCGGGCCAGCCCGAACACCTCGACCACGACGCCGAGTTCGAACGGTGCCATGCCCTCGAAGGCGTACACCGCGACGTCGTGGACGGGCTCCGGCCGCCGGCCGATGGCGACGGCCACCGGTCGCGGCCGCGGCGCGGTCGCCGCACCGGCACCGACCGGGCCCTCGACGTTCTGCTCGGCCATGCGAACCCCCTGTTCACGGGTGGCGGAATGCCGGTGAGTGTAGCCGTTCCGGCCAGCTCGGAACTTTTCTCGGAACCCACCTGCAACCTCCACCTCGCTCGCACGTCCATTGGTACGGGGGCGGAGGGAACCGGACCGGGGGCAGCTGGGAGGATCCCACCGATCACGATCTTGATCAGGTGACCTGACGGTCCGGCGGAAGCCGTCACCGTCCCGGGGGAAAGCGGAAACGCGCATGTCCATGGCCATCGGGCCGATCGTCGCGCCGGCAAGGGCGCGCGGCTTCACCGTCCGCGGGATGGTCGCCGCGCTGTTCGGAGCGCAGGAGGCCGGCGAGCCGCTCGCCGGCCCCGTGACCGAGCAGGAGGCGAAGCAGCGCCGCTCCGGCTTCCGGCTGCTGCGCGGCGGCCGCAAGCCAGCCGAGCCCCGGCCCACCCTGACCGACCTCTACCACGCCCACCGGCTCGGCCTGGTGCGCATGGCCGTGCTCCTGGTCGACCACCAGGACCTGGCCGAGGACGTCGTCCAGGAGGCCTTCACCCAGCTCTACCAGCGCTACGGCGAGGAGCTGGACGACCTGGACAACGCGCTCGGATACCTGCGGACGTCGGTGGTCAACGGCGCCCGCTCGATGCTGCGCCGCCGCAAGACCGCCCGCGAGTACGTCCCGCCGCACGAGCCCGACGCCGCTTCGGCGGAGGACCACGCGGTGCTCAACGACGAGCACCGACGGGTTCTGGTGGCGATGCAGGAGTTGACTCCCCGCCAGCGAGAGGTGCTGGTGCTGCGCTACTGGTCCGACATGTCGGAGGCGCAGATAGCCGAGACCCTGGGGCTGTCCCGGGGCGCCGTGAAGTCCACGGCCAGTCGCGCCCTGGACGCCTTGGAAAAGCACCTGGAGAAGGTTCGATGACCGACAAGTTCCCCCGCCGAATCGGCGGCGACGGCGACGAGCCGGCCGAAACCCCGACGGAACGGCTGCTCCGCGAGGCGATGGGCGCACGCGCCGCCCTGGTCACGGCGAACAGCCTGCGCCCGGCCGCGCCCCCGAGGAGCCGGATCCGCCGGCTGCGTCCGGTGTACGCCGTCACCGTCCCGCTCGGCCTTGCCGCCGCGATGGCGCTCAGCGTCCTCACCTTCCACGGCGAGCCGGTCGCCCACGACCAGGTCCCGCCGCCGGCCGCCACCGTGACGACCTCCCCCAGCCCGACCGCCGAGCCGACCGCCACCCCCACCCCGTCGGTCACCCCCACCGACACCGGCAGCGGCACCCCGACGGGCGAGCCCGAGACCGAGGTCCCCCTTGCCGACGGCGCCCCGTCCTCCAGCTCGTCGGCCACCAACACCGCACCCCCGGTGGGCCCGGCGACCTCGTACACCTTCCGCGGCGTCAAGCTGAAGATCCCGGCCGGCTGGCGGCCCGTCAACGACGGCGAGCACCTCTGCCTCCTGAGCCCGGGGGCCCCGAAGGACGCGGGCGCCAGGGACTGCCGGCCCTACGGCGTGGTGCTGTCGGTCTACGACAGCGAGAGCGAGGAGATCTGGCCGTCGATCGGCGACCTCGACGCGGGCGACGGCTGGGGTCACGAGCCCTACTGCCCGATCTGGGACGACCCGCACGTGCCCGCGGGCGAATCGATCACCGGCACCGGTCCGGCGAAGAGCACCCCCACCGTCTCCGGCCGCCCCGCCCTCAAGTCGCAGTGGCAGGTGACCTGCGGCAAGTCCCCCTTCACGGCGCAGATCTGGGCGCTGCCCAAGGACCTGGTCTTCGTCTCGGCGGTCGGCCTCAAGAGCGACTACCAGGCGAGCCTTCAGTCGATCGTCAACAGCCTGGACGTCAGCGGCCACAAGGCGCCGGGGGCGACGCCGTCGGCGGCTCCGTTGGACAAGGACACCGTCGCCGTCACGTACAGCGGGATCCTTCCCACGGGGATGGTGTCCGCCAAGGACCGGCCGGTGACCTTCTCGGTGACGTACCGGAACACCGGCACGGCCAACCTGCCGTCGGTCCAGCCGCTGGTCTTCACCGAACCCTACCCGGGGACGCCGGACGGCCCGATCCCGATGAACGCCGGCAAGATGGAGCGTCAGGACGGCGGCAGCTGGACCCAGGTGAGCATGTCGCCCGGAGGCGGCATGGACTACGCGATGAGCGGCAAGGCGGCAGTTTTCCCCCTGGCGCCGGGCGCGAGCCACACGGTGATGTACCGGCTGACCATCGACCCCGCCGACGGGCCGGGGGCCATGCCGCTGCGGATGCAGGCGACGCTGCCGTACGACGGCAGCGGCCCGCTGACCGTGATCGGCGAGACGGTCATCAAGGAGATTGTCGTGAAGTAGCCGATCGTCGGCCGCCCCGAGGCGCCGTGACCAGGAATCCCCTGGGCACGGCGCCTTTCGGCGTTCCGGGGCGAGGTCGAGGAAAAATCTTCGGATCCGGCTGCAACCCCCCGCGGGGAAGGACGTCTATCAGGGTGAGAGGCGGGGAGAGCGAGCCGGCGGGGCTGTTGCTCGGGCCGGCTCCTCGGGACGCGGGCAAGGCGTCCACTCATCCGAAACCACCAGCACCGTGTCCTTGGGGGGACTGTCACATGAGCGCGTCCGTTATCGCCCGTATTGCGAAGATCGTCCCGCTTGCCGTCATCGCCGCCGTCGGGGCCACCGCCTGCGACCCGTCGGACGCCGCCCGCCAGACCGCCCCTACCGCCGTCCGCCCCGCCGCGAGCGCGCCGACCGCGCCGACCGCGACCCCGGCCGTGCCCACCCAGGCCGCACCGAGCTCCGCCCCCGCCGCCGCCCCGACCGCCTCCGCGCCCGCCGCCGTCGAGACGCCCACCGGGGTGGCCGCCAAGGCCCCGACCGGCACCGCCACCAAGGCGGAGTCCAAGCCGGAGCCCAAGGACGCGCCCAAGGACACGCCCAAGCCCGTCACCACGAACGCGCCCAAGGCCGGTGGCATCGGGATCACCTTCAACGGCCTGAGCAGCGGCCGGCAGGTCCAGGTGGGCGACCAGGTGTCCTTCTCGGTGACCTGGAAGAACAACGACTCCTCGGGCAGCCGCGCGGTGGCGCCGGTGGTGGCGACCCGGGAGTTCGAGGGCGCGCCGTGCACGCAGATGCTCCCGATGGCGCAGGGCAAGCTCGAGCGCAAGGACGCCTCGGGCTGGAAGACCCTGCCGTCGCTGAGCCAGGGCGGCGGGATGGACTACGCGGGCACGGGCGAGGACGCGGCCTTCACCCTCGCCGCGGGCGAGAGCCGGACCGTCGAGTACCGGATGGTCCTCGCCGCGGGCAACCGGCCGGGCCGGCTGGCCGTCGAGGCGGACGCCGTGCTGCCGCACTCCCTCACGATCATGACGAACAGCGTGGTCACCACCTCGGTCGTCGACCGCCAGCGCCCGGTGGTGACCTCGGTGTCCGCCCCCACCGCGCTGGTCGTCGGCGGGGCCCCGACCGAGTTCTCCTTCAAGGTCTCCTCGCCGGACGGGCCGACCCTGCTGCGCCCGACGGTGGACCTGTCCCTCGCCACCGGCGCGGGCCTGACCGGGTCGGACGTCACGATGGAGGCGAAGGTCGGCAACGCGTGGAAGTCCTTCGAGGTGACCGCGGACTGCAACGGGCGCCTCGGGGTGGCGCCGGCCGAGCTGGTCGGCGTGATGAAGGGCAACCCGGTCGAGTACACCTTCCGGGTCGGCCTGAAGCGGACCGGCAACGGCGGTCCGGTGGAGATCCGGGTCGGCGGCGACTGGGACGGCCGCGACGGCGAGACCGTCGCGGTCCGGCCCGACGTCCGGCGCTGACCCCCGGGCACGCCGAAGGGCCCGGCCTCCCACCGCTCGGGAGACCGGGCCCTTCGGCGTGCGGCTTGGACGGCTCAGGCGCCCGGCCGGCTCAGGCCAGCGAGGCCATCCAGGCCTCGACGTCCTCGGAGCGGCGCGGGAGGCCGGCCGAGAGGTTCTCGTTGCCGTCGGCGGTGACCAGGATGTCGTCCTCGATCCGGACGCCGATGCCGCGGTACTCCTCCGGCACGGTCAGGTCGTCCTGCTGGAAGTACAGGCCGGGCTCGACGGTGAGCACCATGCCGGGCACCAGCAGCGCGTCGACGTGCTCCTCGCGGCGCGAGTGGGCGCAGTCGTGGACGTCCAGGCCGAGCATGTGGCCGGTGCCGTGCAGGGTCCAGCGGCGCTGCAGGCCGAGCTCCAGGACCTTCTCGACGTCGTACACCGAGCCGTCCAGCAGGCCCCAGGCGAGCAGGCGCTCGGCGAGTACCCGCTGCGAGGCCTCGTGGAAGTCGCGGAAGCGGGCGCCGGGCTTCACCGCGGCGATGCCGGCCTCCTGGGCGTCGTACACCGCGTCGTAGATCTTCCGCTGCAGGTCGGTGAAGCGGCCGTCGATCGGCAGGCTGCGGGTGACGTCGGCGGTGTAGAGGGTGTGGGTCTCCACGCCCGCGTCCAGCAGCAGCAGCTCGCCGGGGCGCACGTCGCCGTCGTTGCGGACCCAGTGCAGGGTGGTGGCGTGCGGGCCGGCGGCGGCGATGGTGCCGTAGCCGACGTCGTTGCCCTCGACCCGGGCGCGGCGCCAGAAGGTGCCCTCGATCCAGCGCTCCGAAGTGGCGACGGCCTGGCCCAGCTCGCGGACCACGTCGGTGAAGCCCTTGACGGTGGCGTCGCAGGCGGCGCGCAGCTCGCCGATCTCCCACTCGTCCTTGACCAGCCGCAGGCCGCTCAGGAACTCCTTGAGCTCGGCGTCCTTGTCCGCGTCCAGGGCGTCGGCGAGCGCGGCCTCCAGGCCGGCGTCGTAGCCGCGGACGATCCGGGTCGGGACGGCGGAGTCCCCGGCGCGCTCGGCGAGCTCCTCGGCGGCCTTGCGGACGTCGCGGGCGGGCAGGCCGAGCAGCTGCTCCTGCTCGCTCAGGCTGTGCCGACGGCCGACCCACAGCTCGCCGTAGCCGTCCAGCCAGAACTCGCCGTTCTCGCGGTTCGAGCGGGGCAGCAGGTAGAGCACGAAGTCGTGGCCCGCGTCGCCGGTCGGCTCGGCGACCAGCACGGCGTCCTCGGTCTGGTCGCCGGTGAGGTGCACGTACTCGCTGGCGGCGCGGAAGGCGTAGTCGGTGTCGTTGGCGCGCACCCGCAGGTTGCCGGCCGGTACCACCAGGCGCTCGCCGGGGTAGGCGGCGGACAGCTTGGCGCGGCGCTCGGCCGCGTACGGGGCCTGGGCGACGGGGGTGAGGCCGTGCAGCTCGGTGTCGGCCCAGCCGGACTTCATCGAGGCGGCCAGCTCGTCGGAGATACCGCCGTAGAGCCCGTTCTTGCGGCCCTTGAACTCCTGCGGCTCCTCGCCGCCCTCGGCCTCGGGGTTCTCGGCCACCGCGGGGGTGCGGTCCTCGGTCACGTGCAACGCCTCCTTGGGGGGTGGTACCGCCGCCCCGCGGGGGGAGTGTCGGATCGCGACACGCGCGGGCGGCCGTGCGTCCATGGTACGGACGCACGGTCGCCCGTCCTTTCCGGGCCCGAACGACTACTCGAAGCGGGCCGCGAGCAGCATCAGGTCGTCGGTGCCCGTGGCCGTGGCCGTGGCCGCGGCGTCCGGGGCCGGGCAGACGGCCAGCAGGTGGGCGCAGAGCCGGTCGGGGTCGATCCGCACGTCGCGCGGGGCGTCGGCGGCGGCCCGGCGCAGGTTGGCCTGCCCGGCGTGCAGGGTCGGCCCGCAGCGGCGGGCCAGGCCCTCGGTGTAGAGCAGCAGGGTGTCGCCGCGCTCGGCGGTGAACTCCACCCCGGGCGCCTCCCAGCAGGCCAGCATGCCGAGCGGGGCGGAGAGCGAGGTCTCCACGAACTCGGCGCCGTGCCGGCCGACCAGGACCGGCGGGCAGTGCCCGGCGCCGGCCAGGGTGATCCGGCGCTCCTCGGGCTCGACCCAGGCGTAGACGGCGGTGGCGGTGCGGGTCGGCTCGGTGGTCTTGAGCAGCAGCTCCAGGTCTCCCAGGACAGAGACCGGGTCCTCGCCCTCCAGCACCGCGTACGCCCGCAGCGCGGCCCGGACCCGGCCCATCGCGGCGGCCGCGCCGGGGGCGGAGCCGGGGCCCGCGCCGGGGCCGTCGCCGGAGACGGATCCGACGGTGAGGCCGACGGTACCGTCCGGCAGCGGGATCGCGTCGTACCAGTCGCTGCCGCAGGAGCGGTCCAGCCCGGCGGGGACGAGCCGGGCGGCGAGCCGCAGCCCGGGCGTCCGGGGGAGGCGGTCGGGCAGCAGGCCGCGGCGCAGCGCCTCGGTGGTGTGCCGGATCCGGTCCGCCTCCAGCTGCTTGGCGAGCAGCGGGGCGGCGATCTCGCAGTAGTGGCGGGCGAGTTCGCGCCGGCACCCGGTCGGTTCGGCGGGCTCGTCGTAGAACCAGAGGGCGGCGGCGAGCGGGCCGTCCTCGGCGGTGGCGAGCGGCAGGCCGAAGGCGCCGCCGAGGCCGAGGTGGACGGCGAGTTCGCGCAGCCGGGCGCCGATGGCCGGGTCCTCGGCGAGGTCGGGGGAGTGCAGCTGCCGGGGCCGGTCGTGGTCGCGCAGCAGCCGGCCGAGCAGGCTCTGCTCGGTGGGGACGGTCTCCAGGGCGCCGAGGCTGGCGCGGTCGAGGCCGAGGCCGACCGGCTGGCCGGGGCCGCCGCCGGGCATCCGGGTGACCAGGACGCCGCGGCGGGCGCCGAGCAGGGCGGCGCCGGACGCGAGGACGGCGTCCAGGGTGGCGGCGAGGCCGCGGGCCCGGGCGAGCCGTTCGGTGTGCTCGTGCAGGCTGGTGATGTCGGACAGGCGTCCGGCCAAACGGTCCTGCACCGCGTTGGACGGCGCCGGGTGGTCGTCCGCGGTGCCGTCCGGGGCGTCGGCGGGGCCGGGGAGCCCCGGCGGGTCGAGGACGGTGAGCCCGCCTGCGCAGCCGGGTTCGCCCGGCTCGGCGGTCGTCGCCGACGGGAGGGCCGTCGGCGGGTGGGACTCGGTCATGCCGCCACTCCTGACGCGGTGCTACGTGCCATGCGAAACCCCCAGATGCGCGGCCAATGTGGAGCGAGCACGGCCAAAGGCCCGTTTCGCCTCGATTCGCTACTACTCGTCATTGATCGACAGCAATGCCACCACTTCTACACAGGCCATTCGGGGCATGTCCAGATCCAGGACGACGCGATGGCCGGTTCCACAGCCATCGCGACCCGGTCGGAGGGCGTGCGTGGTTCGTGCGCGCGCCGGTCGGGCCGGCAGGCATGGAGGGAGCCGCGAAGGGGCAGAACCGAGGGGACGGACCGGGCGGCCGTCCGGATCGTATGCCCGTGCCGCCCGGGATCCGGGTCGGCCGGAAGTCTCTCACTCGTACGGTGGAACCAAGCGCGCCCGGGCGGCGTCCATCCGGTCGCATACGGGATTCTCGTTCCAAGGGCTGTTCCAGTGCGCGGCCCTTCTCATGTCGTGCTCCACACCGTGCTCCACGTCGTAGCCGCGCCGTCCGCCATGCCGCCCGCCCCGCCCCGCTCCGCCCGGGGCCGTGCCGCGGCGGGCCCGCGCGGAGGATCCCGGCGGATGCCGACGGGGCGGAGCGAACCGAGCGGTCAGGGAAAGGAACGAGCGCCATGCGTGAGAACCCGAAGGACCGGTCGGAGGAGCGTGCCGCCCGGCTGTCCGCAGCCCTGTCGGCCGCCGTCGACCACCGCTGGCCCGTGGTGCCGGGCACCGTGCTGCGCGGCGGGCGCTGCTCCTGCGGCGACCCGGACTGCAGGGTCCCCGGCGTGCACCCGCACGATCCCTCGCTGCTGGCCGCCACCACGGACGCCCGGATGGTGCGCTGGTGGTGGGAGCGGCAGCACCCGGACGCGACGGTGCTGGCCGCGACCGGCTCCACCGTCTCGGCGGTCAGCCTGCCGGCGGCGGCCGGCGCGCGGGCGCTGGTCTACCTGGGCGCGCTGCGGTTGCCGCTCGGCCCGGTGCTGGCGATGCCGGGCCGCTACGCGCTGTTGGTGGCCCCGTACTCGCTGGACGTGCTCGGCGAGATGCTCGCCCAACTCCCTTGGGTGCCGGGATCGTTGCGCTACCACGGGCCGGGCGGCTTCCTGCCGCTGCCGCCCGGCGGGGCGGCGGGGCGGGTGCGCTGGGTGCTGGCGCCGCGACCGGGCGCGGGCGGCGGGGTCTGGCTGCCGCAGGTCGGGCCGCTGCTGGGCGAGTTGGTGGAGGCGACGGTCCGGCTGGACAGTGGCCGGTCGGCGTACTGATCCGCGGTGATCCACGCGGTCCGATCCGCCGTGATCCGCGGCCTGATTCGCCGCGATCCGGGCGGCCGGCCGGAAAAAGAAAAGATCCGGCCGCTGGCGACGGGGGATGCACCAGCGGCCGGACTCTTTAGACAGTAACAAGGATCTGCGCCCGCGCCAATTTCCAAGACGCCCTCCACGCCCGGAAATTGCGCGTTCACCGCGACAATGTGACGCGTATCACGCGGATCCTGCGCGCTTTAGTTCAAGGTGACCTGACGGTTCACCAGGTTCGCGCGGGCGCGCCGCTCCTCGGCGGTCAGCGGGGTCTCGTCGGCGAGCACCGCGGCGAGTCGCTCGCCGAACTCGGCGGCCGGCTTCTCGCAGTCGGCGGCGGTCATCGACAGCGGCAGGTCCCACACCGGGACGGTCAGGCCGTGCGCGCGGAACGAGCCGACCAGGCGGGTGTCCGCGCCGAGCGAGGCCTCGCCGGCGGCGTTCAGCCGGGCCAGCGCGTCCAGCAGCTTCTCCTCGGGCACGGTCATCACCCAGCGCAGGTGGTTCTTGTCCGGGGTGCCGCACCAGTAGGCGGCGTCGACGCTGCCCAGCTTCTCGGTCGGGATGGCCGAGGCGTTGGCGCGCTCCAGGGAGGCGGCGACCTCGCCGGTGGCGGTCTCGGCGTCCTCCAGCCAGAACTCGAAGCCGGTGTGCACGGTGGGCGTGAACGCGGCGGTGGCGTCCAGCAGGTCCTGCAGGCGGCGTCCGCCCGGGACGGTCCGGCGGGCCGGCACCGGGGTGCCCGGCTCGGTGGCCAGGGCCAGCTCGAGGGCGTCCGCGAGGTCGCGGCTGAGGTCACCGGAGGCGGACTGGGTCTGCAGGCCGAGCAGGATCGAGCCGTCCTGGCGGCGCAGGGCCGGCCAGGCCAGCGGCAGCACGGTGGCCAGCGTCACCGACGGGACCTCGCCCTCGGCGCCCTCGGCCACCCCGGCGGCCAGCGTCAGCGGCACCGTGGCGGCGGGCACCAGCTCGCGCAGCGCCACCCAGTCGGCCTCGCCCGGCAGGCCCTCGAACGGGCGGTGCACCAGCTCCTGCACCGCGTGCGAGGCCTCCCGGCCGTGGCAGGCCTTGTAGCGGCGGCCCGAGCCGCAGGGGCAGTCCTCGCGGGCCCCGACCACGGGGATCTCGCCCGTGACGGCGGGGGTGGACTGACGCTGCGGCGCCTTCTTGGCGGCCTTCTTGCCCATGGTGCGGCTCTCCCGGGAACGGTGGTCCTGTGTCCCGGGAAGCCTACTGACGTTCTCGCGGCACCCGCGCTACCCCGGCGCACGCGGACGCGCCGGGGCGGGCGGACGCGCCGGGACGGGCGCCGTGCCGGGGCAGGCTAGGCGCTCCGGGCGTCGCCCCCGGTGCGCCGGGCGTGCCGGGCGCGGGCGGGCAGCGCCGCCCAGACCGTCACCTCGCCGGGCGCGTCGCGCACGCCCCAGTCGCTGGCGAGCTGGTCGACGATGCTCAGGCCGCGGCCGCCGCGCGAGGTCAGCGAGGGACTGGCGGGCAGCGGCCGAGTGGTCGCGCCGCCGTCGGTGACCTCCAGGGTCAGCACGCCGTCGGTGTGCATCTGCCAGCGGACCAGCACACCGCCGCCCGGCTCCTGCACGCCCTCGCCCGGCTCCCGGCCGTCCCGCGCGGGATGCGCCCCGGACGGGACGCCGACCAGCACCTGCCCGAGCATCTCGGCCCGGGCGCTGCGGCCGAGTGCCGGCAGCGGGCCGAGCGGACGGGCGTACCGACACGCATTGCTCAACAGTTCGGAAAGGATCAGTACGGCATCATCGATGACCGGTTCCGGTATCTGCCGGTCGCCCAGATCTCGACGCAGTCGGCGCCGCGCGACCCCGACACTTGATGGGCCGTGCGGCACTGCCATGGTCGATGAAGTCGGCACTTCACGCGCCACCATCAACGCCACCCCCGGACCTCCTTCAGCGTATGCCGAGGGAGAGATGCCCCTTGGTAATGCGCCGGAAACGAGCACCGGACGATCGCTCGCGCCCATTTCGGGCAGTGCGACGGACCGTCGACCCGAGGTCATTCCGCGCTCACCCTCTGTCGCACGGAATTCCGGCGATATCGCGTGAGGAAGGTTTGACTGCCGACCAGAGTGATCAGTGCGCGCCGCTCCGGCCGTCGGTGCGTCGGCGGATCACCGCCCGAGCTGCGCCAGAACCTCGGCGGGCCGGTTGGTGATGATCGCGGACACTCCGAGTTCCAGGCAGAGTTCGACGTCGGCCGGTTCGTCCACGGTCCACACGTGTACCTCGTGCCCCAGCTCGCGCAGCCGGGTCACCAGCTGCGGGCGGGCCCGCACCAGGTCGATGCCGGGACCGGCGATCCGCGCACCGCCCGGCAGCGGCGCGCCCTCGCGGAGCTTGCCGAGCAGCGGCAGCGTCCGCTCGAACAGGAACACCCGCCGGTACTCCGGTGCGGTCGCTGCCACCCGGTTCAGCGCGATCGAGGAGAAGCTCATGATCCGGGCGGACGGGCGGTCGCCCTCCCGGGCCGCGCCGATCTTGTACCGCTCCAGCGTCCGCAGCAGCTCGGCCTCCACCAGGCCGCGGAAGCGCACCGGGTGCTTGGTCTCGATCGCCAGGTCCACCGGGCGGCCGCAGTCCACCACCAGCTCCAGCAGGCGGTCCAGTCGCAGCACGCCGCGCAGCTCGGGGTCGGTGCTGGGGCGGCCGGTCTTCCAGGCGCCGAAGTCGTACGCCTCCAGCTCGCCGAGCGTCATCGCCGAGACGGTGCCCCGGCCGTTGGAGACCCGACCGATCCGCCGGTCGTGCACGCAGACCAGGTGGCCGTCGGCCGTCACGCGGACGTCGCACTCCAGCGCGTCCGCGCCCTCGTCGAGCGCGCGCCGGTAGGCCGCGAGGGTGTGTTCGGGCAGGGCGTGGGAGGAACCGCGGTGGGCGATCACCTGGACGGGCGGCGCGGTGCGCGCCGCCGCCGAGGACAGGTCTGGGCTGGTCACGGGGCCAACGATAGGCGGCGCAGGTGACGCGGAGGCGACGACGGCCCCAACCTGTGGGGCCGTCTCCGGCAGCGGCCCACCGCGGACGGGCCCGGGGCGCGTCCGCGGTGGCCGGTCTCAGCGGGCGGTGCGGCGGGTGAGCGGGGTGAGCGCCCAGGTGGCCAGGGCCGGCACCAGGAAGGCGAACAGCGAGGCGGAGGTCCACTCCTGCGGGGTGAAGTGCAGGGCCTCCTGGGCGGAGGTCCAGAAGTCCGTCCACCAGCCGGCCACCTTGGTCGGCGCGATGAACTGGTACACGGCGAAGCCCAGCCCCCACGGCAGCAGCATCGTCCAGCGGGACGGCGCGTCCGCCGAGAGGTCCCAGCCGCGGCGCCCGGCGCCGAGGAAGAAGTCCACCGCCAGCACCGCCAGCAGCGGCACGAACACCGAGCCGATCAGGCCGAGGAAGTTGTAGTAGGTGTCGGTGAACTGGTCGATCTGCAGCGCCAGCACGGTGGTCAGCGCGCCGATCCCGCCGCTCAGCACCCGGCGGTCCACCTTCGGCAGCAGGTTCTGCACCGACATCGCGGTCGAGTACACGTTGGCGAAGGACTGGTCCGTCTCGCGCAGCACCAGCACCAGCAGGAACAGCCAGCCGGCCCAGACGCCGAGGAAGGAGTCGAAGATCCGGTTCGGGTCGCCGTCGGACTGCAGCAGCGCCATCAGCCCGAGCACGTAGCACCAGACCTGGGCGATCGTGTAGCCGGAGAAGCTGCCCCAGAACGCCGAGCGCGGGGTGCGCGAGT
The DNA here is from genome assembly GCF_055560835.1 of Kitasatospora sp. NPDC023120. Lineage (NCBI taxonomy): Bacteria > Bacillati > Actinomycetota > Actinomycetes > Kitasatosporales > Streptomycetaceae > Kitasatospora > Kitasatospora sp. NPDC023120. The sequence goes on along the minus strand of NZ_JBVHHY010000006.1, from coordinate 122,608 downwards.
GCCGGGTGTAGTCGGCGGCCAGCGGGACGAAGGAGACCGACACCGCGATCATCGCGTCGGTCGCGCCCAGGAAGCCGTGCCAGTTGCCGGCGCCCGGGTCCGGCACGCCCTGGCGGCCCAGCTGGACGGTGAAGTACACCATCGCGACGGCGACCGCCCCGGCCACGAAGCGGCGCAGCACCGCGATCGAGCCCAGCGGCCAGATGGTCAGCGCGGTGGTCAGCGCGCCCGCGAGCAGCACGAACAGCCAGCGGTAGCCGGTGGTGTGGGCGACGGTCTGGGCGCTCGCCGAGATCGTCAGCAGCTCGAACACGCCCCAGCCGATGCACTGCACGATGTTCAGCACCGTCGGCAGGTACGACAGCCGGGTGCCGAACAGCCCGCGCAGGCTGGCCATCGCGGGGGCGCCGGTCCGGGCGCCGATCAGCGCGGCGACACCGAGCATCGCGGTGCCGACCGCCGTACCGACCGCGATCGCGGTCACCGCGGCCGCCAGCGACAGCTCGCTGCCGGGGGCGCCGAGCACGGTCGCGGCGGTGGAGAAGCCGATCAGGCTGACGCCCAGGTTCATCCAGAGCGCGAAGTGGTCCCGGAAGCGCAGCGTGCGCGGCGGCTCGGTGTCCAGGACCAGCGGGGCCTCGACGTGCGCGGGGCGCTCCAGGACAGCAGTGGCCGCGGGCGACCCGGGGAGATCCTTGGACTCGGGCGCACCCGGAGAAGAGGATGGCGAAGCAGACGGCATGGCCGATACTCCCTACGCCGGCATTACCCGGACAGGTTCCGGCGGTCAGCGCCCCCTCGACCGTTCCGCCTCGCTCGCGTGGCGTACGGTCGACATGCGCACTCTCAGCCTGGTGGGTCCAAGCTCCCGCGTGTCAGTTTGGAGCGACAGGGTAACCGGCACCGGGGCGAACTCCAAGGCCAGGGCGTGCGCGGTCCGCATCGCGGGATGCCCGGCGGGGGAGGGAGCCCTCGGCCGTCGGCGCCGGCTAAGGATTCTTATGAGTTCTTCAGAGGGGTCCTTACGGCAATCGAATCGACAGTGCGAAAAACTATGGTCCTTGGTTCTGCCAGCTATGGAGGTCGTCCGTGAGCACCGAGCGCGAGGTTGGGCCCGCCGGGCCGCAGGGGGAGCAGCCCGCCGGCCAGGGGGCGGCCGAGTCCGCTTCCGAAGGCCCCGCTCAGGGCGGGCACAAGCCGACCATGGCGTTCCGTCGGGTCCCGGAGCCGGAGGCGGCGCCCGCGGTGGACGGCGCGGTGGACGGCACCCCGGCCGACGCGGCTCCGGCGGACGGCGGGCACAAGCCGACCGTCGCCTTCACCAAGGTCCCCGCCGCGCCGGAGGCCCCGGCCGCGCCGGAGGCGCCTGCGGCTCCCGCTGCCCCCGTCGCTCCCGTCGTTCCCGTCGCCGAGGAGCCCGTGGTCGACCCGGCCACCGGCTACGTCGACGCGCCGCCGCCGGTCCTGCCGCCCGCCCAGGCCGCCGCGCCCGCGGCCCCGGCGCTGCCGCCGACCGGCAACCCGTACGCCACCCCGACCCACGGCGTGCCCGCCGCCGGCGCGCACGACGCGTACGGCACCGCCACGCCCGCCCCCGGTACCCAGATCACCCCCGGTGCCCCCGCCGCGCACGCCCACCACCCGTTCGGTGCCGGCCAGCCGCTCGGCGGCTGGGGCCCGACCCACGACGCCACCTCCGGCGGCGCGGGCTTCCCCGGTGGTCCCGGCGGCCCGCTCGGCTACCCGGCCGAGTACCCCGGCGGCCCGCACGGCGGCGGCCCGCGCAAGAAGCGCGGCGCACTGGTCGCCCTGATCGCGGCCGTCGCGTTGGTCGCCGGTGTCGCGGGCGGCGCGCTCGGCGTGGCCGTGGCCGACCGCAACGGCAGCAGCACCTCCGCGGACGACCACCGCAGCACCACCGTCCAGGCCAGCGACACCCAGAAGAACGAGCCCGCCCCGGGGTCGATCGCCGCCATCGCGCAGAAGGCGCTGCCCAGCGTCGTGACCATCAAGGCGCAGGGCAACGGCGAGTCGGGCACCGGCACCGGGTTCGTCTTCGACACCGAGGGCCACATCCTCACCAACAACCACGTGGTCGCGCCGACCCTCAACGGCGGCAAACTGACCGTCAAGTTCGCCGACGGCACCTCGTACAACGCCTCGGTGCTGGGCCACGCCGAGGGCTACGACGTCGCCGTGGTCAAGATCGACAACCCGCCGAAGAGCAAGCTGACCCCGCTGCCGCTGGCCGACTCCGACAAGGTCAACGTCGGCGACGCCACCGTCGCGATCGGCGCGCCGTACGGTCTGGAGTCCACCGTCACCAGCGGCATCATCAGCGCCAAGGACCGCCCGGTCGCCTCCGGCGACGAGACCGGCTCGCAGGCCTCGTACATGAACGCCCTGCAGACCGACGCCTCGATCAACCCCGGCAACTCCGGCGGTCCGCTGCTCGACTCCGGCGGCGCGGTGGTCGGCATCAACTCGGCGATCCAGTCCAACGCCGCCGCCAACGGCCGGGCCGGCAGCATCGGCCTCGGCTTCGCCATCCCGATCAACCAGGCCAAGTGGGTCGCGGACACCCTGATCAAGACCGGCAAGCCGGTCTACGCCAAGCTCGACGTGCTGCGCAACGACGACTACAAGGGCGACGGCGCGCAGATCCAGACCCGCGACATCCAGGGCCAGCCGGCCGTCACCCCCGGCGGCGCCGCCGACAAGGCCGGCCTCAAGCCGGGCGACGTCATCACCAAGCTCGGCGGCGTGCCGATCGACAACGGCCCCGCCCTGGTCAGCCGGATCTGGACGCACAAGCCCGGCGAGACCGTCGACGTCGAGTACACCCGCAACGGCCAGCAGTTCACCACCAAGGTCACCCTCGGCCAGCGCGAGGGCGACCAGTGACCCCCGCCCGCTGACCGGCGACGCCGCGAAACCGTGTGCACCGAACCCCGCCGGACCCGTTAGGCTGACCTCCGCCTGGAGAGCTGCCCGAGCGGCCTAAGGGAACAGTCTTGAAAACTGTCGTGGCGTGACCCGTCACCGTGGGTTCGAATCCCACGCTCTCCGCTGGTAGGAGAACCACCTGCTCAGGGCGGGTGCCGAGAACCCATCGGCACCCGCCCTCGGTGCTTCCCGGGGTGGTTCGGCGGCCGGGGTTGACCCTGACACCGTGGGAGGCGGTCGAGTGGAGCCACCATGTTGAACATCGGAGACTTCGCCAGCCACGGCCGGGTGTCGGTGCGGATGCTGCGCCACTACGACGCGATCGGCCTGCTGCGGCCCGCCCGGGTGGACCCGGTCAGCGGCTACCGCTCCTACGAGGCGGCCCAACTCGCCCGGCTCAACCGGGTGATCGCGCTCAAGGAGCTCGGCTTCACGCTGCAGCAGGTACGGGCCGTCCTGGACGACGAGGTGGACACCGCCGAACTGCGCGGGATGCTGCGGCTGCGGCGGGCCCAACTCGCCGAAGCGATCGCGGCGGACGAGCTGCGGCTGGCCCGGGTGGAGGCGAGGCTCCGGACGATCGAGAGCGAGGGGACCATGTCCGCGCACGATGTCGTGGTGAAGCCGGTGCCGCCCGTCCGGGTGGCCCAACTGACCGGTGTGGCCGCGAGTTACGAGCCGGAGGACATCACACCGGTGATCGGCCCGCTGTTCACCGAGCTGTGCCGGCGGCTGACCGCGGCCGGGATCGAGGCGACCGGCCCGTCCGTCGCCCGGTACGAGGACGCGCCGGAGGGCGACGGCTCGGTGCTGATCCTGGTCGCCGTCCCGATCGCACGGTCGGTCCGCCCCGACGGGCACGACTTCGAGCTGCTCGACCTGCCGGCGATCGAGCAGGCGGCGACGATCGTGCACCGCGGCTCGATGGACGGGGTGCTCGGCACCGTCCAGGAACTGGCCCGCTTCATCGAGGACAACGGCTACCGCTCGGCCGGCTACGCCCGGGAGCTGTACCTGGAGTGCCCGGAGGACGAGACCGGGTGGGTCACCGAGCTCCAGGAGCCGGTCGTCCGCCGGTAGCCCGGGTTTGCCCTCGACCAGGTCGAGGGTCCTAGCGTCGCCCGGCATGACCACCACCACCGCGCCTGCCCCCGCCCCCGCCCCTGCCCCGGGCGGTGGCGCGGGGGCGCCGCTGCCCGGCCGGTACCTGCTCTGGCTGGCCGGCACCCAGGCCGGGCTGCTGGGCGACGCCGCGCTGTACTTCGCCCTCGGCTGGGCCGCCTCCGCGCACGGCGGCGGGGCGGCCGGGCTGGTCCTGACCGCGATCACCGTGCCGCGCATGGCACTGGTCCTGCTGGGCGGCGCCGTCGCGGACCGGTTCGGGGCCCGTCGGGTGATGCTCGCCGGGGACGCGGTGATGCTGGTCGCGACCGTCGTCCTGGCGCTCGTGGCGGGCAGCCGGGGCACACCGCTGTGGCTGCTGGTCGCGGCGGCGGGCGTGATCGGCGCCGTCGATGCCTTCTACCTCCCGGCGAGCGGGTCGATGCCGAGCCGGCTGGTGCCCGCCGACCGGCTGCCCCGGGCGCTCGCGCTGCGCCAGGCCGGCGGGCAGAGCGCGGCCCTGCTCGGGGCGCCGCTGGGCGGCCTGCTGGTCGCCGCCGGCGGGCTGCCCGGTGCGGCGGTCGTGGACGCGGTGAGCTTCGGGGTCGTCCTGCTGGTCCTGGTACAGGTCCGGCCCCGGGAGGACGCGCCGTCCGCTGTGCCCGCCGGCCTGCTGCGCGAGGCGGCGTCCGGCGTCCGACTCGCCCTCGGCGACCCGCTGCTGCGGTCCGCGCTGCTGCTCACCGGCGCGGCCGCCGGGGCGCTGCTGCCCGTCGTGTCGCTCCTCGGCCCGCTGCTCGCCCGGGCGCACGGCTGGACGGCGGACACGGCCGGGCTGGTCACCGGCGGACAGGCCGCCGGGGTACTCGCGGTGGCCGGTCTGGTCGCCTGGCGGGGCGCCCTGCCCCGGGCGGGCGCGGGGGCGGCGGTCGGACTCTGCACGGCATCGGCGGGGACCGCACTCCTGGCGCTGGCCGCGGGCCCGGTGACGGCGGCGGCCGGCAGCACGGTGGCGGGCATCGGCTCGGGGCTGTTCGCCTGCCACCTCGGACCGCTGGTGCTGACGGGTGCGCCGACCTCCCATCTCTCCCGATTCCAGGCACTGTTGACGCTCGTGCAGAGCGTGGTGCTGGTGCTCTCGAACGCCCTGCTGGGCCTGCTCGCGGACGCGGCGGGCGCCACCCCGCCCACCCTCCTCTGCGCCCTCGCCACCGCCACTGCCGGCCTCACCGCCCTGGCCACCCCCACCCTCCGCCGGGCGTGATCGCCCTCGGGGCGGGGGCGCTTACCCCTCCCCCCGGCCACTCCACCCCGCCCCAGGCCCACTTGCCCCGTCCAGGCTCGCCTGTCCGCTCGCCTCCGCCCCCCGCCCCGGCAAGGCCCACGTGCCGCCGCCGGATGAGCCTGCCCCCGCGCCCTCCGCCCCCGGCCACCCCACCCTGCCCAAGGCCCACTTGCCCCTCTCCCGGCACGCGGGCAGAGTGCGGAGGTGGAGCTGGTCGGGCGGTGAGCGGAGGCGGCGATGAGTGATCTGACGGACCGACTGGCGCAGGGCCTCCCGGCCGGGGCCGTGGTGGTGGACCCCGATGTGACCGCCTCGTACAGCCACGACATGGCGGGGTTCTGTGCGGCGGGGGTGCCCGCCGTCGTGGTGTTCCCGGAGTCGGTCGAGCAGGTGCAGCACGTGATGCGGACCGCGACCGAGCTGCGGGTGCCCGTGGTGCCGCAGGGCGCGCGGACCGGGCTGTCGGGGGCGGCGAACGCGGTGGACGGCTGCGTCGTGCTGTCGCTGGTGAAGCTGAACCGGATCCTGGAGATCGACCCGGTGAACCGGATCGCGGTCGTCGAGCCGGGTGTGGTGAACGCCGAACTGTCGCGTGCGGCAGAGGAATTGGGCCTCTCCTACCCGCCGGACCCGTCCAGCTGGGAGTCCTGCACGATCGGCGGCAACATCGGTACCGGCGCGGGCGGGCTCTGCTGCGTGAAGTACGGCGTCACCAGCGAGTACGTGCTCGGTCTGGACGTGGTGCTGGCGGACGGGCGGCTGCTGTCCACCGGCCGCCGGACGGCGAAGGGCGTGGCCGGGTACGACCTGACCCGGCTGTTCGTCGGCTCGGAGGGGACGCTCGGTGTGGTGGTCCGGGCCGTACTGGCGTTGCGGCCCGCGCCGGCCCCGCAGCTGGCACTGGCGGCGGAGTTCCCGAGCGCGGACGCGGCCGGTGCGGCGGTCTGCGAGGTGATGGCGCGCGGGCTGGCCCCGTCGCTGATGGAGCTGATGGACGCGGTCTCCGTGCGGGCCGTCAACGAGCTGGGGCGGATGGGTCTGCCGGAGTCCACCCAGGCGCTGCTGCTGGTGGCCTTCGACGGGCCGGACCGGGTGGGCGAGCTGGCGCGGGTCGCGGAGCTGTGCCGGGCGGCCGGGGCGACCGAGGTGGTGCCGGCCGAGGACCAGGCGGAGTCCGATCTGCTGCTGGCCGCCCGGCGGTCGGCGCTGCCCGCGCTGGACCGGTTGGGCACCACGATGATCGACGACGTGGCGGTGCCGCGGTCCCGGCTGGCCGAGATGCTGAACGGTGTCGCCGCGATCGCCGAGCGGCACGGGCTGACCATCGGGGTGGTCAGTCACGCCGGGGACGGCAACACCCACCCGATCGTGATCTTCGATGCCGCGGACGAGGAGCAGACCGCGCGGGCCCAGCGCTCCTTCGACGAGATCATGGCGCTGGGGCTGGAGCTGGGCGGCACGATCACCGGGGAGCACGGGGTGGGGCTGCTCAAGCGGGAGTGGCTGGCGCGCGAGCTGGGCCCGGTGGCACTGGACCTGCAACGGCAGCTGAAGGCGGTCTTCGACCCGCTGGGAATCCTGAACCCGGGCAAGATGGTCTGATTTTCGACCAAGCGCATCGGGGTGCCGGGTGTGATTTTCGGTGTGACCTTCCGATGGTCTGCGAATGGCTGGAAAGTCGACATGGAAGGGTGATCGAACTTTTCGGAGGTGCGTTCGCGATTCGTCCGTACGCCGGGGTGGTGCGCCGGGCGGTTCGCACGGCGTCGGAGCGCGGCTTCCCGTCGTCCTCGAACCAGCTGCCGCCCGGGTGAAGTCACAGCTCGGATGTGGTGTGCCGGGCGCGCTGTCCGGATTCCCCTCCGTTATGCGGGGGCTCGGTGGATATCACGCGAACGGGCGAAAACTGCTGGATGAGCTAGTGCTTTGTCGATTTGTTGCGGAAGGCTGTCTTCCGGCGTCGCAGTCCGCAGGTGTTCGTCTGGCCGGCGAACCCCGCACAGCCTGGTCGACACAGCATGGTCGACATTGAACGATGAACAGCTTTTGGAGGTTTTCATGGCTCGTATCCACACCCGCAGAGCGGTCGGACTCCTGCTCGCCGGCCCGCTCGCGGCCGGTCTGCTGCTGGCGGGAGCCGGGGTCGCCGCCGCCGACAACGGCGCGGGTGCCACGGGCGGCTCCAACGCCGGCGTGGTGTCCAACGTCGGCACCGGCAACGTGTTCGGCGGGGTCGACGGCAACTACGTCTCCACCCAGCAGACGGCCACCGGCTCCGGCGCCTCGAACCAGAACAACACCCTCGCGGCGAAGGACAACGCGGGCGCCATCCTGGCCGGCCAGGGCAACAAGAACGTGAACGTCATCTTCGCCCCGGTCTCCCCCTGACCGTACGGCCGCACCACCGCACGACCGCACGACCGCACGACCGCACGACCGCACGACCGCACCACCGCATGACCGGCCGTACGGCCGCACCGGGTTCACACCGAGTACCACCGAGGGCGGGGGCGCCGGAGGTGGGAGGCCGCGGGTGAGCTGAGCACCCGCGCCCGGACTCGGACCGGAAACCGCACAACCGCAACAGCCGCACCGACCAGAGGGAACGGCGCATCACCAAGGGAACAGCGCATGACCGGCCGGCGGAAAGGGTCACCGCCACACCGGCCTCGTGGGCGGTGCCGCCATCGGCACCGCCCACGAGTGCGTCCGGCGCCCGTCCCTCCGACCGCCCGATCGACCGCCCGACCGTCGTGAGCCGTCCACCGAGGGCCCGCGCCCTGGGCCGTCCGTCCACGGCGGTACGGTTGCGCTCCGACAGCGCACCACGTGCCAGGGACCGGAAAGGGACGGCCCGGCCGGGGCGCGACCGCGGCATTCGGAAGGAAGGGCGCGCGATGGCGGCGGAGGAGGAGGGCCTGACCGGCCCGGACGAGGCCAGGCCTGCACCGGAGTCGGAGGCGGTGGCACGCCCGGAGCCGGCGGCCGAGCCGGCCGGCGAGCACCGGCCCGAGCCCAGGTCCGTCCCCGAGCTGCTGCTCGGCCGTCCGCCGATGGCCCGCCCGCTGCCGTCCTTCGACCACGGGACCGCCCCCGCCGCACCCGGGCCGCTGTTCGTGGACTGGCTCGCCACCGCCCTGGACGCAGGGGTGCTGGACCCGCAGGCGTTCACCCTCTCCACCGTCGACGCGGACGGCATGCCGGACGCCCGGGTGCTGGTGCTGCGCGACGTCGACGCGGCCGGTACCGGCTGGAACTTCTCCGCGGCCGCCGACAGCCCCAAGGGCCGTCAGCTCGCCGACCACCCGGCCGCCGCGCTGACCGTCTACTGGCCGCAGCTGGGCCGCCAGGTGCGGGTGCGCGGCAGCGTCGAGCGGGCCGCCGACCTGGTCGCCGCCGCCGAGTTCGCCACCCGCTCGCCCGCCGCCCGGGCCTCCTCGCTGGTCGGACGGCAGAGCGAGCCGCTGGCCGCGCTGACCGATTACGACGAGGCGGTGGCGGTCGCCCGCCGTCGGCTGGAGGCGCACCCGGACGTCGTTCCGCCCGGGCACGCCGTCTACACCCTGTGGGCGCACGAGGTGGAGTTCTGGCAGGGCGACTCCCAGCGGCGGCACGTCCGGCTGCGCTACACCCGCACCGGGCCGGTCAGCTCCCCGGACTGGTCGCGCACCCTGCTCTGGCCGTAGAGCACCGGCCGGACAACCCGCCAGGCCCGCCCGCCGGAGCACCCGCCGGCCAGGCCACGGCCAGGCCACCGGCCGGCCGCCGGACGGACCTAGCGGCGCCCGGTCAGCGTGGCGCCCACGCTGGCCGCCACCACGCAGCCGATCCCGGCGAGCTGCGGCACGCCCAGCAGCTGGCCCAGCACCACCAGGCCGACCAGCGCGCTGACCGCCGGCTCCAGGCTGACCAGCACGCTGAACACCCGCTGCGGCATCCGGCGCAGTGCGGTCATCTCCAGCGCGTACGGGATCACCGGCAGCAGCAGCGACACCCCGGCGACCGAGGCGAGCAGCACCAGCGGTGAGGCGTAGGGCGCGGTCAGCCCGTGCCAGGCCTGGCCGAGCCCGAACGGTGCCAGCGTCAGCGCGCCGACCGTCATCGACACCGCCAGGCCCTGGAACCCGTGGAAGGTCGCGCCGACCTTGTCGGTCAACAGGATGTACAGCGCGTAGCAGGCGGCCGCCCCGAAGGCGTACAGCAGGCCGACCGGGTCGAGCGAACCGCCGCCGTCGCCCTCGCCGAGCAGCGTCAGCAGCACCACACCGGCGCCCGCGAGCAGCGCCCAGAGCAGGTGGCTGGCACGCCGGGCGAAGACCAGGGCGACCGCGAGCGGGCCGAGGAACTCGATGGTCGCGGCGGTGCCCATCGGCAGCCGGTCGATCGCCCCGGCGAACAGGCAGGTCATCCCGGCCGAGGCCACGCCGAGCAGCGCGGCCGCGCCGAGGTCGCGCGGGCGCTTGTCGCGCAGCTTCGGGCGGGTGACGGCGAGCAGGATGACGGCGGCGAAGCCGAGCCGCAGGAAGGTCGTGCCGCCGACCCCGAGCGGCCCGAACAGCGGCTTGGACAGGGCGATGCCGGTCTGCACCAGGAACATGGCGGTCAGACAGAGAAGCGGCGCCGGGATCCTCCCCGGGCGCCGCAGGACCTTGCCGAACCGGCCGCTGGACCGGCCGGGCCGTGCTCCGGGTGGCGCCGCGGGGCCGGAGGCCCCACCTCGTCGCCAGCCGCCCCGCTCGCCGGCCGGCTCGCCCTTGGGGGCGGGCGGCATGGCAAGGGCCTCGGCGACGGCGGCGGCCGACGACGAGGAGGCGGGGGGTGTGCTGGTATGGGAGGTGGGCATATCGGCGAGTTTGCCGTAAGGAGTGACAAACCAGCAAGCTCGTTACTGAAATCGGGACGGATGCGGACGGGTGCATCCGAAAGGGTGGACTCCCGAGGAGTGTGCGGCGTGGCTGCCGCATTCATCCGATGGTCCGTCAGTATCAAGGCCGGATGCGCTATCTCCGCCCTGCGGCCCTCCTCGCCGCCTCCCTCGTGCTCCTGCTGGCCACCGACGGGACGGGCGCGAGCGCCGTAGCCACCGCCCCGGCCGCCATCGCCCTCCCCCGCATCCGGGCCGTCACCCTCCCCGACCGGCAGGTCCCGCCCCGCTTCCGCGAGAGCTGGAGCGGCCCCGCCTTCGACACCTGCACCGTGCCCCCGCTCGACACCCTGCGGACCTGGCGCGGCGCCTCCCCGTACGGGGCGGTCGGCATCTACACCAGCGGCTCCCAGCGCGCCTGCGGGCAGTCCCGGCTCACCGCCGAGTGGGTGCGCGAGGCGCGCGCGATGGGCTGGCGCTTCCTGCCGGTGCACGTCGGAATGCAGGCGCCGTGCGCCGACCTGAGCCACAAGCCCAAGCGGATCGACCTGGCGAAGGCCGTGCAGCAGGGCCGGGAGGAGGCGGACGAGGCCGTCCGCGCGCTGCGCCCGCTCGGGTTCGGTGCGGGCAGCCCGGTCTACCTGGACATCGAGGCCTACCCGATGCACGACCCGGCCTGCGGCCAGGCCGTGGTCGAGTTCACCCTCGGCTGGACCCAGGCCCTGCACTCCGCCGGCTATCGCTCCGGCTTCTACTCCAGCCTCGGCTCCGGCATCGCCGACCTCGCCGCCGCCGCCCGGGGCGGCAGCTCCCCGATGCCCGACGGGCTCTGGTACGCCCGCTGGGACGACCGGGCGGACACGGCCGGCTCCGGTGCCCTCGACGCCGACCTCTGGAGCCGCCACCAGCGCGTCCACCAGTACCGCGGCAACGTCGCGGAGACCTACGGCGGCGCCACCCTCACCATCGACCGCAACCAGGTGGACGGCCCCACCGCCGGCTGAGCCCGCCGGTAGGGTGGCCCCCGGTCCGGCAGAGGGGGCGGCATGGCGAACGGTCAGGGATACGGCGACGCGAACGGGTACGGCGGCGCGGTGCCGCCGCAGAACCCGTACGGACAGGCGGCACCGTACGGCCAGAACCCGTACGGACAGAACCCGTACGCCCAGCCCGTCCCGCCGCCGCAGCAGCCGTACCCGCAGCAGCCGTACCCGCCGCAGCCGCCCGCCGCTGCCCAACAGGCTTACCCGGCAGCGCAGTTCGACGCTCCACCGCAGCCGCAGCCGCAGCCGCAGCCGCAGCCGCAGCCGCAGCCCGGCACCTTCCCCGGCCCGTTGCCGCGCCGCAACCGCCTCGCCGTGCTGGTCCAGTTCCTGCTGCAGTGGATCTACGCCCCGCTCTGGATCGCCGGGCTGGTGGCCCTCTTCGTCGTCCTGATCTTCGCGGACTACAGCGGGAGCGGTCCCAGCTCCGACGGCTGGCTGAAGGTCAACCGCGCCTTCATCCCGCCGCGCCGGCTCCGCGCCGAGCTCACCGGCCGTCCGGAGGACTGGGAGCGCTACGTCACGCCGGTCCTGGAGCGCCGGATCGCCGCCGCCGAGGCCGGGCACGCGGCCGGCGGCGGGGACCTGCAGCCCGACCTCAGCCGGACCATCGGCTTCAAGCTCGCCGCGCGCCTCTACCGGGGCCTCGGCGCCGAGGGCGTGGTCCGGATCGCCGCGCGGCACGGCTGGCACGGCGTTCCGTCCGGATCCGACCTCGCGCACGTTCGGCTCTCCCGCCGCATCCCCGCCCCGGCCGTCCTGAACGCACCCTCGCCCCAGGACCCGCCCGCCGCCCCCGGCACCCCGTGGGGCCCGCAGCCGACCCGCTTCGCGCCGCTGCTGCCCTTCGTCTTCCTGCTGCAGATCCTGTACGTCCCCGTGATCGGCCTGGTGCTGGCCGTCTGCGTGCGGGACATCGACTGGAACCGCTGGGGCGCCCGCTGGACGGTCGGCCCGCGCGCCTTCCGGGCCGAATTCGGCAACAGCCCCGCCGCCTGGGACCGCCACATCCGCCGCATCCTCAAGCGCGAGTCCCGCGTCGACCCCAAGGCGGCCGCCCGCGCCGCGGGGGAACGGACCCCGGACGGCACCGCCCCCGTGCGCCGCATCACGATCAACCGCGCCACCTACCGCGGCGCCGGCGCCCACCAGGCCCTGCGCATCGCCGCCGAATCCGGCTGGACCGTCGACCCCGCCTACACCCCCGACCCCGCCAACTCCCTCCGCCTCTGCCGCCGCGACCCCCGCTGACCGTCGGCTCGGCCGGGGTGCCCGGCGACTCCGTGATCCGTGCAACGGGGTCGGAATGCTGACAGGGGGTGGCGCGGGGCGGCAAAATCGGGCAGGTCCGCGCGCATTACCGCCCGGTAGGTGCCGCAGGCGCAGCCGCCAGTGCCGCCAGGTCAAGGAGGACCCCGTGTTCAGCACGATGCAGGACGTCCCGCTCACCGTCGCCCGGATCCTGGAGCACGGGTCCACGATCCACGCCCGCTCCACCGTCACGACCTGGGACGGCACCGGACCGGTCGTGCGCACCTACGGGGAGGTGGGTGCCCGTGCCGCGCAGCTGGCGTGCGCGCTGCGCGACGAGCTCGGGGTGACCGGGGACGACCGGGTCGCCACGCTGATGTGGAACAACGCCGAGCACCTGGAGGCGTACCTGGCCGTCCCCGCGATGGGGTCCGTGCTGCACACGCTCAACCTGCGGCTGCCCGCGCAGCAGCTCTCGTTCATCGTCAACCACGCCGCCGACCGCGTGATCATCGTCAACGGCAGCGTGCTGCCGCTGCTCGCCGCCGTCCTCGCGGACCTCGCCCCCACGCTCAAGCACATCGTGGTGAGCGGCCCCGGCGACCGTTCGCTGCTGGCTGGCTTCGCGGGCGGCGTGCACGACTACGAGGAGCTGATCGCGGGCCGGCCCACCACGTACCCGTGGCAGAGCGACATCGACGAGCGGCAGGCCGCCGTGCTCTGCTACACCTCCGGCACCACCGGCGACCCCAAGGGCGTCCTCTACAGCCACCGCTCGGTCTACCTGCACTGCCTGCAGGTCAACACCGGCGACAACTTCGCCTTCACTCCGCGCGACACGGCGCTGCCGGTGGTCCCGATGTTCCACGTGAACGCCTGGGGCATCCCGCACGCCGCCTTCATGTCCGGCGCCAACCTGCTGATGCCGGACCGTTTCCTCCAGCCCAAGCCGATGGCCGAGATGATCGCCGCCGTCCGACCGACCGTCAGCGCCGCCGTCCCCACCATCTGGAGCGGTCTGCTGGACGAGCTCGACGCCGGCGACTACGACACCTCCAGCCTGCGCATGGTGGTCATCGGCGGCAGTGCCTGTCCGCCGTCGCTGATGCAGGGCTTCGAGGAGCGCCACGGCATCCGGGTCATCCACGCCTGGGGCATGACCGAGACCTCCCCGCTGGGCTGCTTCGCCCAGCCGCCGGGCGGCCTCACCCCCGAGGAGGAGTGGCCGTACCGGGTCACCCAGGGCATCTTCCCGGCCTCCGTCGAGGCCCGGCTGATCGGCCCGGGCGGCGAGCGGATGCCGCACGACGGCGTCTCGGCGGGCGAGCTGGAGGTGCGCGGCCCGTGGATCGCCGGGGCGTACTACGGCGGCGCCGGGCAGGACCCGATCCGCCCGGACGACAAGTTCTCCGAGGACGGCTGGCTGCGCACCGGCGACGTCGGCACCATCACCGCCGACGGCTACCTGACCCTCACCGACCGGGCCAAGGACGTCATCAAGTCCGGCGGCGAGTGGATCTCCTCGGTCGACCTGGAGAACCAGCTGATGGCGCACCCCGAGGTGGCCGAGGCCGCCGTGGTCGCCGTCCCGGACGAGAAGTGGGGCGAGCGCCCGCTGGCCACCGTGGTGCTGCGCCCGGGCGCGACCGTCGGGCTGAAGGAGCTGCGGGCCTTCCTGGCCGAGCGGATCGCCTCCTGGCAGCTGCCGGAGCGCTGGTCGATCGTGGAGTCGGTGCCGAAGACCTCGGTCGGCAAGTTCGACAAGAAGGTCATCCGGGCCAGCTACGCGGCGGACGAGCTGGACGTCACGGTGCTCGGCAAGGAGTGAGCCGCAGGGACGGAAGAGGGCCGGTCGCCCCCGTACGGAACGGGGGCGACCGGCCCTTCCACCTGCCTGGGGGCCTCAGCCCGCGGCGGCGACGCCCGCCTCGCCCATCGCGCCGATCCGCCCGAGCAGGTCCACGATCCGGCCCTGGACGTCCTCGGTGGTCGAGCGCTCGGCGAGGAACAGCACCGTCTCGCCGGTGCGCAGCCGGGGCAGCTCGCGCGGGTCGAGGTCGACCGAGGTGTAGACCACCAGCGGGGTGCGGTGCAGCCGGTCGTTGGCGCGCAGCCAGTCCAGCAGTCCGACCCGGCGGCGGCGGATCTGCAGCAGGTCCATCACCACCAGGTTGGGCTGCACGCTGCTGGCGCGGGCCACGGCGTCGTTCTCGTCCACTGCGTGCTCGACGTGCATGCCGCGCCGCTCCAGGCTGCTGATCATGGCGGCGGCGATGTCCGGGTCGCCTTCGACCAGCAGCACGCGCGGGGCGTGGTGCTCGCCGTCGCGGGGCGCGAGGGCGCGCAGCAGTACGGCCGGGTCGGCGCCGTACGCGGTGTCCCGGGTGGCCTGGCCGAGGCCGGCGGTGACCAGCACCGGGACGCGGCGGTTGAGCGCCGCGGTGCGCAGCGACTGCAGCGCGGTGCGGGTGATCGGGCCGGTCAGCGGGTCGACGAAGAGGGCGGCGGGGAAGCCGGAGGCCTGGGCGTCGACCTCTTCGCGGGAGCTGACGATCACCGGCAGGTAGCCGCGTGCCTGGAGGGCCTGCTTGGTGGCCGGGTCCGGCTCGGGCCAGACCAGCAGCCGCCGGGTGTTGGCCAGCTCGCCCCCGCCCGTCGACGGGTGCTCGGCGGCGGGCGGCTCGTCGGCGGCGGGGAGCTCTGCCATCGGGCGCGGGGCGGTCCTGGCCTCGGCCGGGACGGGCGGCTGCGGCGGGACGGCGGGCACCGGAGGGGTGCCGAGCGGACGCGGCGGCGCGAGCTCGCCCAGGCCGCTTCCGACCGGGCGCGGGGCCGACGGCTCCTCGGCGGCGGGCAGCGCGGGCCGGGCGGGCGCCAGCGCGGTGCCGGGGGCACCGGCGTCCGGCCCGGACGGCCCGGACGCAGCGGACGGCACCGGAGGAACAGGGGACACGGGCGGAGCAGGGGGCACGTCCGAGCCCGGTCCCGGCGGGACGGCCAGCCGGCGGCGGCGTCCGGTCGGCGCGGCAGCGGGCTCGGGCAGCGCGGGCGCGGGACCGGCCGGCAGGGCGTGCTCCAGACCGGGGTACACCGGGGTCTCGGCGGCCCCGGGCAGGGCGAAGCCGCCGGAGGAGTCCTCGGCGGAGGGCAGGGCGCGGCGCCGACGGGGCTTGGGCCCGCCCGCGGTGTCCTCGGGAGCGGTCCCGCCGGTCGGGGTGCCGGCCGGCGGGGTGCCGTCGGCGGACGGGGCGGCGGGGGCCGGGCCGAGCGCGAGCGGCTCGCGCCCGCCGGGCCGGTTCTGCTGCGCCCGCCCGCCGTCGACGGGCACGGCGTAGGCGGGGCCGGATCTGCCGTCGTCCTTGCCCCACGGGTCGCTCTGCGCGCCGTCCGGTCCGGCCAGGCCCTGGCGGCCGTACGCGGGGTCGTTGCCGGTGCCGTTCCACTGCTCGGGGACGGCCCGCTCGACCCGGGCGGGGGCGTTCGGCCACTGGTCGGCGGGAACCTCGGGTGCGGAGGGCGCGGAAGGTGCGGCGGGTACGGGCGGGGTCGGCACGTCGGGTGCCGGGGTCTCGGCGGCCGGACGGCCGCGGCGGCCGCGGCGCTCGGGGGCCACGGGCTCCTCGGCGGGCGCCTGCTCGGCCTCCGGGGCCTTGCGGCCCGGCTGCTCGCCGGCCGCGGCGGGCTCGGCGGTCTCGCCGCTGCTGGGCAGCTGCGGGATGCCCGGCAGCTCGGGCAGGACGGCGCTGTCGCTCTCCTTGGGCCGGTCGGAGCGGCCCTCGGCGGCGGCGCGCTCGGCGGCGGCCTTCGCGGCCTCCGGGTCCAGCGGCAGCTCGACGACGTACGTGGTGCCGGCCTTGCCGGGCAGCTCGTGCGGCTGGAGCACGCCGCCGTGCCGCTCGACCACCGAGCGGGCTATCGGCAGGTGGACGGGACTGCCGCCGACGCCGGGGCCGCGGATCTCGACCCGGGCGACCTCGCCGCGCTGGGCGGCGGCCAGGACGACGGTCGGCGGTTCGGGGGCGGGCGGCAGCGCGGGCGGGGTGCCGCCGCCGGGCAGACCGGGCACGGCCAGGCCGGGGGAGGGGAGGGTGGGGGCGTCCAGCGTGAGGCGGACGCCGCTGACGTCGGCGACCAGGTGGGCCAGCGCCTGGGCGAGCCGCCGCTCGTCGGCGATCACCTCGACCGCGGCGGCGTGCACCGAGAACCGCACCCGGCCGGGTCCGACCAGCTCGCCGGCCTCCTCGACGGCCCGGCGGACCACCTTGTCCAGGGCGACCGGCACCTGGGCCGCGGCCTTCCGCCGCCCCTTGGCGTCCTTGCCGTCCCTGGAGCCACCGGAGTTCCCGGAGTCCTTGGAGTCCTTGGCGTCCTTGCCGTCCCCGGCCTCCGCCGCACCGCTCTCGCCGGCCTCGCAGCGCTGGTGGTCGAGGACCCCGTCGATCAGCTTCCCGAAGCGGCGGCACTCGTCGGCGAGCCGGCGCAGCGTCCAGTTGGCCTCGGGCCAGAGCTGCCCGGCCGGGTCGGCGGCGAGAGCGTCCAGCCGCTGGTTCAGCGTGTTCAGCGCGCCGCCCAGCTCGCTCTCCAGGACGGCGGTGAGGTGCTCGTTGCGGGCGATCAGGGCGAGTTCGCGGCTGCGGTCGGTGAAGGTCATCACCGCGCCGACCAGCTGGTCGCCGTCCCGGACGGGGGCGGTGGTGAGGTCGACGGTGACCGGTCGGCCGTCCTTGCGCCACAGCACGGTGCCGCGCACCCGGTGCTTGCGCCCGGAGGTCAGGGTGTCCAGCAGCGCGGACTCCTCCAGCGCCAGCGGGGTGCCGTCGGCCCGGGAGTGCTGGATCAGCGGGTGCAGCTCGCGCCCGCCCAGCTCGCTCGCCCGGTACTCCAGGATGTGCGCGGCGGACGGGTTGACCAGCACGCAGCGGCCTTCGAGGTCCACCCCGAGCACGCCCTCGGCCGCGGCGCGCAGGATCATCTCGGTCTGCTTGTGCTGACGGCGCAGCTCGGCCTCGACGCCGAGCCGGCCGGAGAGGTCGCGGACCAGCAGCAGGAGCAGGTCGGAGGAGGAGGACGAGCGGGAGCCCTCGCGGTACGGGTCGTACGGGACGAGCGGGGAGAGCGCGTAGCCGCGGCCGCTGTCGTTGTCGTCGGCGAAGTCGTTGCCGGAGACCTCGACCGGGAAGGTGGTCCCGTCGGTGCGGTGGGCGGTCATCCGGACCGGACGGTCGAGGGCGTCGCCGTCGCGGGTGGCCGGGCGCATCGAACCGGGGATCCGGCTGGGGTCGAACTCCGGGAGCAGGCCCAGCACGCCCATGCCGACCAGTGAGGTGCCCGGCGCCTGCAACGCCTGGACCGCCGCGCTGTTGGCGTCCACGACGGTGCCGTTGCTGTTCACCAGCAACAACGCGTCGGGCAGGGCGTCGAGTATGGCGGCGAGGCGAGCAGCGCCTCGGATCGGCCTGCTGCTCACGTCGACAGGTCTCCTCGGCTCGGGGGCAGCTCCTCCGGAGACGGCAGTATCTCATTCTTCTTTGCGGCGGGGACGACCCGCCTAGTAACGTTGGCGGTGGTTGGTGCCGAGCCCCACGGTTGTGGCATCATCACTGACACACGGAACGGGTCCGCTTCGCGCGGGTGCGGTCCATGTGGGGAGGCTTCGCCTAGTCCGGTCTATGGCGCCGCACTGCTAATGCGGTTTCGGGGTTATTCCTGATCGAGGGTTCAAATCCCTCAGCCTCCGCCAGTCGGGAGCCCCCGTCGACGATCTTGTCGACGGGGGCTCTTCGCGTTCCCGGGGCGGGCCGGACCGGCTCCGAGCCTGGCCCCGATCCGTCCCCGACGCGTCCCCGACCTGTCCCGGAGCGGGTCGGGAGCCGGTCCGGTGCAGGCCCGGGACGGGCCCGGAGCGGGCCCCGGGGCAATCGATTTCGCCCCACGTCGCAGGTCATGTAATGTTGTCCCCGCAACGCCCCGGCGGCAACGTTCACCAGGGCGAGCGCTCATAGCTCAACGGATAGAGCACTTGACTACGGATCAAGAGGTTGCAGGTTCGAATCCTGCTGAGCGCACCAAACTCCGCAAGATCGGGTTCGCCCGTTCCTTGCGCTCATAGCTCAACGGATAGAGCACTTGACTACGGATCAAGAGGTTGCAGGTTCGAATCCTGCTGAGCGCACCAGCGAGAAGCCCCCGGCCACCGACCGGGGGCTTCTCCGTTTTCCGGGCCCCCGCGGTCGGCGGCCCCGCTCGGGCCGCCGGGCCCGGCTCGGACCGGCCGGCCGCCGAGTTCGAAAAGGGTTCCCCGGTGAATGGCCGGGTGCCGGACGCCGGTGCCGGTCCCATTGGCCGGCATTTCCCATTCCCGCGTCCGTCGGGTGGTGTCGATTGCCGCCCAATGGATGACTGCAGCCGTTCGGGTATATCCCGCCCTGCCGCCCGGACGACCGCCGAACGGGTGGGACACGGTCGAAAGCGCAGGTGTCGCGGTGGGGCCGGCCCGGGATCGTGATTCCTTTTGTCAGATCTTGTGCCCAGACTGCCCGCCACTCCTGGCAGCCGATCGCGAAGGAGAGCCGGATGAGCCGACAGTTTCCCCGCACCGCTGCCGCCCTGGCCGTCCTCACGACCGGGCTGCTGACCGGCTGGAACGTTCCGCTCTCGGTGGCCCAGCAATCCCCCGACACCTGGTCGGGGGAGCACCGCGCGGTACTGCCCTCGGGGCTTTCCGTACAGGTCGATTTCGACGCCTCGCCCGGGTTCGGGGTCACCGCAGGACCGGGCGAATTGGGAAACCGGTCCGGAGGGGGGAGTACGACCGCGCTCTATGCGGACGGAATGCACCCCGGGGACCCGGCGCAGACCTTCGAACCCACCCCGGACCGTCCGCAGACGGACGGTTCCTGGCGCACCGCGGGGACGCTCCGGCTGTCTTTCTCCCGGCCCGTCCGCAATCCCCGGCTGCACCTCAGCGGACTCGCCGCGGTCGCCACCGGGAAATCCGGCACCACCGGCACCGCCACCCGGCTGACCCTCACCGGCGGCACACCCACAGCCCCCACCCTGGTCGGCCGCACCGCCTGGCCCGGCTGGACGGTCGACGGCAACACCCTCGCCCCCGCGGGCCAGGACGGCGCCTCCGACGGCGCGCCCGGCTCCGCCGCCGCGGGCTCCCTGGAGCTCGCCGGGACCTTCCGCACCGCGGTGTTCCGGGTCGAACAGCGCTCCACCGCCCGGGCCGGCAGCACCACCGCCCCGCCCGTCCTGCGCCAGGCCTACACCGTCACCGTCGACGAGGACCTCGGCAGCGCGCCGCAGGCCTACGGCAACGCCTCGCACGTGCTCTCCGACCTCTTCCTCGGCGCCGACGCCGCCCACCCGCCCCGGCGCGACCGGAACCCGTCCGCCGAGGCCGCGGGCGACGAGCCGTTGGTCCGGCTCGACCACGGCGCCTCCCTGCGCAGCCCCTTCGCCGGCCCGCCGCCGCCCAAGCTCCAGCCCGGCCGCGGCGAGTACCAGGGCGCCGACCCGTCGATCAGCTTCCCCGCCGAGGCCGCCATCGGCCGCTACTACCGGCTGACCGTCCCGGTGGCGGTGGGCGACCAACCCGCCACCCTGGCCGGCTGGATCGACTTCGGGCACACTGGCCGCTTCGAGCCCGCCGGGCGGGTTCAGACCGAGGTCCGGCCGGGCGCCGGCACCGCGACCCTGGAGTGGACCGTCCCGCCCGGCGCGGCCTCCGGCGAGACCTGGGCCCGGCTCCGGATCGGCCGCGACACCAGCCAGCTCGTCTCCTCCGGCGGCTTCGCCGACTCCGGGCAGGTCTCCGACCAGCGGATCAAGCTGACCGTCGGAGCCGCCCGGCCGGAGATCGCCGAACCCGTCGACGGAACCGTCCTCGCCGAAGCCCGCCCGGAGATCAGCGGCGAGGGCGCGGTGGCCGGTGCCACGGTCGAGGTCCGGGAGGGGGACACCGCGGTCTGCAGGGCCAAGGTCGGGCGTGGTGGCGACTGGTCCTGCCGCCCCGCCGCGGCACTCGCGGCTGGCCCGCACAGCCTCACCCCGGTGGAGACCACCACCGGCGGCGTGGTGCTGCGCGGCGAGGCGGTCAAGGTCACCGTGAAGACCGCACCGCCGACCGCCCCCGTGCTCACCCTCCCCGGCTACACCAACGACCCCGGGCTGCTGCTCACCGGCACCGGCGACTCGGGCAGCACCGTCTCAGTCGCCGACCGCACCGCGGGCAGCGAGCTGTGCAGCACCGGGGTGCGGACGGACGGCCAGTGGTCCTGCCTGCCGGTCGAGAACCTGACGGAGGGGAAGCACCAGCTCACCCCGGTCGCCGTCGACGGGGCGGGGAACCGGGCAGCCGGGCAGCCGGTCACGCTGGTCGTCGACACCGTCCCGCCGGACCGGCCGACGCTCACCTCGCCCACTCCGGGGGAGACCCTGCGGGTCAGCCGCCCGAAGCTCACCGGGCGGACGGAACCCGGGGCGAACGTGCTGGTCACAGCCGGATCGCGGGCGAACTCCGACCAGCGGACGGTGCTCTGCGGGGCGACGGCAGCCCTCGACGGGAGCTGGGCCTGCACCGCCAACCGGGACCTGACGGACGGCGAGCAGTGGCTGACCGTCACGGCCAGGGACCCGGCGGGGAACGGGACCTCGGCGGACCCGGTACGGGTACGGGTCGCCACTGTCGCGGCGGTGCCCAGTCCGGCGGTGCCCAGCCCCTCGGTGTCGAGTCCGGCGGTGCCGAGCCCGGTGGTGCCCAGTCCCTCGGTGTCGAGGCCGGCGACGGCGAGTCCGTCGGCTTCGGCTCCGCCCAGCCCCGCGGCGTCGGCTTCGGTGGCCCCCAGCCCGACGGCGTCGGCGTCGGCGCCGGTTGCGTCGAGCACGGCCTCGGCCGCGGCTTCGGCCTCGGCTTCGCCGTCGGTTCCGGTGTCGGGGAGTCCGAGCCCGTCCGCTGCGGTGACGCCCGAGGTGCCGGGGCCGGTGCCGACCGGGGTGCTGGCGATCGTCGTGCCGCCGGTGACACCCGCTCCGCCGGCGGGTCCGTCGGGCTCCGCGAAGCCGGGTCCCGTTCCGTCCGCTCCTGCCGCGTCCGCCGTTCCGACCCCTTCGACCGCTTCCCCGGCCGTCGGCCCGACGCCGGCCTCCGCCATCGCCGCGACCGGCGCGCCGTCGCCGACCAGACCGGTCGAGGCCGCCGAAGCCGCCGAACCCACCGAGTCCGTCGAGGCCACCGCCCGGCCGCTGCCCGTACCGCCGGTGGGGGCGGGGGCGCAGAGCATGGCGGGGCGGTCGGAGGGTGCGGGCCGGCGTGCTGGGCTGGCCGGGATCCTGCTGATTCTCACCGGGATCGGGCTGATCGCCCGTCGGGTGTTCGCCCGTGGGCCCGGTGCTCGACGGCGCTGACCTGCGCCGATTGTCCCGACCATCCGTTCGTCCCGTTCATGTGCCTGCGCGTCAGGTCGGCTTTGGATGATTCGTCAGTACATGTCGACACACCTCGACCCAAATGTCGCATTTGATGACGTATGAACTTAGCCTGACCCTGGCACTGCCCGTCAGATCCGGGCCGCCCGTTGCGCGACACACCGACCCAGAGGATCCGTGCATGGACGTCCCCCGCGATTCTTCGCAGCGACCCGACCATCTGCCCGAAGCGCTCCCGCCGGCGCTGCCGGAACGTTCCGACTCCGGCTCCAGCCCGTTGGCCAGAGTCACGGCGGTCACCATGGAGAAGGCCGCCAAGCCGGTCGGTCCGGCCGACAGCGGGCCGGCGACCACTCCGATGGCCGTAGTCCCCGGGCCGTCGCCCGCGAACCCGCCGGTGGACCTGCGCGATCCGCTGGAGACGGCCGCCCCGGAAACCGTCGAACTCCCGGACGCCACCTCGCCCGGGACCACCGCCGCCACCACCTCGCGGCGCCCGCCGCGCGCCGACCAGGCGCTGCGCGAGCACGGCGCCGCCGCGTCGCCGGGCTGGGTCGCCCTGCTGGTGGTGCTGCTCGGGCTCGCCGGGATGCTGTTCGTGCTGCTGCGTACGGGTGTCGTCCCGCACTGGGACGTGCTGCCCGACCTGCGGAGGACCGCCGCGCGGGCGAGCGGGCGGGCGGAGGTGGACGCCGCGGCGATCGCCGCGATCGGCGCGGCCGGCCTGCTGGTGGTGTTCACGCTCGCCGGCCTGCTGGCCAACGCGGGTGGTGAGACCCGGGTGCTGACCCGCTGGGGCCGCTACCGGGGCACCGTCCGTCGGACCGGCCTGGTCTGGGTCAACCCGCTGCTGTGCCGCCGCCGGGTGGACGTGCGGCTGCGGCACTGGCGCAGTGAGCCGGTGAAGGTGGTCGACCGGACCGGTACGCCGATCGTGGTCCGGCTGCTGATCGTCTGGCGGGTCAAGGACACCGCACGGGCGCTGCTGGCGATCGAGGACCACGAGGGCTACCTGCGCGAGCAGGTCCAGGCGGTGCTCACCCGTACCGCGTCCCTCCTGCCGTGCGACAGCAACGCGGCGCCCGGGCCCGCGCTGCGCGACGGGCAGTGGTTCGCCGACGAGCTGACCAGGGCACTGGCCGCCGAGGTCGCCCCGGCGGGTCTGGAGGTGTACTCGGTGCAGCCGCTGGGGCTGGACTACGCGCCCGAGGTCGCCGAGTCGATGCGCCGCCGCCGGCTGGCCGACCTGGACGCGGGGCTGCGGACGGTGCTGGTGGACGACGCGGTGGAGGCGGCGGCGCTCGCCGTCCGGCGTCTGGAACGCGCGACCGCGCACGAACTGGACGAGGCCGCCCGCAGCGCGCTGATGGAGCAGCTGCTGGTCGCCTTCGTCGCCCCGGCCGGAGTGGCCGCCTCGGTACCGCCCCCGGCCGTCCGCGCCGGGCGGAAGGAAGGACGACCCGCATGAGGACAGCCACCGGCGCGTACGCCGAACCCGCCGTCACTTCCGGCTCGGTCGGCCTCGACGAGGACCCGGGACTGATCGGCTTCGAGGAGCGCCTCGGCAGCATCCCGGCGATCGCCGGCTGCGGCTGTCCGAACTGCGCGCCCCGCCCGCGCACCGCCCGGCCCGCCGCGCCGGCCGGGGGCAGCCGAATACACCGTGCCGTGCGCGGCACCTGCCTGGCCACCACCGTGCTGGCGGGCGCCGGCGTGGTCGGCCTGACCGCCGGGGCCGGGTCCGCGCACGCCGCGGCCGGGAAGCAGGGCTGGGACGGGTCGAAGTACTGGTTCAAGAACGGCAGCGGCGAGTGGCGCTGGACCAGCCACCGCGACGTCTACCTGAGCCGCACCGGGCAGTCCGGCGGCTCCGGCACCCAGGCCGGCTCCAACGGTTCGGCCTCCTCCTCCGGACTGCGCCAGGGCTGGGACGGGTCGAGGTACTGGTTCAGGAACGGCAGCGGCGAGTGGCGCTGGACCAGCCACTACGACGTCTACCTGAGCCGCACCGGGCAGTCCGGCGGCGGTTCGGCCCCGGCCCCTGCCCCGCCCGCGAGCCGTCCTGACCCGGACGCCGGGGCGGCCTCCGGGAGCACGGAGTCGGCCGTCGACTACGCGCTCGCCCAGCTGGGCAAGCCGTACGTCTGGGGCGGCGACGGCCCGTCCGGCTACGACTGCTCGGGGCTGGTCCAGCAGGCCTACCGGCGCGCGGGGATAAGCCTGCCGCGGGTGGCCGACGACCAGTACGCGGCGACCACGCCGATCGGCGCGGGGCAGCTGCGCCGCGGCGACCTGGTGTTCTGGTCGGACAGCGGCCGCGCCTCGGGGATCCACCACGTGGGGATATACCTGGGCGGCGGCACGTTCGTCGAGGCGCCCCGGCCGGGCACGACCGTGCGGGTCTCGACCCTCAGCTCTGGCTACTACCCGACCCACTTCGGCCGACCGTAGCCGTCCCCGGCACCCGGGACGCACCGGGACGCACCAGGACTCACCGGGCCCCCGACAGCGCGCCGCTGCCGGGGGCCCGGTGGCGTGTTCAGGAGGCGGACGCGTCGTCCAGCAGGGCGGTCTGCTCCGGGGTGAGCTTCAGCGTGGCGCCGGCCAGCAACGGCGGGAGCTGCTCGACGGTACGGGCGCTGGCGATCGGGGCGGCGACCGTCGGACGGGCGGCGAGCCAGGCCAGGGCGACGGCGGCGAGCTCGACCTCATGCTCGGCGGCGACGGTGTCCAGCGCCTCCAGCACCTTGGGGCCGCGCGGCTCGGCCAGGTAGCGGGCCGCGCCCTCGGCGCGGGCGCTGTCCACACCCGGGCCGCCCGGGCGGTACTTGCCGGTCAGGAAGCCGGAGGCGAGCGCGTAGTACGGGACGGTGGCCAGGCCGTGCTCGGCGACCACCTCGGCCAGCGGGCCCTCGAAGGTGTCGCGCGAGACCAGGTTGTAGTGCGGCTGGACGGCGACGTACTTCGCCAGGCCCTCGCGCTCGGCGAAGGCCAGCGCCTCGGACAGCCGCTCGGCGCCGATGTTGGAGGCGGCGACCGCGCGGACCTTGCCCTCGCGGACCAGCGCGTCCAGGGCGGTGACGAACTCCTCGACGGGGGTGTCGTCGTCCCGGTGGGTGTAGTAGAGGTCGATCCGGTCGACGCCCAGTCGGCGCAGCGAGGCCTCGGCCGAGGCCTTGATGTTGGCGGCGCCCAGGCCGCTGGCCTCGGGGTGCATGCCGACCTTGGTGGCGATCACCACGTCGTCGCGGTTGCCGCGGCTGCGCAGCCAGTCGCCGAGGACGGTCTCGGACTCGCCGCCGGTGTTGCCCGGGGCCCAGGCCGAGTAGACGTCGGCGGTGTCGATGAAGTTGCCGCCGGCTGCCGCGTAGGCGTCCAGGACGGCGAAGGACTGCTGTTCGTCGGCCGTCCAGCCGAAGACGTTGCCGCCGAGGGAGAGCGGGAAGACGGACAGGTCGGAGGTGCCGAGGCTCACCCGGCTGTGGTTTCCGGTCATGATCGCAGTCAACCCGATCCCGGGGTGGGGCATTCCGGGCTCCGCGCGGTGTTCACAAGCCCGTCGTACCGCCGTCGCACGACGGGGTGGTGTGCCGATCGGGAAGGGGGTCCGGGCTGTGCCTGAGGTGGGCGGATTCGTTAGAGTCCCTGCCATGGCTGACAACGACTACGACCCCGCCGGCAGCACTCAGATGTTCCGGGCGTTCGTCGACGAGACCCCGGCGCCCCAGGCCCCGGGCAACGTTTCCACCTACGGCAGCAGCAAGAGCGGCAGCCGGACCGGCGTGATCGCGCTGGCCGCGGTCGTCGCGCTGGCCGTGCTGGGCGCCGTCATCTGGCTGGCGGTCAAGTGACCCTCGCGCGGGTGACCCTCGTCCGGGTCACCCGCGCGACGGGAGAGGCGGCGGGACGGGCGCGCCTCAGCAGGGCTTGCGCCAGGCGTCCAGCTCGAGCTTCTTCTGCATCGAACTGAAGCCCAGCGACTTGGCCTTGGTGCAGAACCGGTCCGTGTCGAGTTTGTACTCGACGTGGAAGACCGCCTTGCCCGCCTTGACGAAGGGTGCGACCCGGTCGCACTCGTCGAACTGCGAGCACTCCTCGTTGACCGCGAAGTCGAAGTCCGGCAGCAGCGCGGGGATCTGGTCCAGGTCGTTCTTCAGGCCGATGGCCAGGCCGCGCTCGTGCGCGAGCTGCGCCAGCATCCGGTTGTACTTGAGCTGGTCGTCGGGGGTCAGCGGGAAGCCGCTGTTCTGGTTGTAGGCCTCGATGGTGTCCGGCTCGATGGCGTCGAAGCCCTTGCTCTTGCACATGTCGAAGCGGGCGGCCATCAGCGGCTTCAGCTGGTCGAGCTTGCGGATGTCGAACCACTTCTCGCCCTTCCAGCCGGTGTCCGAGCCCTGCAGGGCCTTGGCGAAGGCGTTGGAGTCGGGGCGGAAGTTCTCCCAGGAGCCGGCGTTGATGTAGCAGATCACCTTGCGGCCCTTGCCGTGCAGCGCGGCCACCACCGAGGCGTCGTTCTCGAAGCCGTCGATGTCGTAGACCGGGACGTCCACCGACTGGTCCACGGAGCCGCCGAGTTGCCACTGCCAGGCCAGGCCCGGGGTGGGCTGCCAGCGGGCGCCGGCCGGCGGCGGGGCGGTGGTGCCGGGCGGGGTCGTCCCGGGCGGGGTGGTGCCCGGGGCAGTGGTGCCGCTCGGCGTGCCCGGGTCCGTGCCGGTGGCGGGGGCGCTGGGCGTGCCGGGGGTGGGCGTGCCGTCGGGGGTGCCCGGGGCGGTGGCCGCGGGCGGGGTGCTCGGGGAGCCGTCGGCCTTGTCGTCGTCGTCCTCCGAACCGGAGCTGCTGCACGAGGTGGCCAGCAGGGCGGTGGCGGTGGCGAGGGCCAGGGCAGCCGGCAGGAGCCGGTTACGGCGCTTCACGGTAGTCGAACTCCGCATCGGGTCAGGTCAGTTCAGCGGCGGTCAGGCCGTACGGCAGGGTGCGCCAGGGGTTCTCCCCGGCGCCGGGGACGGCGCAGCCCACGCCGGCCCGGCGGGCGGCGATCAGGGCGGTGGCGTCCTGGGCGTGCTCGTACGGGACGTCGTAGACCAGGTGGCAGAAGCGGGAGGCCGCGTGCCGGCCGGTCCACAGCGGTTGGGTCATCGCGCGGTAGGTGTCCCAGTCGCCCTCGAAGGTGACCAGCAGGTCGGCCAGGCCGATCTCGGCGTAGCCCGGGTCCGGGTGTTCGCCGTGGCCGAAGATCACGGTGCCGCAGCCGGCCGCGCGGGCCGCCGTGGCGAGCCGCCGGTAGTGCGCCAACGCGCCCGGGTGGGTGGTCACTTGGTCGAGGTAGACGCCGGTGATGCCGTGTCGCTGACGGTACGTCAGGATGTCGGCGACCACGGCCGCGTGCGGCCGGTGGCCGTAGTCGGTGTCGGTGTACCCGACCAGCGGCAGCCCGGCGGCCCGGAGTTCCTCGGCCGCGTCGGCGAAGACGCTGTCCGGGACCTCGCCCGGGCCGTCGGCGAGGTTGAGCACGACGGCGGCGATCCGGTCGGGGTCGGCGGCGGCGACCGCCCGCCAGGCCGCCGGGTCCACCGCGGGGTGGACGTACAGCGGCACCAGCAGGCGGCCGTCGGGGTGCCCGGCGGTCATGCGACCACCGGGGGCGGCGTGGGCTCAGGGGTGCTGAGCCACAGGTCGCGCAGGGTGTCGGCGAGGTCCGTCTCCGGGTGCCAGTCGAGCTCCCGGGCGGCGGCCGAGACGTCGGCCTGCTGCCAGGAGACCGCGGCCGAGCGCTCGGAGCCCGCCCCGCTCTCGTCGATCCGGCCGGTGAAGCCGGACGCGGCGACCAGTCCGTCGGCGATCGCCCGGACCTGCTTGGCCTGCCCGGAGGCGAGGTTGAGCACCCGCGGGAGCGGGCGGTCGGCGGCGACGGCCAGGCCGACGGCCTTGGCGATGTCCCGGGCGTCGACGAAGTCGCGGTAGGCCGAGAGGTCTCCGACCGTCACCACGCCGTCGGTGCCCTCGGGCGCCACCCGGCGCAGCTCGGCGGCCAGTCGGCCGGGCAGCGAGCCCGCCGGGGCGCCGGGGCCGACCGGGTTGAACACCCGCAGCACCACGGCGTCCAGCGGCGAGCCGGCCACCGCGAGGGAGCCGGCCAGCTTGGTCGCGCCGTACACGCCGACCGGGCGGGCGTCGGCGTCCTCGGACAGCGAGCTGCCCTGCGCGCAGACGCCGTACTCGCCGGCCGAGCCGATGTGCACCAGACGGGCCTTCGGGGCGCCGAGCTGCAGCGCCTCGCAGAGCACCGCCGGGCCGCGGGCGTTCACCTCGGCGAGCTTGACCGCGCTGCCGGCCACCGCGCCGGCGAAGTTGACCACCACGTCGGGGGCCAGCGCGGCGAGTTCCTCGCCGAGCGGGCCGGCCTGGGCGGTGGCCAGGTCCAGCCGGAGGTCGTGGGCGGGCCGTCGGCCCGCGGTCAGCACGGTGGCACCGGGCAGTGACCGCAGGACGGCGGTGGCGTGACGGCCCAGGAAGCCGTCGCCGCCGAGAAGCAGGATCCTCACGCGGCCCGTCCGTCGCTCTCGGCGCCCGCGGTGGCGGGCTCGTCGGCCGCGTCGTCGGGGGCGGTGCGGGCGGCGCGGGCAGCCGGGACCGGCAGCTCCGCGACGCCCGGCACGACACCGGTCGACTCGAAGGGCATCAGGACCGGGCGGATGGTCGAGAACTCGGCGTTGGCCCGGTCGTAGTCGTCCGGGCGGCCTATGTCGAGCCAGTAGCCGCCGAACTCGTACGCGGCCGGCGGGGTCTTCGCGGCCAGCAGGTCCAGGACCAGCTCGTCGAAGCCCAGCGGCAGGCCGGGGGTGTACTTGGCGAGCGCCGAGCGCGACACGCCGTACACGCCCATCGAGACGCGGTAGTCGATGCTGGGCTTCTCCTGGAAGCCGGTGATGCTCCCGGAGTCGGTGGTCAGCACGCCGAAGTCGATCTTGACCTGGCGGGCGTAGGTGGCGATGGTCAGCGGGGCGCCGGACGCCTCGTGGTGCTTGAGCACCCCGGCGAAGTCCAGGTCGGTCAGGATGTCGCCGTTCATCACCAGGAAGTGCTCGGGCAGGCGGTCCTGCATGGTGAGCAGCGGGCCCATGGTGCCGAGCGGGCTGTCCTCGACGGCGTAGCCGACCCGCAGGCCCCACTGGGAGCCGTTGCCGACGTAGGCGCGGATGATGTGGCCGAGGTGGCCGATCGCCAGGGTGACGGATTGGAAGCCCGCCGCGGCGAGCTGGCGCATCACGATCTCCAGGATCGCGTGCTGGTCGCCGATCGGAACGAGCGGCTTGGGAAGCGCGGTGGTGTACGGGCGGAGGCGAACGCCCTTACCGCCGGCCAGGATCACTGCGTGCATGGTGTTTCCCCCACGGAAAGGATGTGCAGGACACGAACCTTGGTTACCGGACGAGCATGATCGCGAAGGCGGTCAGACGTTGTAGATGTCGGTCTTGTAGCGGGCCAGGTTGGCCGGGTCGCGGAAGAACTCGATGGTCTGCTCCAGGCCCTGCTCCAGGCTGAACCGCGGCGCCCAGCCGGTGGCCTCGCGCAGCCGGGTCGCATCCGCGACCAGGCGCATGACCTCGGAGTTGGTCGGACGGATGCGCTGCTCGTCCTCCTTCACCACCAGGTCGACGCCCATCAGCTTGCCGACCAGGGTGACGAGGTCGCCGACCGAGATCTCGCCGCCGGTGCCGGCGTTGAAGGTGCGGCCGACCACCGTCTCGGCGGGCGCGGTGCCCACCGTGCGGAAGGCGTTGGCGGTGTCCTTGACGAACATGAAGTCGCGGGTCGGGCGCAGGTCGCCGAGGGTGATCTCGGTCTGGCCGGCTGCGACCTGGGCGATCACGGTCGGGATGACGGCGCGCATCGACTGGCGCGGGCCGTAGGTGTTGAACGGGCGCAGGGTGACGACCGGGGTCTCGAAGCTGGCGTGGTAGCTGTCGGCCAGCCGGTCCCCGCCGGCCTTGGAGGCGGCGTACGGGGACTGCGTGTTGATCGGGTGGTCCTCGGTGATCGGCACGGTCTGCGCGGTGCCGTAGGTCTCGCTGGTGGAGGTGTGCACCATGCGCGGGATCTCCTGGTGGCGCACGGCCTCCAGCACGTTCAGGGTGCCGGTGACGTTGGTGTCCACGTAGGAGTGGGGCGCGAGGTAGGAGTACGGGATCGCGATCAGGGCGGCCAGGTGGTAGACCGCCTCGGTGCCCTTGACCAGGCCGTTGACCGAGCCCGGGTCCCGGACGTCGCCGAGGACGATCTCGACCGAGTCCAGCACCTCCTTGGGCAGGGTCTCCAGCCAGCCGAAGGAGGAGAAGGAGTTGTACTGGACCATCGCGCGGACGTGGTGCCCGTCGGCGACCAGGGTCTCGACGAGGTGGGAGCCGATGAAGCCCTCGGCTCCGGTAACCGCGACGCTGCTCATGCGGGGTTCGCTTTCTCGATCTGCCGGGGCGGCCCGACGCTGTGTGGTGGTCGGCCGCCGCCGGCCTGGGTGGTGTCTCAGGTGAAGCGGGTACGGCGGTGCACGCGAACGGGGCGTGCGGGGTGTTCGAAGTGGTTCGGAAGCGGTACGGAGGTGTTTCGGTTCAGCGGTGCTGGGTGGTGCGGCCGAGCGCTGGCCCGGCGATGGCGGTGAGGACGAGCGCGGCCGTTCCGCAGCCGATGAGCTGCAGGACGATCGGGTCCGCACCGGTCAGCAGCCCGGCGCTCTCGGCACCCGCGGCGGCCAGACAGATGAGGGCGGTGCTCCAGCTGAACCCGAAGGCGTTCAGCAGCAGCGCCAGCCAGAGCGAGCCGCCGAGGAGCAGCATCGCGCCGAGCTGCGGGACGCCGAGCGCGGGGGCGCCGGGCCACAGCACGGTCGCGGCGGCGTCCAGCGCGGCCACGGTGGTGAGGTAGATGAACAGGCAGCCGAGCAGGATCCCGCCGGTGCGGCGGGTGAACTGGCCGGTGGTGTGGCTGGTGCGCAGCGCGGCCACCGCCATGGCCCGGTAGCGGAAGAGCAGCCACTCGGCGAGGCCGAGACTGAGCGTCAGCGCGATCATGGCCGGGCCGGTCGGGGTGGTCGACGCCTCCTGCGGGGCGTGGCCGCCGGTCTGCACCGCCTGGTGGATGGTCGTGCCCAGGCCCGCGATCAGCGTGAGCGCGCCGCAGGCCAGGCCGAACAGCAGGTGCGGGACCTCCTGCCACAGCGGCAGCTTCAACGCCACGGACTCGCGTTCCCCGCCGCGGACGCAGACCAGCAGCTCCCGGACGGCCAGTCCGACGGCCAGCAGCAGCGAGGCGAGCAGCACGACCGTACGGACCACCTGCGGGACGTCCGCCGCCAGCACCACGCCCGCGCCGACCGAGGCCGGTGCCAGCGCCACCAGCAGGAACTTCTCCCGCCCGAGCACCAGCAGCACGGTGGCCGCGCCCAGGTAGCAGGACTGCCCGGCGGCGAAGCACAGCGCCCCGAGCGGCCCGCCCACCACGTATGCGGCGGCGGCCGCGATCAGCGCGCCGAGCGGCGCGCCGGCCGCCAGGCAGACCGCGGCCTCCCGGCGGCGCAGCCGGCCCAGCCAGCGGTACGCGCGGTGCGCCAGGGCCTGGTTGAAGCCCCAGCTGACCAGCGTGGCGATCGACAGCGCGAGCATGCCCGAGGGCAGGCCGAAGCGCATCCGGGCGGTCGCGAACAGGTTGGCGCCGAGCAGGTAGCCGAGCCCGGGCAGGGCGAACACCAGGCCGCGCACGACGCAGCGCCAGGGGTCGGCCCGCCAGGGGTTGGCGAACTCGGAGCTCTGGCCGGGGTAGCGGCGCTCGACCTTCTCGAACAGCTCCTCGGCGACGGTGAACGCGTCGGGGCGGCCGTACAGCAGGGCGGCCTGCTCGTCCGAGAGGCCGTCGGACTCCAGGAAGGCCGCGATCTCGTACGGGTGGACGGCGTCGGCGCAGATCTCGCGCAGCCGCTCGGCGAGTTCGTCCAGCGGGTCCGCGGAGAGGCCGAGCTGCTCCTCGGGGCCGGGTTCGGGCTCCGGAGGGGCGGGTCGGCGGAGCTTGAGCGGCAGCGTGCGCAGCTGCATCGTCCGCTCGGCGCCGCCCTCGTCGGGAACGAGACGCAGAGGACCGCTCACGCGCCCACCTCGCTCGGCTCGTGTCGGGAGGCGGCCGGTGAGTGGCCCCAGTCGGGGCTGGGGGCCTGGCCGGTGACGGCCACCATGCCGCCGGGCATCCAGCGGGAGGTGCCCAGGAGTTCGGTGTAGATGCCGCGGAAGCCGTCGATGTTCTGGCGGAGCGTGAACTGCTCGATGACCCGCAGCCGGGCCCCCTCGCCGAGCCGGGCGCGCCGTTCGGCGTCGCGCAGCAGCTCGATCGCGGCGGCCGCCATCGGCTCGGGCTCGCGCGGCGGGACGACCAGTCCGGTGTCGCCGACGGCCTCGCGCACGCCGCCGACGTCGGTGGAGACGGTCGCGCGGCCGCAGGACATCGCCTCGATCAGGGTGAACGGGAAGCCCTCGCTGATGCTGGAGAGCATGACCACGTTGCCCGCCGCGTACGCGTCGGTGATGTCGGCGACGCGGCCCTCGAAGGCCACCGAGTCGGCTATGCCGAGCTCGGCGGCCAGGGCTATGCAGCCGTCCCGGTACGCCTCGCCGCCCTTGGGCGTGCCCCCGAAGAGCCGCAGCCGCGCCTCGGGGATCTCGCGCCGGACGATGGCGAAGGCCCGGATCAGCGTCTCCAGGTCCTTGATCGGGTCGACCCGGCCGGCCCAGCTGAGGGTCGGGGTCTCGGGTTCGGGGCCGGCCGGCGGGAAGGCGGTCGGGTCCACCCCGTTGTAGACGGTGCGGATGTGCGCGGACGGCGTGCCGCCGCGCTCCTCCCAGCGCCGGTTGTACCGGTTGCCGGGGGTGACCAGCGCGGCCACCCGGTAGCTCTCCTCGGCGAGCATCCGGTAGAAGCCGAGCAGCAGCGCCTTGACCGGCCAGCGGTACGGGCCGGTGCGGTAGCCGAGGTAGCGCTCGCGCAGGTAGATGCCGTGCTCGGTGAGCAGGAACGGTACGCCGTACTGCTGGGCGGCGATCAGCCCGGGCAGCGTGGCGAGGCCGCCGCTGGCGGCGTGCGCGACGCCGTCCTTCGGCGGCTCGACCGAGAGCGGACGCAGGGCGTGCTCCAGCAGGTCGGTCGCGTTCAGGGCGTCGTGCAGGGTGGGCCGGGAGACCGCGGTGGGCAGGTAGTCCCGGGTCCACACGTGCTGGAGAGTGCGCAGGGCGCGCTCGCTGCGCAGCGCCGGGCTGAGCAGCCCGCGCCGGGCGAGGTCGGCGAAGCCGTACAGCTCGGTGCCGAAGTGCGTGGTGTAGACCGGGTCGAGGACGGAGTGCAGGAAGCGCTCGTACGCGTTGAGGAAGCGCCGCATCTCCTTGCCGCGGGGCGCCCTGGCCTCGGAGGCCGGGCCCCACAGAGGAGCGGTCGTGACCGACTTGACGTTGGCGGGCAGTTCCCAGGCCAGTGCCTCGTGGCCGGTACCGGTGACGGCGATGACGTCGAAGTCGACGTCGGGCATGCCTTGAACGAGCTGGTCGCACCAGACACTCACGCCGCCGTGCTGGTGCGGGTACGTCCCCTCGGTGAGCAGGGTGACGCGCATTCCTGTCCCCCCTCCTGTTCTTGCGTCGGTTCCGGCCTGGATGGCCGGGACGGGAGCCGTGGCGGGGCCGGGCCGGTCGCCCGGACCGGCCCCGTCAGCGGGTGGTGCGGATTAACGGTTGCCGGAGCGTCCGGTGGTGGTGCTCGGCGTGGCCGTCCCCCCGGAGGCCTTGCCGTTCTTCGCCGAGCCCTTGTCTCCGTGGCCGTTCTGGCCCTTGTCGCCGTGACCGTTGTTATCAGTGGTCACGCCCTTGCCGGGCACCGGGGTGCCGCTGCCCGGGACCAGGGACGGGGCCGGCTTGCGGGTGGTGTCGCTCGGGCCCGCCGGGACCGGGGTGGCGACACCCTGCGGGACGACCGTCTTGTCCGCCGGCGCGGGGGCCGGGACGGACTTGGCCGCGACGCTCGGCGCGACGGCGGCCGGCGCGGCCGGAGCGGACGGCAGCTGCAGGGTGATGTTGCTCTGCAGGGCGCCCGGGGACACCCAGCCGGAGAGCGTACCGGCGTAGGACGAACCGAAGGCGGTCGTCCCGATGGCCAGCTTCTGAGTAGTTCCGGTCGGCATGGTGGCCTGGACCTGAACGCCGGCCGGCGCGTTGACCGTGACGGTGTTGCCGACCCGGTAGGCGGTGACCTGGCCGGAGGCGAGGGCCGCGTTCCAGGCCGCGCGCTTCTGGAACTCCTGGCCGATCGCGCGCTCGCCGAGGTTCACGATCGGCGTGTTGTCGGCGTGCAGCGACCGGTAGGTGCCGAGGATCTTCTCCAGCACCGGGTAGAGGATCTTGTCCTCGGACAGGTTCGACTGGTGGATGAAGTGCGGGCGCGGGTCGTTGTTCAGCACGTGGCCGAGGTCGATCCGGGCCTCCAGCGGCACGATGTACGACTGGTAGCCGGTGTTGACGTCCAGCGGCGCGGGCAGGCAGGTCGAGTTGGCGTTGTTCTCGCAGACGCCGCTGCCGCCGTTGGCCTTGCTGGTGTAGATCCAGTTGTACTCGTCGGTCTCCTCCTTCGCCGTACCGGCGTTGTAGAAGACGTTCATCGGGTACCGCGGCACGGTCAGGGTGGACGAGCCGACGGACCGCTGGGCGGGCTCGCGGGAGGCGTCGCTGCCGGTGAACTTGATGCCGTTGGCGGCCAGCGCCGGGGCCAGGTACGGGTTGTCGCTGGTCTCCTGCGGGGCGGTCAGCAGGCCGGAGTGCTCGCCGGTGACCAGGACCTGCGGGTCGACGGTCAGGCCGTTGCGGGTGGCCCAGTCGAAGTTGTTCTTGATCTGGGTGGAGACGGTGTTCTGGTCGACCCAGACCGTGTTGCCGGCGGCGTCCTTGCTGCAGCGCCACGGCACCACCGAGACGTCCTGGACGCAGCCCAGGTACGGGTGGGTGTAGGTGTGGTTGACCCAGCGGTAGCTGTTCTGGTCGGCGATCATCTGGCTCGCCGTGGGGTCCACGGTGGTCTCGTGGTCGGCCTTCCAGTCCTCGCTGCCGCCACCGTTGAACACCATGTCCAGGGTGAAGTTGTTGGCGGCCTGCCACTGCTTGGCGTACTGCGCGTCGGCCTGGGTCATCCGGATCGGGTTGGCGGTGTCCGGGGTGCCGGGCGGGCAGGTGACGTCACCGGGGGTGCACTTCAGCACGGTGTCCCAGCGGTCGTCGGCCAGGAAGACGTCGTCCACGTGCGCGGCGAAGTAGTTGCGGTCGTAACCGAGGTGGACGCCCTGGGTGATCCAGTCGACCATGCCGCGCGCCAGCAGGCGGTACTGCTGCTGGTACTGGTTGTAGACGAACGTGACGACCAGTTCCTTGCGGCCGTCGTGGCTGTACTCGCCGACCAGCGACCCGCGCGAGGTCGAGCCGGGTATCGGGGCGTCGACCAGCGGGGTGAAGGAGGCCCCGGCCGGGAGGCCGGCGAGCGGGGTCGCCAGGTAGCCGTAGCTCTCGCTGACGCCGGGGTCGTTGTCCTCGAACGGGATGCTGCCCTTGAGGTACCCGAACGAACCGGAAGTCCCGGCCGAGGTGGTGGCGCCCTGGAATCCGTCGAGCGTGCCGACGAAACCGGGATTCTGGGCGTAGTTCAGCCCCACCGCGGGACTGGCCCACGTGTACGCGTCGATCTGGCGGACGTTGAAAGCGGCTTCGTAGCTCGCGATCGCGGTCATCTCGGCGGCGCTGTTGGGGAACGGGTTTTCGTTGGGCAGCACGATGCCCTGGAACTTCCCGCGCGGCTGGCCGTTCACCGTGTCACTCAGGAAAGCCGAGTCGATCACGGGACGGTTGGGGTCATTGAGGCTGATGACCTTGTACGGGGTGCCCTGGCTCTTCAGCTCGGCGGTGATGGCGGCGACCGACGGCCCGCCGTCGTCGACGACCAGGATGGTGAGGTCGATCCTGGGCGGCGTGGTGTCGCCGTGGGCCAGGGTGGTCTGCAGGCCGCTGGCCAGCAGAACTGCCGCCGCGCACGCGGCGACTCTTCGGGTCGCTCGACCCATGGTTGATCCTCCCCTTGGGCCAGGCGCCGCGCTGCTCGGCGCTCGCCTGCCCGTGTAGCTGTTCGCGGGCAGCAGGCTGCCCGGCGCCCATCCTGGTCGAGGGTCGGCCGTGCGAGGGACCAAATGGACGAGAGTGCAGCGAACCTGTTACCAACGTTCATGGCGATGCCATGAAGGCGCTGATTGTGACCGGAACTGGACCGGTGGCGCAAATAATGAATTGAAAATGAAAAACCGGAAGCTGAGCGCTACAGGTGGTTACCGACGGTGTGGCCCGGTGAGGCTGACAGGGCACCTACACTGACGTCGTTGCGCATGACACTCTTGCACATCTCGAGGGTCCATTGGGCAGGTTCATGCAATATCGGGCACCGTTGTGCCATGTGACAGTCCGAATATGCAATGGAGGCGCCGCGTGGTCGATCAGCACACCGAGTCCGAGGGAATCCGGGGCGTTCGGAAATCCGCTCCGGAACCGGACGGCACGGAGCTGGTCGGGCGCAGTCTCGGCCTGCGCGGCGCGGTCAACGCCCGCGATCTGGGCGGCTATCGGGCGGCCGACGGGCGGAAGCTGAAGCCCGGAGTGGCCCTGCGCAGCGACGGCCTGAACCACGTCACCGCCGAAGACCTGGGCCCGCTCGGCGCATTGGGCCTGCGCCGGGTGGTGGACCTGCGCAGCGCGAACGAGGTTCGCGAGGCCGGTGCCGACCGCCTGCCCGACGATGTCACACTGCACCATCTCCCCTTGCTGGCAGCGGACTTCGACATCTATCTGATGATCAGGGACGCCCTGTCCGACCGCAGCCCGCAGCGGCAGCGCGCGCTGCTCGGCGAGGGCCGGGCGAGCGCCATGATGACCGGTCTCTACCGCTGGTTCGTCACCGACCCGGTGGCGCGCGAGCGCTTCGCCGGCCTGCTGCGCCTGCTGGCCGCCCCGGACGGGCCGCCGCTGCTGTTCCACTGCTCGGCCGGCAAGGACCGCACCGGATGGGCGGCCGCGCTGCTGCTGACCGCCCTCGGGGTGGACCGCGAGACCGTCCTCGTCGACTACCTGCTCACCAACGAGCGCTCCGCCCCGGTCGTCGACCGGGTGCTGGCCGACTTCGCCGCCCGCGGCCTGATGAGCGAGCCCGAGCTGCTCCTGCCGGTCTTCCGGGCCGACCGCGACTACCTGGACGCGGCCTTCGCGGAGGTCGAGGCGGGCTGGGGCGGCTTCGACCCGTTCTGGCGGGAGGGGCTCGGGCTGGACGACGACGTGCTGGCCGGACTGCGCGTCAACCTGCTGGACGGCAGCCCGAGCCGAGTGGACGCCTGAGCCACTCCGGCGTCAGCCCTCGCTGATCAGCCCCTCGCGGAGCTGGGTGAGCGTCCGGGTGAGCAGCCGGGAGACGTGCATCTGCGAGATCCCGATCTCCTCGCCGATCTGCGACTGGGTGAGGTTGCCGAAGAACCGCAGCATGATGATGCGGCGCTCGCGCGGCGGCAGCTTGGCCAGCAGCGGCTTCAGCGACTCCCGGTACTCGACGCCCTCCAGCGCGAGGTCCTCGTACCCGAGCCGGTCGGCCAGCGGCCCGTCGCTGTCCTCCTCGCCGGAGCCGGAGTCGAGCGAGCTGGCGGTGTACGCGTTGCCCACCGC
Source organism: Kitasatospora sp. NPDC023120 (assembly GCF_055560835.1). Lineage (NCBI taxonomy): Bacteria > Bacillati > Actinomycetota > Actinomycetes > Kitasatosporales > Streptomycetaceae > Kitasatospora > Kitasatospora sp. NPDC023120. The sequence goes on along the minus strand of NZ_JBVHHY010000006.1, from coordinate 84,922 downwards.
GAGGCCCTCGACCACGTCCTCCTCGCTGACGCCCAGGCAGACGGCCAGCTCGGCGACGGTGGGGGAGCGGTCCAGCCGCTGGGCCAGCTCGTCGCCGGCCTTGGTGAGCGCCAGCCGCAGCTCCTGGAGCCGCCGCGGGACGCGGACGGACCAGCTGGTGTCCCGGAAGAAGCGCTTGATCTCGCCGACCACGGTGGGCATCGCGAAGGTGGGGAACTCCACCCCGCGCTCCGGGTCGAAGCGGTCGATCGCCTTGATCAGGCCGATGGTGCCGACCTGGACGATGTCCTCCATCGGCTCGTTGCGGCTGCGGAAGCGCGCGGAGGCGTACCGGACCAGCGGCAGGTTGAGCTCGATCAGGGTGTCGCGGACGTAGGTGTGCTCGTCGCTGCCGGGCTCCAGCGCGGCCAGCCGCAGGAACAGCGAGCGGGAGAGCGTCCGGGTGTCCAGGGCGGAGCCGGGCGGCGTCACCGGTGCCGCGTCGGGGCCGGGCGGCTCGACCGGTTCGACCCGCTGCCGCGGGACGAGGCCGTCGGCGACGGCCGTGCCGTTGGCCTGACCAGCGTGGATCTCCGCAGTGCCCAGCTCTCCGGACATGCGCCCACCCCCTCGTGACTGACGGTTGAACGGGGGCCGTCGCGCGGAGGTTCCCGGCGGGGCCCTCCCCCTCCATACCGGAACACGGTGCACGGCAAACCCGAACGTCGCAAGATGTCACGCGGGGGTAACGCGCTGCAATCTCACTCTTCCCATGAGTTGCCGGTCCGAAGCCGGGTGAGGATCCGGGAGAGCAGCCGCGAGACGTGCATCTGGGACATCCCCAGCTCGGTGCTGATCTGGGACTGGGTGAGGTTGGCGAAGAACCGCAGCATCACGATCCGGCGCTCCCGCTCGGGGAGTTGGACCAGCAGGTGGCGGACCATGTCGCGGTGCTCGACCTCGGCCAGCGCGGCGTCCTCGTAGCCGAGCCGGTCGAGCAGGGCGAGCCCGCCCTCGTGCTCCTGCGCGGCCTCCAGGGAGGCCGCGTTGTAGGCCCGTCCGGCGTCCAGGCAGGCCCGGACGTCCTCCTCGGGGATCCGCAGGCTGGCGGCGATCTCGGGCACCTTGGGCGCCCGACCGTGCAGCACCGTCAGTTCCTCCATCGCGCCGCTGACCTGGACCCACAGCTCCTGGAGCCGGCGCGGGACGTGCATGGTGCGGACGTTGTCCCGGAAGTAGCGCTTGATCTCGCCCAGGATGGTCGGCAGCGCGTAGGTGGGGAACTGGACGCCGCGGCCGGGGTCGAAGCGGTCGATCGCGTTGATCAGGCCGATGGTGCCGACCTGGACGACGTCCTCCATCGGCTCGCTGCGGCTGCGGAAGCGGGTGGCGGCGTAGCGGACCAGCGGGATGTTCACCTCGATCAGGGCGGCCCGGACCCGCTCCCGCTCGGGGGCGTCCGGGGGCAGCTCGGCGAGCCGCTCGAAGAGCACCCGGGTCAGTGTCCGGACGTCCACGGCGGGTCGGCCGCCGGGGCCGCGCAGCCCGTCCGGGCGGAGCTCGCCGGCCGGGCTGATGATCGCCGCCAGTACGTCGTCCACGGACACGTCACCCCTCCCAAAGTCGACAACGGCGGGCCCTGCGGATCGGGTGTCGCGGCTGGTTCACCACCTCGCCATGTCCGGCAAAACCGGTCATAGCATCACAAGGTGGGCGCAGGTCGGGCAAGCACCCGGTGGAGGTGTGTTGGTGGGGTGTTCAACCTTCACCGGGTGCGCCGGTGAGCTGCCGCAAGGATCGTTCCGGGACGGAGCAAGGCGCCCCGTCCGGTGGTCGGACGGGGCGCCGCGGGCCGTCCGGGGGAAGCGGCGGGGACGGGCTCCGGAAGTGCTCGGGTCGGACGGTGGCTCAGACCTCGATGTCGGCGATCACCCAGGTCGCGAACTCGCGCCACTGGCCCGCCGCGGCCTGGTGGGCCGGGTGGGTCAGGTACGCCTGCAGGGCGTCGCGGTCCTCGACCAGGCTGTTGATCGCGTAGTCGTGGGCGATGTCCCGCTCGGTGGTGTTCCAGCCGCACTCCCACTCGCGCAGCTCGGGGATGACGGAGCCGAGCTCGGCGAACGCCTTGGCGCCGGCGAGCGCGCGCTCGTCGTCCTTGCTGACGCCTTCGTTGAGCTTGAACAGGACCAGGTGCCGGATCACGATTGCCGCTCCTCGCGGACGGGGACAGAGGGTCCCGGCCACCGTAGCCGGTGCGCCGGGGTCGGTGGACGGTCGTCCGCCACCCGGGCGCGGTCCGCCCGGCCGGGCGGACCACCAGGCCGGGCTACTTGATCAGTCCGGTCATGAAGGTGCCGACCGCCTTGGCCGCGTTGGAGATGCCCTCGAACCCCAGCTGGACGAGCTCGGCGGACCGGGCGGGCGAGGTGATGATCGAGTAGAGCACGAAGATGAGCAGGAGGACGATGCCGACCTTCTTCGCCTGCGCCATCGGGTGCCTTCCTCCCAGCCGTGGGCCGCCGTCATCCGGTCCCCGAGCGGCCTGCAGGGGGCAGCTTATCCACCCGGACGGGCTATCAAGTGTGCGACGCGTTCGGCCGGCGGGACGAAGGTCCCCGCGAGTGGGGCCTTTCTCCGGGTGCCCGGTCGCGAGCCGGGCGGCAGGATGGACGATGTGCCGGGGGATCTGGCAGGAATCCCGGTACGTGGATCCGGAGCTCCCCGCTGTGGGACCGGCAGCCGCGGCTTCCCCCCGACGCGGTGCCGGTTGTGGGACTCCGCCGGGGGAGCGGTCAGTCCCCCCAGCCGCTCCCCCTCCAGGCTCCGTACGGGCCGGGCGCCGGTGGTCATCGGCCCGGTGTGCGGAGCCGTTTCCGTGTCCGAGGGTGCGCGGAAACGCCGAGGGCCCGTCCGGATCGGACGGGCCCTCGGGCCTTCTGGCGGTAGCGGTGGGATTCGAACCCACGGTGGAGTTGCCCCCACACACGCTTTCGAGGCGTGCTCCTTTGGCCGCTCGGACACGCTACCGAGGGGAACTCTACCGGACGGGTGGCGCCGTCACGAAATCCGTATCGGGGCGAGCGCCGCGCGCGGCCGGTGGCGGGTCTCCGCGGGGGTTCAGCGGTGGGTGTCGAAGAACGCCCGCAGTTGCTCGCCGCACTCCTCGGCCAGGACGCCCCAGATCACCTCGGGGCGGTGGTTGAGCCGGCGGTCGCGCATCACGTCGAAGAGCGAACCGGCCGCACCGGCCTTCTCGTCGAGGGCGCCGTAGACCACCCGGTCGATCCGGGAGAGCACGATCGCGCCGGCGCACATGGTGCACGGCTCCAGCGTGACGACCAGCGTGCAGCCGCTCAGCCGCCACTCGCCCTCCCGTCGCCCGCCGCCACCCTTGTCCGACGCGCTGCGCGCGCCCCCTCTCAAGCTCTGCGCCGCCTGCCGGATCGCGACCACCTCGGCGTGCGCGGTCGGGTCGCCGACCGCCTCGCGCTCGTTGTGGCCGCGCCCGATCACCTCGCCGTCCGGGCCCAGGACGAGCGCCCCGACCGGGACGTCCCCGGTGGTCGGCGCCAGGGCGGCCTCGGCGATGGCGAGGCGCATCGGCGCCGCCCAGCGGTCGCGGACCGGATCGGGGCGGACGGGAGCGGGCAGTGGCGGGACGTGCGGGAGGGTCTGCGCGGTGGATGCGGGCTGCATGGCATCCAGTGTCGGGTATCCGGCGGCTACCGGACGGCCTCCAGGACCTCGCCACAGCCCATGGCCTCGGCGATCTCCTCCAGGGCGTCGCCCGGCACCGCGCCCTCGCCGCTGAGGGCGAGCAGCTCGTCGGAGGCCAGGCCGAACTCGGTGAGCAGGTGGGCGTCGCCGAGCGGGCCGACCGGGACGCCGCCGCGCGGCTCGGCGTCCTCGTCCTCCTGGTCCTGGGCCTCCGCCTCCTCGTCCAGCAGGTGGTCCAGGTCGCCGAACTCGCTCTCGCCGGCCTGGTCGACCAGCTCGTCGGTGAGGACGGAGCCGTAGGAGCTGCGGGCGGCGGCGGCGCCGTCCGACACGAAGATCCGCGGGTCCTCCTCACCGTCCACGCGGACGATGGCGAACCACGAGTCCTCCTGTTCGATGAAGATCAGGACGCTGTCGTCGTCCTGCGCGGAGTCGCGGGCCAGGTCGGCCAGATCGGCCAGGGTTTCGACGTCGTCGAGCTCCGTCTCGCTCACATCCCACCCGTCCTCGGTGCGAGCAAGCACTGCAGCGAAGTACGCCACCAGGGACACTCCCAAGATCATCCGTCTCGGCTGTCGGCGCGCTCGGGCAATGCGGAAAACTGGCCGCCCCCGCGCCAGAGGCGGCCCGCTTGTTCGGACCGTCCCATCGGAATCGTGACAGAAAGCCGGCCCTTGCGGGGGGTGTTCTGCAGCGCGTCTTTGCAGGTCGTGTCGGAAGGACCGGGAGGGAGAGCGCGGAGCCGGACCAAGGCGGTCCGAGGCCGGTCGAAATTTGCTCCGAACGCCCGTCGGGGCCGCCCGGGCCCCGATCGCCTGCCGTCCGGGGCCCCGGTCCCGTCTCGTCGCGGACCCGGACCGCGGCCCGCCGGACTCCGGTCGGAGGCCCGTCAGATCCGGAAGGTTCGCATTCGCATCGCCTCGCGCATCCGCCGTTCCTTGGTCCGCCGGGGCTGGACCCGCTCCCGCAGCTCGCGGGCCTCGGCGAGCTCGCGCAGGAAGACGGCGCGCCGCTTGCGGCGCTCCGCCTCGGTCTCCGGGGGGTCGTCCGGCGGGCCCGGGCGCCGGCCCGCCCCGCCGCCGGGCTCGTCCGCCGAGCCGTCCCCGGCTTTCGGGTTGCTCGTCATAAGACGTGACATTCCCAGAACGGCCCGGTTGATACCACAGGGGACGCTTCCGTCCGGACATTCGCCCTCTGTCACGGCGTGTCACAGCGGCGTCACCCGGTCCGGTGCCCCGGGTCGGGCACGGCGTGTCGTACAGGCGTCCAGACCCGGGCTAACCTCGGTACATGCGTCTCCACGTCGTCGACCACCCCCTGGTCGCCCACAAGCTCTCCACCCTGCGCGACGAGCGCACCGACTCGCCGACCTTCCGTCGCCTGACCGACGAGCTGGTGACCCTCCTCGCCTACGAGGCCACCCGGGACGTCCGCACCGACGAGGTGGAGATCACCACGCCCGTGGCGGTCACGCTGGGTACCCGGCTCAGCTACCCGCGCCCGCTGGTGGTGCCGATCCTGCGCGCCGGCCTCGGCATGCTGGACGGGATGACCCGTCTGCTGCCGACCGCCGAGGTGGGCTTCCTCGGCATGGTCCGCAACGAGGAGACCCTGGAGGCCTCCACCTACGCCACCCGGATGCCGGACGACCTCTCCGGCCGCCAGGTCTACGTGCTCGACCCGATGCTGGCCACCGGCGGCACCCTGGTCGCCGCGATCAGGATGCTGATCGAGCGCGGCGCCACCGACGTCACCGCCGTGGTGCTGCTGGCCGCCCCCGAGGGCGTCGAGGTGATGCAGCGGGAGCTGGCGGGCCTGCCGGTCACCGTCGTCACCGCCGCCCTGGACGAGCGGCTCAACGAGAACGGCTACATCGTCCCCGGCCTCGGCGACGCGGGCGACCGGCTGTACGGCACCGCGGGCTGACCGCGAACACACGGGAAGGGCCCTCCGGCGCGTTCGCCGGAGGGCCCTCGTCGTTCGTGCCGGGTGTCAGCAGCTGCCGGTGGCGGTCGGGGTGGGGGAGGGCTTGGTGGCCAGGGCGAGGGCGGCGGCCGCCTGGGTCTCGTCCAGCAGGGCGTTGTAGCTGTCGCCGATCACGAAGTCCACGCTGGCGTCGGCGCGGGCGTCGGCGGTGACGGTGGCTCCGGCGATCTGCGAGCCGACCAGGGTGCCGGCCCCGGCGCCGGTCGGGCCGGCGATCACCTGGGCGGTGCCGGGCACCTTCTTGTCCAGCTCGGCGGGGGCGTTGCCGACCTTGCCGATGACGAAGCCGCGCTTCTTGAACTCCTCGGCCGTCCGCCCGGCCAGGCCGGCCTTGGTGGTGGCGTTGTAGATGTTCACGGTGACCGCGGCGGGCTGCGGGACGGCGTGCGGGTCGACCTGGGCGGCGGGTGCGCCGGAGGCGGCGGGGGAGCCCGGCGTGGCGCCCGGCGTCGGGGCGGCCAGCGGCTTGCCGGACGGGGTCGCGCAGGCCTGGGCGGAGGAGTTCTTGTTCCTGCCCGTGAAGATGTCGTAGAGCTGCACGCCGCCGAGGGCGATCAGGGCCAGGGCGAGCAGGCCGGCCAGCGCGGCGACCACCTTGCGGCTCTTCTTCGGGGGCCGGCCCAGCCGTGGGTAGGAGTTGCCGGTGATGCGGTACTGCTTCCCCTTGAGGCCTTGGGGAGTCAACATGCTCATGGTTTGTCTCCCCCTCGTACCGGGGCGGGGTCGGGATGACGGTGCGGCCGGGTAGGGGCAATCCCCCGGAGCGGGCGGATCCCCTGGTCGCGGCCGTAGTCAGCAGCGTAGTGCCGTACAGCCGCGAAGGTACTAAACGATCATCATCTGGAGTACCCCGGCACCCGAAAGGGGGTACCGGGGTACGCGCGGACCGCCCTCCGCCGGGGTGGCGAGGGGGCGGTCCGGAAGCCTGGGGCGGGTGCGACGAACCCGGTGCCGGCGGCCCGTCACTCCATCTCGAGGACGCGGGCGTGCAGCACCTGGCGCTGCTGCAGCGCGGCCCGTACGGCCCGGTGCAGCCCGTCCTCCAGGTAGAGGTCGCCGTGCCACTTCACCACGTGGGCGAAGAGGTCCCCGTAGAAGGTCGAGTCCTCGGCCAGCAGGGTTTCGAGGTCGAGTTGGCCCTTGGTGGTCACCAGCTGGTCGAGCCGCACCGGACGCGGGGCGACGTCAGCCCACTGTCGGGTGCTCGTCCGGCCGTGATCCGGGTACGGCCGCCCATTGCCGATGCGCTTGAAGATCACACGGAAAGCCTACCGTTTGGGTGGCGAATGGCGTAGCAGCCGCGACGCCGCCACGCGCGCCGGTGTGAACTGCGCGTGGCCGAATGCGGCAGTTTGATGGGAAATGTCGCGAACATCGATCCGCCCAGGAGTGTGCACCGATGGACTCCGCCCCCACCCCGCAGACCGTCCGGGAGATCGCCGACGGGTACGCCTTCACCGGGCCCGCCCTCGACCTCGGTGCGGTGCTGCTGGACGGCACCGCCTACCCGGACGCCCCGGTGCGCATCCCGCTGGGCGTGCTCAACCGGCACGGACTGGTCGCCGGGGCCACCGGCACCGGCAAGACCAAGACGCTCCAGCTGATCGCCGAACAGCTCTCCGGGCAGGGCGTGCCGGTGTTCCTCGCCGACATCAAGGGGGACGTCTCCGGCGTCGCCGCGCCCGGCACGCCGAGCGAACGCACCGGCGCCCGGGCCGCCGAGGTCGGACAGCAGTGGACGGCACAGGGCTGCCCCGCCGAGTTCTACTCGCTCGGCGGGCAGGGCGCGGGCATCCCGATCCGGGCCACCGTCACCAGCTTCGGGCCGCTGCTGCTGGCCAAGGTGCTCGACCTGAACGAGACCCAGGAGTCCTCGCTCAGCCTGGTGTTCCACTACGCCGACGGCAAGGGCCTGGAGCTCTACGACCTCAAGGACCTGACCGCGGTGATCGCCTTCCTCGCCTCGCCCGAGGGCAAGGAGGAACTGAGGACCATCGGCGGCCTCTCGGCGGCCACCGCCGGTGTCATCCTGCGCGCGCTCACCGTGCTGGAGAACGAGGGCGCCGGGGCGTTCTTCGGCGAGCCCGAGTTCGACACCGCCGAACTGCTGCGCACCGCCCCGGACGGCCGGGGCGTGGTCTCGGTGCTGGAGCTGCCCGCCGTGCAGGACCGACCGCGGCTGTTCTCCACCTTCCTGATGTGGCTGCTCGCCGACCTCTACCAGGAGCTGCCCGAGGTCGGCGACCTCGACAAGCCCAAGCTGGTGTTCTTCTTCGACGAGGCGCACCTGCTGTTCAAGGGCGCCTCCAGGGCCTTCCTGGAGGCGATCACCCAGACCGTGCGGCTGATCCGGTCCAAGGGCGTCGGCATCTTCTTCGTGACCCAGACTCCGCGGGACGTCCCGTCCGACGTGCTGGCGCAGCTGGGCAACCGGGTGCAGCACGCGCTGCGCGCCTTCACCCCGGACGACGCCAAGGCGCTCAAGGCCACCGTCTCGACGTTCCCGCGCTCCTCGTACGACCTCGGCGCGGTGCTGACCTCGCTCGGCACCGGGGAGGCGGTGGTGACCGTGCTGTCCGAGAAGGGCGCGCCGACGCCCGTCGCGGCGACCAGGCTGCGGGCGCCGCAGTCGCTGATGGGGCCGATCGAGGCGGGAGCGCTGCAGGCGGCCGTGGACGCCTCGCCGCTGACCGCGCGCTACCGGGACGCGATCGACCGGGAGTCGGCGTACGAGAAGCTGGCGGCGCGGGCGCCCCGGCCGGCGGCGGCGCCGACGGAGCCCGCCGAAGCGCCGGCTCCGGAGCGGGATGCGGAGCGTGCTCCGCAGCGGCGGGAGGCGCAGAAGGAGGGCGTGGGCGGACTGCTCGGGTCGCTGCTGAGCAATCCGACGGTGAAGTCCTTCGCGCGCTCGGCGGGGCGGCAGCTCGGGCAGGAGATCTCGCGCAGCCTGTTCGGGACGTCCAAGCGGCGGCGGTGACGGTCCTCAGCCGGAGAGGGCGGTGCCGATCCGGTCGAGGGAGGACAGGCGCATCAGGCCGTAGTTGTAGAACTCGACCTCGGGGACGCCGAGCTCGCGCAGGGTGGCGATCTTGGCGGCGAGGTTCTCCGGGCCGTCGCAGTCGGAGGACATCGGGCGCAGGATCACCGCCATCTCCTGCGGGCGGACGCCGTGCAGGGCGAAGGCGGCGATCCTCTCGCGGACGGCCTCCGGGGTCCGGTCGTAGCCGAGGGTCTCGATCCCGTCGACGGACTTGGCGAGGGCGGGCAGGTCGATCCCGGCGAGCCAGCCCTTGCCGGGGCCGCCGCCGTCCATGAAGCTCAGCCGCATGCCGTGGCGGCGGGCCTGCTCGGACAGGTCGGCGGCCAGCGAGGTGACGGTGGCGGCGGAGGCGTCCACGTACGCGGCGAAGGCGCCGTCGGCGAGGGCGCTCAGGTCGGCGGGCTCGGCGGCGGCGGACTCGTCGGCCAGTCGGCGGCGCAGCTCGGTGCGGACGGCCGCGGCCGCCTCCTCGGCGGGGACGCCGGCGGCGGTGGCGGCGGCGCGGCAGTGCGGGCAGAAGCAGACCCCGAGCAGGGCCTCGGCGGTCGGGCCCAGTTCCTCGAAGTAGCGCTCGTGGTGGTAGCCGTGGCGCAGTCCGTGGAAGTGCAGCGATTCGGCGCGGATCGCGTCCACGCCGTACCGGGCGAGTTCGGCGACCAGGGTGAGCGCGTACTCGCGGACCTCCGGGTTCGCCGGGCAGAGCTCGGTGAGGTGGCGGTCGCCGAAGGCGTTGGCCGGGGCGCAGTCGGGGTGGGTGAAGCCGAGCCGGTCGTTGTGGCAGAAGACCGTCCAGGCGTGCAGCTTCAGGCCGCGGCGGCGCGCCTCGTCGGCCGCCTCGGCGAAGGGGTCGCGCTCGCCGATGGCGGTGGACGGGGCGGGTGCCAGTCGGCGGCCCCGCCAGGCGGCCGGGTCGGGGCGGAAGTACGCCGCGCCCGGCTCCAGGTAGCGGATCACCCGGCGTGGGTTGTGCGGGAAGACGTCGCGGGCCTCGTGGTAGACCGAGGCGAGGGTGACGCCGCCGACCCCGGCGCGGTCGGTGAGGTTGCCGAAGAAGGTGTCGGCGCCCTCGTCCAGCAGGTCGGTGGCGAAGGCGAGGACGGACGACTCCACGGTGCGGCTCCGGGGCTGGGGGCTGGTGCGCCGTTCACGCTAGCCGCAGGGCCCGGGTTGGTCTAGACCGGCTGCCCCGGACGGCTCAGAGGCCGAGGTCGTCGAGCTCCTTGAGCAGGGCGGACCTGGAGTCGGCGGGGGTGACGGGCTTCGCGGCGGTTGCCGGGGCCGGCTCCGGCGCCCGGTCGCGGAGCAGGACGGCGGCGGCGAGCCCGCCGATCAGCCCGCCCAGGTGGCCCAGCCAGCTGACGCCCTGGGTGACCGGCAGCACGCCGATCAGGAGGGTCGAGTAGACCGCGGCGACGGCGATGCCGACCACCGCGTCCAGCACCTTGCGGTCGAGGACGCCGCGCAGCACCACGTAGCCGAGGTAGCCGTAGACCAGGCCGCTCGCGCCGGCCGTCACCGTGTTCGGGCGCTCCAGCAGCCAGACCGTCAGTCCGCCGGACACCGCGATCACCAGACTGGCCAGCAGGAACCTGCGCATGCCGCGGAAGGCGGCCAGGAAGCCGAGCACGAACAGTGGCCAGGAGTTCGCTTCGATGTGGTCCCAACTGAAGTGCAGGAAGGGCGAGGTGAACATCTCGGGCAGGTCTGCGACCTGCTCCGAGCGCAGGCCGTACTCCCGTGACAGCCCGTAGTCGTCCAGCCAGTTCACCACCTGTACCGACCAGATGACGGCCTGGAAACCGAGCATCGTCAGCAGTGCGGTGCGGGAGTCGGAGAGCAGACGGGTCATCCTGGTGGCCATGCCTCGACTGTAGGGGCGACCGGATCGGACGTGCACCCCACTACAGTGACTCGTGTCATTCCGATCGCGAGAGGTGACCACCCATGACCAAGCGTCCGCCGCTGCCGTACGAGTTCCTGCCGCAGGTGCCGTCCTTCCAGCTGAGCAGTCGGGACATCACCGAAGGCGGCACGCTGGACCGGGAGTTCATCCACGGCGGCGGCAACCTCTCGCCGCAGCTGTCCTGGTCGGGCCTGCCGGAGGGCACCCGGAGCATCGCCGTCACCTGCTACGACCCGGACGCGCCCACCGGCTCCGGCTGGTGGCACTGGCTCGCCCTCAACCTGCCCGCCGACACCGCCGAACTGCCGCGCGGCGCCGGGTCCTCGGACGACAGCCTGCCGGGCGCGGCCTCCTTCCACGGCCGCAACGACTTCCCGGGCAACAAGTACGACGGCGCCGCCCCGCCGCCCGGCGCGCCGCACCGCTACGTCTTCGCGGTGCACGCCCTGGACGTGGAGAAGCTGGACGTCACCGCCGACACCCCGCCGGCCCAGGTGGGCTTCCACCTCACCTTCCACACCCTCGGCCGGGCGCTGCTCACCGCTGAGTACGGGGTCTGATCCTCGACGTCGGTACCCGATCGTCCGGTCGAGGTCCGGCGGCTGCCCGAGGAGGAGTGGCGGGCCGGCCGCCGGGCCCTGACCCGGACGGCCGGCCCGGACGGGAGCCGGCCGTCCTGGTGGGTCGGGAGCAGTGCGCGGCAGACCGCCCGGGTCGTCCGCGGCCTAACCTTCCGCCCCCGCGGCGTGGTCGGCGCGCTTCGCCAGCCCGCGCAGGTGCTCGCGCAGCTGCGGCGGCTCGTGCACCTCGAAGGCGCGGTCCAGCGAGAGCAGCCGCATCGCCGTCCACTCCAGGGAGTCGGAGCGGGAGCGCAGCCGGCAGCTGTGCTCGTCGATCGGCTCGATCTCGGAGTCGCCCGGCCTGAAGCGCCGCCGGACCAGCTCGGCCGGGGCGTGCACGGTGGCGACCACGGTGCCGCTCGGTGACGGGCGGTGCAGCTTGCTCGCCACGTACGCGGCGGCGTTCTCGGCGGGGAGCGGTCGCGGGGTGAAGCGGGCGCCGGTGGCGAAGGGCTCGCTCAGCCGGTCGACCCGGAACAGCCGCCAGTCCTCGCGGTCCAGGTCGTAGCCGACCAGGTACCAGCGGCGGCCGACCGAGACCAGCCGCTCGGGCTCGACCAGCCGCTTGGTGCCGGTGCCGTCGTAGGCGCGGTAGGCGAAGCGCAGGCGTTCGTGGTTGGTGACGGCGCCGGCGAGCAGGGTGAGGTCGTCCGGGTCGACGGTCGGGCCGTCCCCGGTGAGCAGCGGCACGGTCGCGTTGTTGAGCGTCCCGACCCGGTGCCGCAGCCGGCTCGGCAGCACCTGGAGCAGCTTGCCGAGCGCCCGTACCGAGGCCTCCTCGATGCCGACCACCGCGTGCCCGGCCGCCGCCCGCAGCCCGACCGCGATGGCCACCGCCTCCTCGTCGTCCAGCAGCAGCGGCGGCATCGCCGTGCCCGCGACCAGCCGGTAGCCGCCGACCGCGCCCATGGTGGCCTGCACCGGGTAGCCGAGGTCGCGCAGCCGGTCGATGTCGCGCCGGATCGTCCGGGGGCTGACCCCGAGCCGCTCGGCGAGTTCGCTGCCGGGCCACTCGCGCGGGGTCTGGAGCAGGGACAGCAGGTTCAGCAGCCGGGCCGGGGTGTCGCTCATGCCTCCCAGGATGCCGGATGAAGTGGGACAGGATCTGACCTACATGGCCCGTACCGTCGTGGACGTCGAGAAGAGCGAAGAAGAACGAGACGTCGACGTCGAGTCGAACGAGACGAGTCGAGGAGTACGGAATGAGCGCGGCGGCAGCCGACCGGCGGAGGTGGATCGCGCTGGCGATCGTGATGGTGGCCTCCTTCATGGACCTGGTGGACGTCACCATCGTCAACATCGCCATCCCCAGCATCCAGGCGGACACCGGCGCCTCCTTCAGCGCCGTGCAGTGGGTCACCGGCGGGTACGCGCTGGCCTTCGCGATCGGGCTGATCACCGGCGGGCGACTGGGTGACATCCACGGCCGCAAGCGGCTGTTCCTGGTCGGGATCGGCGGCTTCACCCTGGCCTCCGCGCTCTGCGGGCTGGCCTCCGGACCGGAGATGCTGGTCGCGACCCGGCTGCTGCAGGGCGGGACGGCGGCCCTGATGGTGCCGCAGGTGCTGTCGATCATCCACGCGACCTTCCCGGCGGAGGAGCGCGGCAAGGTGTTCGGCATGTTCGGCGCGGTGGTCGGCCTGGGCGCAGTCTCCGGTCCGATGATCGGTGCGCTGCTCACCGAGTGGGACCTGTTCGGCCTGGCCTGGCGGCCGATCTTCCTGATCAACCTGCCGGTCGGCATCGTCGGCCTGCTGCTCGGACGCCGCTTCATCGACGAGTCCAAGGCCGACCAGGCGCTGAAGCTCGACCTGGTGGGCGTGCTGCTGGCCAGCCTGGGCCTGCTGATGCTGATCTACCCGCTGACGCACGGGCGGGAGGCCGGCTGGCCGTTCTGGGGGTACCTGTCGATGGCCGGCAGCCTGCCGGTGTTCGCGCTGTTCGTGGCGTACGAGAAGGCCAAGACGCGGCGGGACGGCTCGCCGCTGGTGGAGCTTTCGCTGTTCCGGGTGAAGTCCTTCGCGGCCGGGATCTGCGTGCAGCTGGCCTTCGGCGTGGCGCTCGGCATCTTCTTCCTGGTCTGGACGCTCTACATGCAGGTGGGCCTCGGCTGGAGCCCGCTCAAGGCCGGCACGACCGGCATCCCGTTCTCGATCGCGGTCTCCACGGCCGCCGGCCTGTCGGTGCAGAAGCTGGTGCCGCGGTTCGGCCGGAAGGTGCTCCAGGCGGGCGCGCTGGTGATGGCGGCGGGCGTGCTCACCTACATCTGGGAGGCGGACCGGTACGGGACGGCGATCACGCCCTGGCAGATGGCGCTGCCGCTGGTGGTGATGGGCCTCGGCATGGGGCTGATCGTCGCGCCGATCACGGACGCGGTGCTGGCGGAGGTGCCGCGCGAGCACGCCGGCTCGGCCTCCGGGCTGATCAACACGGTGCAGCAGGTGGGGAACGCGCTCGGGCTCGGGCTGGTGTCGGTGGCCTTCTTCGGGGCGATGGACGACGTCGTCGCACCGGAGGCGGTCGGGACGGCCTTCGGCGGGGCCTTCGTGCACGCGCTGTGGTGGGTCGCGGGGGTGCTGGCGGCCGTGTTCCTGCTGATGTTCGCGCTGCCGCGGCGGCGGGGTGCGGCCGGGGCCGGTGCGACCGGGGAGGCCGAAGCGGCCGCGGTGGAGCGGGAGTCCGCCCTGGTCTGACGCGGGCGTGCCCCGTGCGAGGGCCCCGGTCGCGCTGCGCGACCGGGGCCCTCGTCGCACACTGGAGGGCGATGGACCGTACGGCGGTGGACTCCTCGGTGCTGCGCTCGGTCGGCTACGACCCGGTGGCGCGGCTGCTGGAGCTGGAGTTCGCCGGTGGGCGGGTGTACGTGTACGCGGGCGTACCGGCCCGGGTGCACCGGGAGCTGCTGGCCGCGGAGAGCCACGGGCGGTACTTCAGCCGGTGGATCCGCGGGCGGTACGACTACCGGCGCTCGGGGACCGCTCGGTAGCTGCTGCCGTCCCGGCGCGGGCGAGGTCGCGGCGCAGGGCTGGACGGGGTCGGGCGACCGGTTCCGGGGCGGGGCCACCGGGCCTCAGCGCGCGCCGGTCGGGGTCGGCGCGGCGGCCGTACGGGTGGTGGTGCGGGGCTTGGCGGCGGCCTTGGCCTCCTTCGCGGCGCGCTTCATCTCCTGCTTGAACTCCCGTACCAGGGTGAGGGATTCGGGACCGGTGATGTCGGCGACCGAGCGGTGCGCGCCCTCCTCGCCGTACGCGCCGGCCGCCTCGCGCCAGCCCTCGGGCCGCACCCCGTACTGTTTGCCCAGCAGGGCGAGGAAGATCTGCGACTTCTGCTTGCCGAAGCCGGGCAGGGCGTTGAGGCGGCTCAGCAGCTCCTTGCCGGTGCGGACGTTCTTCCACAGCGCGGCGGCGTCGCCGTCGTACTGCGCGACGAGGAACTGGCAGAGCTGCTGCACCCGTTTGGCCATCGCCGCCGGGTAGCGGTGGACGGCGGGCTTCGCGGAGAGGAGCGCGACGAACTCCTCCGGGTTGTAGGTGGCGATCTCGTGGGCGTCCAGGTCGTCCCGGCCGAGGCGCTGTGCGATGGTCAGCGGGCCGGTGAACGCCCACTCCATCGGCACCTGTTGGTCGAGCAGCATGCCGACGAGCGCGGCGAGCGCACTCCGTCCGAGCAGTTCGTCGGCCTCGGGCTGCTGTGCGAGCCGAACGGTGACGTTCATGGGCTTGCCCTCCTCGGAGTTGACGTCGGGTCGGCGCCCAGTCTGGTGGACGCGGGGTTGACGGAGGTGGTCAACACGCCCGTAGCGGGGGAAGTCTTGGTGTTCCAGGCCTTACCATGCCTGCTTTGTTCGTTGGCGGAGCGGTTGTTGGGCCTCCGGGGGGTGACGCGGAATATTTTTTGCCCGCGCCTGAGGACCGACAGCACCCGGGACCCGACTCCGCAGGGGCGAGCCGATCACGGCTCGCTCCTGCGGAGTCGGGACTTGTGGGGCGGAGGGGTGGTGCGTGGGGGTGTGCGGGGGCGGGGGTGCGCTCGGCTGGGTGGGTGGTTGTGGTGGGGGTGGGAGGGGTGGGGCGGCGGGGCCGTACGTACGATCCAGGGCTGGGCTGGTGCTCGGGCGGCAGTTCGAGTGGGGTTCGAGCGGGTGGGTCATCTCATATGACTGTTCCTGTTGTGTCGGTGCGGCACCCGGGGCGCGGGTCATTCTTGGTCCAATCGACGCGTCCAGAAAGGCTCGCCCGCCGTGACCCAGCCGTTCGAACTGCCGTCCTTCTACGTGCCGCACCCGGCACGCCTCAACCCGCATCTGGACGAGGCGCGGGCCCACTCCACCGACTGGGCCCGGGAGATGGGCATGTTGGAGGGTTCCGGGATCTGGGACCGGGCCGACCTGGAGGCCCACGACTACGGCCTGCTCTGCGCCTACACCCACCCCGACGCCTCCGCCGAGGTGCTGTCGCTGGTCACCGACTGGTACGTCTGGGTCTTCTTCTTCGACGACCACTTCCTCGACATGTTCAAGCGCACCAACGACCGGGCGGCGGGCAAGGCGCACCTGGACCGGCTGCCGCTGTTCATGCCCGCCGACCCGGCCGACCCGGTGCCCGAGCCGGAGAACCCGGTCGAGGCGGGCCTGGCCGACCTCTGGCGGCGCACCGTGCCCGCGATGGGCGAGGACTGGCGGATCCGGTTCGCCGAGAGCACCCGCAACCTGCTGAACGAGTCGCTCTGGGAGCTCGCCAACATCGACGCGGGCCGGGTGGCCAACCCGGTCGAGTACATCGAGATGCGCCGCAAGGTCGGCGGTGCGCCGTGGTCCGCGCAACTGGTCGAGTACGCGGCCGACGCCGAGGTGCCGAAGGAGGTCTCGGGCTCGCGCGCGCTGCGGGTGCTGATGGACGCCTTCTCCGACGGTGTGCACCTGCGCAACGACCTCTTCTCGTACCAGCGGGAGGTGGAGGACGAGGGCGAGCTGAGCAACGGCATCCTGGTGCTGGAGCGGTTCCTGGAGTGCACCACCCAGGAGGCCGCCGAGGCGGTCAACGACCTGCTCACCTCACGGCTCCAGCAGTTCGAGAACACCGTGTTCACCGAACTGCCGGTGCTGTTCGAGGAGACCGGGCTCGACGCCTTCGGCCGCGCCAGGGTGATGGCGTACGTCAAGGGGCTGCAGGACTGGCAGTCCGGCGGGCACGAGTGGCACATGCGCTCCAGCCGCTACATGAACGGCGGTGGGGCGTCGGCGGGTTCGGGCGGCGGGGTGGCGCCCGGGGCGGGCGGCGCGCTGCCGGGCCTGCCGGGGCGGCCCGGTGCGGGCAACTGGTGGGACCAGTACGCGATCGGCGGGATCGGGACCTCGGCGCTGGACATCCTGCGCAGTGGGGCGACGGTCGGCGAGACGGGGGAGGAAGCGGCGAAGGCCGTGGTGCAGTCCGCCGCCGGGCCGGCCGAGCGGCGGGCGCGTTCGTACCGGCACGTGCCGTTCCAGGCCGTCGGTCCGTCCCGACTGCCCGAGTTCGAGCTGCCGTTCGCGCTGTCGTTGAGCCCGCACCTGGAGGGCGCCCGGGAGCGCGTGGTCGAGTGGGCCGAGCGGATGGGCCTGCTGGAGGCCGACCCTGCCGTGCCCGGCTCCGGCGTCTGGGACGCCGAGTCGATGCGCGACTACGACCTGGCGCTGTGCGCGGCCGGCCTCGACCCGGATGCCACCGCCGGGCAACTCGACCTCGAAACCGCCTGGTTGGCGTGGGGCACCTGGGCCGACGACTACTACCCGGCGGTCTTCGGACGCACCCGGGACCTCGCCGGGGCCAAGCTCGCCAACGCGCGGCTGGCGCTCTTCATGCCGCTGGACGGCACCCCCGCGCCCGAGCCCGCCAACGCGCTGGAGCGCGGCCTCGCCGACCTCTGGGAGCGGACGGCCGGTCCGATGACCGTTGAGGCCAGGACCCGGTTCCGCGCGTCGGTGGAGTCCATGACGGCGAGCTGGGTCTGGGAGCTGGCCAACCGGATCCAGAACCGGATCCCGGACCCGGTGGACTACCTGGAGATGCGGCGCGCCACCTTCGGCTCCGACCTCACCGTGAGCCTCAGCCGCCTCGGCGACGGGACGGAGGTGCCCGCCGAGGTCTACCGGCACGGCTCGATGCGCGCGCTGGAGAACTCCGCCATGGACTACGGCGCCATGATCAACGATGTCTTCTCGTACCAGAAGGAGATCGAGTACGAGGGCGAGCTGCACAACGTCGTCCTGGTGGTGCAGAACTTCTTCAACTGCGACTACCCGTCGGCGGTCCGGATCGTCGACGACCTGATGCACTCGCGGCTGGACCAGTTCCGGCACGTCGCGCAGAAGGAACTCCCGGTCATGTACGAGGACTTCGGGCTGGACGGGCAGGTGCGGGAGCTGCTCGACGGGTACGTGAAGGCGTTGGAGGACTGGCTCGCGGGCGTCCTGAACTGGCACGAGCGCTGCCGGCGGTACCGCGAGGAGGACCTGCGGCGGCACTTCGGCGCCGAGCGGGACCTGGCGGCGGCGACGCAGGCCCGGCGGGCGGCGGCACCCGGGGCCGGGGCCGGGACTGTGACGGCCGTGACGACCGAGACGGCTGTGGTGCCACTCGGTCCGACCGGCCTGGGCACCGCCTCGCTGCGGTTGCAGCCGAGCGGGGCGGTGCCGCAGCACTGAGCGCGCGGTCGGCGCACCCGTGTGGGCCATCCCGCGCGGGTGCGCCGCGTCGTGGCTAGGCTGGCGAGTCGGGGGCCGGCGTGCGCCTTCCGGCGCGCGCACTTCACCGCACACGAGGGCAGAGAGATGGCTGCGCTACCTGAGGGCACGCCCTGTTGGGCCGACGCGATGTTCACCGACCTGGAGGGCGCGAAGGCCTTCTACGGCGACGTGCTGGGCTGGACCTTCGGCGAGAGCTCGTCGGAGTTCGGCAACTACACGCAGGCGTACTCGGACGGCAAGGCGGTCGCCGCGATCGTCCCGCCGATGCCCGGTGAACAGGCGCAGTCCGCCTGGTGCCTGTACCTCGCCTCGCCGGACGCCGGTGCCACCGCCGCGCGGATCCGCGCCAACGGCGGCGAGGTGGTCATGGGACCGATGCAGATCGGCGACTTCGGCACGATGGTGATCGCCAAGGACCCGGGCGGCGTCGTGTTCGGCGTCTGGCAGGCCGAGCGCCACGAGGGCTTCGAGAAGCAGGGCGAGCCCGGCGCGTACAGCTGGGCCGAACTGGTGACCCGCGAGCCCGCGAAGGCGGACGCCTTCTTCCCGGCGGTCTTCCCGTACGGCGTGAGGAAGATGGACTCCGAGGAGTTCGACTACCGGATGTTCCAGGTCGGCGACCGGCCGGTGCTGGGCCGGATGGGCGCGGAGGGCGACTTCCTGCCGCCCGAGGCGCCTTCGTACATCAGCGTCTACTTCGCCGTGGACGACACCGACGCCGCGATCGAGCGGCTGACGGCGCGCGGCGGCAAGGTGTACTTCGGACCGATGGACAGCCCGTTCGGGCGGTTCGCGGCGGTCGGCGACCCGCAGGGCGCGGCCTTCGGGCTGATCGACCTCGGGCGGACGGTCGGCGAGCAGCCGGACACGGTGGACGTCTGATGGGGGAGCGCGAGGACCTCATCGAGACGCTCGACACGCACCGCGGCCTGCTGCGGCGCACCGTCCGCGACCTCACCGACGCGCAGGCGGCCGAGCGGACCACGGTCAGCGAGCTGTGCCTGGGCGGTCTGATCAAGCACGTGGCGGCGGTCGAGGCGCGCTGGGCGCGGTTCATGACCGGCGGCGCGGAGGCGATGCGGAGCGGCACCGGGAACCCGGACGGGGACGGCGGTGTCGAGGCGTGGGCGGCCCAGTTCCGGATGGTGGACGGCGAGACGCTGGCCGGGCTGCTCGCCGAGTACGAACGGGTGGCGAGCGGGACGGACGAGCTGGTCCGGACCCTGCCCGATCTCGACCTCGCCCACCCGCTGCCGTCGGCGCCGTGGTTCGAGCCGGGCGCGACCTGGTCGGCGCGGCGAGTGCTGCTGCACATCGTCGCCGAGACCGCGCAGCACGCCGGGCACGCGGACATCATCCGGGAGTCGTTGGACGGGGCGAAGTCGATGGGGTGAGAGGGCGGGGGTGTTCGGACGGGCGGTCAGGGCGCTTCCACGCCGAGGAGTTCGCGCAGTGCCCGGCTGCCGTCCGGAGTGACCCGCAGGGCCCGGCCGGAGCCGATCCGCTCCACCCAGGCGCGGTCCAGGGCGGTCCGGCAGAGCGCCGCGCCGAGCGCTCCGCCGAGGTGGCTGCGACGTTCCGTCCAGTCCAGGCAACTGCGCACCACCGGGCGCCCGCCGCGGTGGCCCGCGCGCGGCGGCAGCTCGATCGCCTGCGCGGCCAGCCAGTCCCGGCCGCGCTCGGTGACGGCGAGCCCGGCCTCGTCGGCGACCAGACCGCGGGCGAGCAGCGCGTCGGCGACGGCGACGCCGAGGCGGCCGGCCAGGTGGTCGTAGCAGGTCCGGGCGCGGGCCTCGGCGCTCAGCCGGGTGGCCTCGCCGAGGGTGCGGGGTGCGGGCGCGCGGGTGCGGCGGGTGGCGTCGGTGCCCTCGGAGCGGTCGGTGTCGCCGGGGCCTTCTGCGCGGTCGGGGCCCTCTGCGCGGTCGGACCCGGCGAAGGAGGTCAGGTCCTCGAGCAGCGTGGCCACGGCGGGGGAGGCGAGCCGGACGTAGCGGTGCCGGCCCTGCCGTTCCTCCGCCAGCAGCCCGCCCGCGATCAGCCGGGACAGGTGCTCGCTGGCCGTGGACGGCGCGACGCGCGCGTGCCGGGCCAGCTCGCCGGACGTCCAGGCGCGGCCGTCGAGCAGGGCGGAGCAGAAGGCGGCGCGGGTGGGGTCGGCGAGCAGGGCGGCGAGGGCGGCGAGCGCCGCGCCGCCGTGGTCGGGGCGCCGGGTGGGGCGGGGGGACGGCGGGCGGGAGGCTCGGGGTTGCGGGGGCATGCCTCCATGGTCGCGCGGGCACAGTTCGGCGGGGGCCGAAACGATCCGGGGCCACGATGGCGGCATGAGCGAACCAACGGTGATCTCCGGCTCCCGAATCCTGACCTTCTCCCGCTACGACGACGTCACGGCAGCCCTGGCCGACCCGGCGCTGGTCCCGCTGCCCGAGGCACCCGTCGCCCCGGACGCGCCCACCGGGGTGGCCTGGCTGCGGGCCACCGTCGCCCGGTTCAGCTCCGGCGAACCGCACGCCCGGCGCCGCGCGCTGGTGCTGGCCGACCTGGAGCGGCTGGACCCGGCCGCGCTGCGGGTGGCCGCCGCGGGCGGCTTCGACCCCGACGTACGGCTGCGGACGGTCCGGGTGCTCGCGGCGGCGCTCGGCCTGGCCGACCCGGACGCGGTGGCGCGGGACGTCGCGACCGTCGCCCGCTCGTACTTCGCGGACGCGCCCGACGACCCGGAGGCGGATGCGGCGGTGGCCCGGCTGCTGCCCGCGATGTCCGCCACCACGGGTCATCTCGATGCGGAGAGGGCTGCCAATCGGATCGGTCTGCTCGTCCAGGCCTGCGACGCGACCGCGGCGCTGGTCGAGCGCGCCCGCCACCACGAGGAGGGGCCGGCCGGCGCCCTGCGCGAGGACCCGCCGCTGCGGGTGATGCGCCGCTTCGCCGCCCGGGCGACCGAGGTCGGTGGGGCCGCGGTACCGGCCGGGACGCAGGTGGTGCTGGACATCGCGGCCGCCCAGCCGGAGGCGCCGGACGGCGTGGCGCTCGGCTTCGGCGCCCCGCCGCGGATCTGCCCGGGGCGCTCGCACGCGCTGGTCATCGCCGAAGGCATCCTGTTCGGGGCCTCCGATCCGGCCGATGTCGACGTGGTGGGCTCCGAGGAGCCGTCCGAAGGAGACCTCGGGGAGGGGCTTGGGAAGGTCCTCACGAAGGACGAACTCGCCGTGCTGGTACCGGAGATGGTCGACCACGTGCTGACCCTGGCCGCGAGCTGGACGGACTGGGACGGGCGCCCGATCGTCAACGCCGACGGCCGGACCTACACCCCGCACAAGGCCGTTCGCCGCGTCACCGACCATCTCCTCGACCACCTGGCCGAGTTGGACGCCCGACTGGCCGGCGCGCCGACCGAGCCCGATCACTGGCACGCCTCCAACGTCACCACCCCGGCCGACCTCGCCCCGTTCACCGCCGCCGACCTGGACGAGGCCCGCAGCCGCCTCACCCGGCTGGCCGGGATCTGGTCCCGCCGGGTGGCGGCGCTGCCGGACGCGCTGCTGGACGACTCGCCGGGGACAGGCTGGAGCTTCCGGCGGATCGTCTGCCACGTCTCGGGATCCGGGTACTACGCGGACTCCGTGGGGGACCTCCGGCGGCCGGAGCCGACGGCACGACAGAGCGCCCGAGCCCGACAGAACCCATGAGCCGAGCAGGACAGATGGACCGAGCAGGACAGCCGGACCGAGCAGCAGCATGAGCCCGTGCGACCCGTACGAGCAGAAGAACCCTGGAGGACCCATGACCCCCTTCGCCGCCCTGCACCACCGTCCCGGCCGTCCGCTGCTGCTCCCCAACGCCTGGGACCACGCCTCGGCCGCCGCCCTCGCCGCCGCGGGCCACGCCGCGATCGGCACCACCAGTCTGGGGGTGGCGGCGGCCGCCGGGCTGCCCGACGGCGCGTCCGCCACCCGAGCGGAGACCGTACGGCTGGCGCGGCGACTGGGGCGCGGCGACTTCCTGCTCAGCGTCGACGCGGAGTCCGGCTTCAGTGACGACCCGGACGAAGTGGCGGGGCTGGCCGTCGAGTTGGCGGCGGCGGGCGCGGTCGGCATCAACCTGGAGGACGGTCGCTCGGACGGCACGCTGGCGCCGGTCGCCGTCCATGCGGCGAAGGTCGCGGCGGTGAAGGCGGCCGTGCCGGAGCTGTTCGTGAACGCCCGCACCGACGCCTACTGGTGCGGGCAGGACGAGCCCGAGCCGGAGACCCTCCGGCGCCTGGAGGCGTACCAGCGGGCGGGCGCGGACGGCGTGTTCGCCCCCGGGCTGGGCGAACCGGCGGCCATCGCCCGGCTGGTCGGCGCCCTGGCCGTCCCGCTCAACATCCTCTGGACGCCGACCGGCCCGGGCCTCGCCGAGCTGGCCGCGCTCGGAGTGGCCCGGGTGAGCCTCGGCTCGCTGCTGTACCGCTCCGCGCTGGCGGCCGCGGTGGCCACGGCGGGCGCCGTCGCCGCGGGCGAGCCGGTCGGGCCGGTGCCGGGGTACGCCGAGGTGCAGGCGCTCAACGAGCGCTGATCCGGGATCGGTCGGGGCGGCTCGGGCGTCGACGAGCCCCGCTCCGAAGGGGGTTGAGGTTGGTCAGCTCGGGCGGTCCGGGGCGGTCCGGGCCGCCCACGAGGCCTCGATCCCGTCCAGGATCATCCGGACGCCGCTGCGGAAGCCGGAGTCCCGGCCCGCCGCGATCTCCTGGTCCACGTGCGTGGTGTACAGCCGGTGCAGTCGCGGGTGGTCCTTGGTGGCCTCGATGACGGCGGGCATCAGCTGTTCCATCCACTCCTGCTCGTCCCGGCCGCTCTTGGCCAGTGCGCTCAGCCAGGCGGCCTCCACGCCCGCGGCGCCGATGGTGTAGCCCATGACGACGCCCATCGCCTCGTTGGCGTGGAAGAGGTCGAGCCCGGACTCCTCCAGCATGGCCAGGAAGGCTTCGGACAACCGCATCCAGCTGGGGCCGAAGTAGACCATCCCGACGTCGCCGATCACCGAGACCATCCACGGGTGGCGCAGGATGGCCGCGCGCACGCCCTCGGCGCACTCCTCGATCGCGGTGCGCCAGACCTTCGGATCGCCCTTGCTGCCGGTCGACTCCGGCAGCGGGAGCTCGGAGAAGACGTGGTCGACGGCGAGCGCGAGCAGTTCGTCCTTGTTGGCGACGTGGGTGTACAGCGAGGTGGCGCCGGCGTTGAGGCGGGCGCCGAGCTTGCGCATGCTCAGTGCCTCGATGCCGTCGCTGTCCATGAGGGCGAGGGCCTCGGCCACGATCTGCTCGCGGCTGAGGGTCGGCTGCTCCCGGCGGGGTCGCTGCGGGCGGGTCCACAGCGACGGGATGCCCGACGTACCGTCTTTCGACTTGGCCGCCATCCGGCCCTCCTCATCACTCGTGATCGCTCGCCCGGGCTTCGTCCGGGCTTCGTCTGTCCGGCGCCGTCTGTCCGGCGCCGTCCGTCCGGCTTCGTCCGCCCGGGCTGCGTTCAGCATAAGTCGTTCCGAACACCGTACGTCGTTGCGAACAGTGTGCGGCGTCCGTACAGTGTTCGGAGCGGCGCACACCGTACCCGTGGGGACGGCGAACGGTGTGCCCGCGCCGACTCGAGAAGTTCGAAGGGGGAAACGCGGTGGAACGGAATCCGCGGCGCTGGTTCATCCTGGTCGTGCTCTGCCTGAGCAGCCTGGTGCTGGTGATCGACAACATGGTGCTCACGGTGTCCATCCCGCCGATCGCGGAGGACCTCAAGGCCGGGGCGCAGGACATCCAGTGGATCATCGACTCGTACATCCTGGTCTTCGCCGGCCTGCTGCTCACCTCGGGGAGCCTCTCCGACCGCTTCGGGCGGCGGAAGGTGATGATCATCGGACTGGTGCTGTTCGGCGCCGCCTCACTGGTCGCGGCCGTTGCCGACAGCCCGGGCCAGCTGATCGCCGGACGCGTCCTGATGGGTGTCGGCGGCGCGCTGGTCATGCCGAGCACGCTCTCCATCCTGATCACCGTCTTCGACGACGAGGAGCGGCCGAAGGCCATCGCCGCCTGGAGTGCGGTGGCCATGATCGGCCTGGTCGGCGGGCCGGTGCTCGGCGGCGCGCTGATCGCGCACTTCTGGTGGGGGGCGGTCTTCCTGCTCAACGTGCCGATCGCGGTGGTCGCGATCCTCGCGGCGGTGCTGCTGATGCCGGAGTCCAAGGGGCCGTGGCGCCGCCCCGACCTGCCGGGCATGGTGCTGTCGATGGTCGGCATGACGGCGCTGGTCTGGTCGATCGTCGTGCTGCCCCGCGACGGCTTCACCAGCGCCGGCACGCTCGGTGCGATCGCCGTCGCCGTGGCCGCGCTGACCGGGTTCGCCGTCCGGCAGGTCCGCACCGACTCGCCGATGGTCCCGCTGAAGCTGTTCCGCAACCGGGTGTTCACCGGCGCCAGCTTCTCGCTCGTCCTGCTGACCTTCGCCACCGGCGGACTGATGCTGGTGCTCACCCAGCACCTGCAGTTCGTCCTGGAGTTCTCGCCCACCGACACCGGACTGGCCTTCATCCCGCTGGCCATCGCCTCGCTGGTCTTCAACGGGGTCGGCGCCGCGCTCGGCAAGAAGGTCCCGGCGCGGGTGCTGACCGCGGTCGGCATGCTGATCATCGCGGGCGGGTTCGGGCTGCTGGCCACCCTCTCGGTCAGCGACGGCTTCACCAAGGTCGCCCTGGCCATGCTGGTGCTCGGCATCGGCTCCGGCCTCGGCATGCCGGCCGCCGCCAACGCGCTGATGGGCGCGATCCCGGGTGAGCACGCGGGCGTCGGCTCCGCGCTCAACGACACCATCCAGCAGTCCGGCGCCGCCCTCGGAGTGGCCATCCTCGGCACCGTGCTCTCCAGCACCTACTCCGGCGCGATGCCCGACGGCGCCCCCGCCGCCGCGCGCCACGACATCACCGGCGCGTTCGCCGTCGCCGGCTCCACGGGGGACGGCGGACTGGTCGCGGCCGCCCGCGAGGCGTTCAACACCGCCACCTCCACCACCTTCACGGTGGGCGGCATCGCGGTCGTCGCGGCCGCGGTGCTCACCCTGGTGCTGATGCGCGGTGGCGGCGCGGGTGCCGCCCACGCCGGGGCACCGGCGGAGAAGGCGGAACCGGCGGTCGAGCCGGTCGGCTGAGCCACCGTGCACTGGTCATGCCCGTCGCGCTAGGCAGCGTGCCGCCACCGGGTCTTGAAGGAAGCGGTCACCCGCGTCCGGATCCTGCCGGGAGTGCCGTCGACGCGGCCCCGTGCCCCCGGAACGCGCCGAAGGCCCGGACCGCATCACGCGGTCCGGGCCTTCGTTCGGACGCAGGCCCGGTGCTCAGCCGGGTGCTCAGCCGCCGCCGTAGGTGGACTGGGTCACCGCGAAGACGTTGCGTCCGCCCGTGGTCTCCTGCAGCGACCACAGCAGGTCGGGGTTGGTGGCGTCCTCCCAGTAGGAGAGGCTCTCGCCGCCGGCCACCCAGGCGAAGGTGGCGGGGCCTGCGGTCGGGGTCCAGTAGTAGAGCTGCTTCCGCCCCGAGGAGTTGAACCACCACCGGCCGTTGTGGGACGCCACGCCGTTGAGCTTGTACCAGGGCAGCTGGAGGGCCTGGCCGGCGGTCGTCGTCGCGGCGAACGTCGTCGCCCCGGACGCGAACGGGAAGCGGATGGCCCTCGGCGGGCGGTTGGGGTAGTCGGTGCAGCCCGACTGGCAGGTGTACTCCGTCATCACGAGCGACTTGCTGACCCGGTC
Source organism: Kitasatospora sp. NPDC023120 (assembly GCF_055560835.1). Lineage (NCBI taxonomy): Bacteria > Bacillati > Actinomycetota > Actinomycetes > Kitasatosporales > Streptomycetaceae > Kitasatospora > Kitasatospora sp. NPDC023120. Next base: position 59,181 of record NZ_JBVHHY010000006.1, on the reverse strand, counting down.
GAGCGAGACCGACGACCACACCAGGGGGCTCCCGGAGGGCGCGTGCGACGTGACCGTGCCGATCTGCGGCAGCACGTAGGCGTAGTTGTGGGCGTAGTAGACGCTTCCGGACTGACGGCCGATCTGGTCGGCGGTGCCGCCCGAATCGGTGTTGAGGATCTTGCGCATGTCGAAGACGCGCATGCCGCGCCCGGTGTCGGCGACGTAGAGGTAGTCGCCGTACCAGGAGACCCCGCCGGCGTGGATCGGGATGTCCTTGAAGTCCGGCGCCGCCGCGGTGCCGGTGGGCTCCACGAGGAGGATCTTGCGGTACTTGTTGGGATAGGTGGCATCCCAGTCGGCCAGGGTGATCCGGCTGCGCTGCTGGGCGCCGTCGCAGCCGTCCTTGGTGTACCAGCTCACCAGCACGAGCTGGTGGCCGTCGTAGTTGCCGCTGTTCGCGGTCCCCACGGCGTCACGGCTCGTCGTGATGCCCTGCGGGAAGCTCTGGCAGTCGGAGTTGTCGCCGTCGTCGAACCGGAAGCCGGTGGACAGGCCGGCGACGGAGAAGGACGAGGGCAGCGCCTGTCGGTCGTGGTTCGCGTTCTCCATCACCGTGTGTACGGCGGAGGTCCCCAGCGTCGAGACGAGGGCCGAGTTGAGCGTGTCGAACTGGTGGTAGTCCGCGGTGAGGCTGTAGTCGGATGCGGCCAGGGCCGTCGGTGCCGTGGCGGCCGCCGCCGGCGACGCGCCGACGAGCGCGCCGGTGACGAGCACCCCGGCCGCGAGTAGCGCTCGCGCCGCGGTTCTGACGTGACGGATCATCAAGGCGGGCCTCTCCATGCGAATAGATCGACGAAGCCATTCACGCTAGGCGCGCGTTGAGCATGTTCGCAACATCCCGAAGAGGGTTGCACCGGGCCACGGCGGACGGACCGTCCCGGGGCCGAGGGGGCGGAGTACCGTGGGAATGTCGGAACGGCTCGATCGGCAGCGACGGAGGACCGCCTCTGCGGTAGCGGACAGGGCGTGTGTCCGCGGATGGGTGGCGTGCCATGTCGGATGAATCCGGTCCCTCGCACTACGGCCTTCTTCCGGAGCGCTTCCGGCAGGCCGCGAAGCCGGGGACGGTCCTGCTGCGCCTGGCGACCACACGGTCGCGGGAGGGCGCGCTGGACGGCGCCTGGTGGCCGCGTTCACGGGATGTCGGCGCTGAGTTGCCCGGTCTGGTCAGGGCATTGACCGAACACCTGGGCCCCGTGGTGAGCGTAGGGCTGGACGCGGACGCCTGGGACGAGGCGCCGCCCAGGCTGGTCATCGACGGGCGGCCGGTGCACATCGACCGCTACCCGGTCGGCGACGACACGGTGATCGTCACGCGGGGTGAGCGCGATCACTTCAGTCTGCTCGTCGTTCCCCCGCAGGCGGCTCAGGAGGCAGCCCTGGCCGCGATGGCCCGTGCGGTCGAGGCCGGTGGAACCGACTCGGCACGGCAGATCCTCGTCTCGACCGGCGCCGGCTCCGAGCCGCCGATCGAGGCGGTCTGAGAGGACCGGCAACGCAGCCTGGGCCTCGGAAGGACAGGAGAGGCAGGGTCGACAGGATGTCCGTCTACGTGAAACTCTCGCCCGAGGCCCGGGCGCCGGCGGAGCCGTCGAGTGGGCCGCTGGACTTGCAGTACGAGGACGCCGCGGACGGCGTCACCTTCGAGTACGACCTGCACCCCAGCGGGGCGCTTCGTGTCCTGCGGGCCTTCGAGGACACGCCGCACCGGGTCGAGGCGTGCTTCAGCCCCGGAGCGTGGCTCCAGGTCGTGGGCACCTACCTGCGAAGCGGCTCCGAATACTGACGGCGATCCGCCGGGAGCGTAAGAGCAAAGGACCGGGAGGCGGCGTCACCCGTGGTCGGGGTCACCGCTGGTCGGCCGCGGGCCCGAGGCGGAGCGCCGGGGCGAGGACGACGGCCCGCCCCACCGGGCGGAGCCCCAGGCCGAGACCGAGGGGTCGCGTACCGGCCAGACGATCCCGCGCCGGTCGGGGACCCTCGCGGACGGCTCGTCGGCGAGCAGTTCGCTCGCGGTCCTGGTGTTCGCGGGATCGGCGGCCTCGGCCATGAGCCGGGCGGCCGCGACGGCTCCTGTTCGCGGCGGGACGACCAGCAGAGTCAGCCGACGGGGAAGGTGCGAGCGGACCGAGATCGTGTGCCGGTCCTGTACAGCGGTGAACCAGCCCACGTGGACGGTGTGGCCCGCGACCGGTATCCGTCGGGGGACGGTCAACCACTGGGCGGGGTGCACGGCGATTCTGGCGACCCGGCCCCACTGCGCGTCCAGTTCGGCGGCCAGGGCGGGGAGTTCGAAAGGAAGGTCGTGCGACCGAGGCCACCAGGCCCCGTCCAGCCGTCCGGCTCGCGAGCCGGACGGTGCCAGGCAGAACCGCAGGGCGGGTTCGGGAGTGGCAAGCGTCGCGCCGTCGATCACAGTCATGATCAAGGACCTGTCTCCGGACCTGACCGGTGCCACGTCCGGGATTGCCGTTCGCCGGAGACGACGCCAGTATCCGGTGCCGGCATGCGAGGTGCCTTCGGTGATGTCCAGGCTACTCCCGGTCCGGCCCGGACCCGGCACGGTGGTCAGCGGTTCTCGGACCGGTTCCGAGCAGCGGATGCCGTCTGCGTTCTTGTAGCCGGAGTAGGCTTCACAGTGTCCAGGGCTTTCCGCATCCCGGTACCCCTTCCGGCTTCGTTCTGGGTGAACAACATCCCGGCCGCCGGCAGGCAGCCGGAGATCGGGTAACGGTGAGCGCCGTGACCATTTCCTTCCCGCATCCGGCACGGCCCGGCCGCCTCACGGTGGGCGACGCCATGGATGTGTGCGCGTACCAGATAGCCGACGACAGCACCGTCGACCAAGCCAACGACATCTTCCGCAGTGCCCACGTCGAGTACCTGGTCGTCCGCGGCCACGACGGCCGGTGCGAAGGGCTGGTCACCCGGGCGGGGCTCCACCCGTTCCTGACCCGCTCCTGGTACACCGATCGGACCGCGATCAGCTCCACGCCGCATCAACGGGGCCCGTTCACGTGGCCGAGCATGGGCCTGGCCTTGGCCGCGGTCGCGATGCAGATCAAGCACCTGGCCGTCTGGCCCGTCGTTGACACGGACGGCTACCTCCTCGGCGTCCTCACCGCGGGCCGCGCCGCCGCCCTGCTCGCCGCTCCGTCCGCTTGAACCGTCGTGTCCGTCGTGCCGTCGTCATGACGACCGTGGTCTCACGGCGACCGGGCCGGCTGCCCTGCCTGGCAGGAGGAGGTCCGCCCAGACGGTCTTGCCGCAGCCGTCGGGGAAGGCACCCCAGTGCAGGGCGAGGCGGTCGACGATGAACAGTCCGTGGCCGCCGATCCGGGCAGGCTGGTGGCTGCCGGGATCGGGTGGGGTGATGTCGGCCCGCGGATCCGTGACGGTGATGCGCAGGCGCGAGCCGTCATCGTCCAGGTCCATGGCGAGGGGACCTGCCGTGTGCCGGACGGCGTTGGTGAGCAGTTCTGATGCGACCAGTTGGGCGTCGTCGCCGGTGGTGAAGGAATCCAGGCGCCAGTCGGCGAGGGCTCGGCGGGTGAACGCCCGCCCTACGTGTACCGGGGGGGCTCCGCTCTCTGCGGTGAAAGTCAGGTGGCGGTGGTGATGGACGGCTGTGGACATGGTGGTCGCTTCCCATCGGTTCGGGTCCCACGGCGCCCGGATGACGAAGTCTCGTCGCACCCCGACGGCTACCCATTCGGGTAAGGCTCACGCACCGAGCCGGGCAGTGCGCGTGGCGGCGGGGCCACAGGGGCGGGCACGGGGCGTCGGTCCGGCAGGGGCCGAGGAAGACGGGTGAGCGGCCCGGACTCGCGGAACCGTGGGCTTCCGGACCTGCGGCGGATTCGCCCGGCCGCGTCGGCTCCGCACGGTGAACGGCCGGGGCCGGACGCCACGAAGCCGAAGCCGCGGTGGAACCATGCCGTGCTCCGCACGCCCTCGGCATCCTGTCGACCGACTGGAGAGCGCATCGCCCGGCAGTGGGGCGTAATGGAAGGAACTGCCTCGGTTCACGGATGCGGGGCGTTCGGCTCGGCAGCAGCGGCGCCGGATCCGACGACGGAGCACGACGGCGGTGAGCGAGGATGCGCGGTGACCAGCCGTTCGCCATGCCGGAACCCGGCCGGACGCACGGTACCGGCGAAGACCTGCTGTGGGGCCCGCTGCTGGACCGGACCCAGGAACTGCCGCCCCGGATGATCGCTCCACTGGTCGCCGAGGCGGTGCGCCGGTTCGGCGGTCGCGACCCGGTCCTCCTGCTGCAGGACTACGGACAGCTGGTCCTGGCACCCCTGCACGGGCGGGGGCTGACGGCCGGAGAGCCGGTGCCGATCGACGCCTCACCCGCGGGCGAGGCGTTCCTGCGCGGTGTTCCCGTCGAGGAACCGCAGGAGGACGGCGTGCGGATGTACCTGCCCCTGCCGGACGGCGGTGACGAGGTGGGGGTGCTGGCCCTGACCCTGGACGCCGTCGACGAGGACGACCGCCGGCTGCTGCGGGTCTTCTGCGCCCTGGTCGCCGATCTGCTGGTCACGAAGAACGCCTACACCGACCGGATCTTCCAGGCCCGGCGCGTCCAGCCGATGAGCGTGGCCGCCGAGATCCAGTGGTCGCTCCTGCCGCCGCTCTCGATGACGGTCCCCCTGGTCGCCGTGGCGGGCATCCTCGAACCGGCCTACCACGTGGCCGGGGACAGCTTCGACTACGCGCTCAACGACGACCTCCTGCACGTGGCGACCATCGATGCCATGGGCCACGGACTGGACGCCGCCACCATGGCGACCGTCGCCATCGGTGCGTACCGGCACGCCAGGCGCGCCGACATCGGACTGGCGGAGATCTACGCGTTCATGGACCGGGCCATCGCCGAGCAGTTCGGGCCGGACCACTTCGTGACCGCGCAGATGATGCGCCTGGACACCGTTACCGGCCACCTGCAGTGGGTCAACGCCGGTCATCCGGCGCCACTGCTGATCCGCGACCGTCTCGTCGTCGAGCGGCTGGAGAGTGCCACCACCCTGCCGGTCGGGTTCGGTGGCGAGCAGCCCGTGATCAGTGAGCGGCTCCTGCGGCACGGGGACCGGGTGCTGTGCTTCACCGACGGCCTGGTCGAGGAACGCGCGCCCGGCGGGGGTCAGTTCGGCGAGCGTCAGCTCATCGACTGGGTCAACCGCGTCGAGCGCTCGGACTCAGGGCTCCGTACCATGGTGCGTATGCTCTCCCATGTCCTCAAGGAGGAGCGGGGCGGGCGCACGAGCGACGATGCCACCCTGTTCGCGATCGAATGGCGCTGAGCCGTCGGCGTCCCACTGCGACGGACAGACGACCGCCCACCGGATCGGCCAGGCACCGCCTGCGGAGCGCACCGCAGGTCAGGGCACTCCGGGGCCCGGGTGTCCAGGATGTGCTGCTGCCGGTCGGGCGGCGCGGTGGTGGCCAGGCCGTTGAGCGTGAGACTGATGGCGAAGATGTCGGGGCAGGAGCGTTGTCACAGGAGGCCACGATGCGGCGCTACCGGTGGATTCTGGAGACCCAGGACGACGACGGCCGCTGGTCCCGGCAGGACGACACGACGATGCCGAATCCGCTGGAGTACGACGGTCCGCCGCAGCGGGCGGCCAACCACCTGCGGGACGTGTTCGTTCGCACGCTCTCCCGACCCGCGCCGGGCCCCAGGGCGGTCAGGGTCCGACTCTGGGAAGGGACCGGTGTCGACGGCGAACCCCGGGCCGAGACCGAGTGGTCACGCGAGTGACGCAGGCCAGCCCCGGCCCGGGCGGCCCCCGCCAGCCGCCTACACGGATGTCGGCCAGGAGGCGGCCCGGCTCCGGGCGAGATCGGCTCGCCGGTCGGCGTCGCCAAGCCCGGTGGAGGGTGTGACGGGCGACGGCAGGAAGTCGGAACGGGTGTCCGGCGCGGTCGCACCGGCGCTCGGCTCCGCGGCGAGCAGTTCGCTCGCGGTCCTCGTGTTCGCGGGATCGGCGGCCTCGGCCATCAGCCGGGCGGCCTCGACGGCATCCGTCTGGGGCGGGACGACCAGCAGGTTCAGCCGGCGGGGGGCGTAGGAACAGGCCATGATCATGTGCGGGTCCTGTTCGATGGTGAACCAGCCCGCGTGGACGGTGTGCCCGGTGACCGGTATCCGCCGGGGGATGACGGGCCACTGCGCAGGGTTCACGGTGATCCGGGTGATCCGGCCCCACCGCTCGTCGATCTCGGCGGCCAGGGCGGGGAGTTCGAGAAGAAGATTGCGCGAGCGCGGCCACCAGGCTCCGTCCAGCCGGCCGGGCCGCACGCCACCGGGCGTGAGGGAGAGCCGTGCCGTGGAATCCGTGGCGGCGGGCGTCGTCGCACGATCGAGGGTCGTGGTCATGATCAAAGACCTGTCCCCGGACGCGGCCGAGAGGCCGGGTCCGGCATTGCCGTTCGCCGGAGACGACGCCAATATCCGATACCGGCATGCGAAGTGCCTTCGGTGATGTCCAAGCTACTCCGGGTTCGGCCCCGACGCGGCGTCGTCGCGGTGGTCGGGTCCGATGCCCGGCAGCTTCGGACGGACACTCCGCAACGGCGAGGTGTCCATCAGACGCGCCCGTAGCGGACCGCCTGGTCGGCGAACTCCCGGGCCATCTCGTCGGAAACGGTCGGACGGGTGCGGTGGATGGCGTCCAGATAGTCCTGGGTACTGGGCTGGGTCCGCTCCCCCGTGTCGAGCGTGCGCTCGAACGCGCTCTGGGCGACCGCCATGGCGACCTGCCTGATGTCGGCGGGAGTGAAGCCCTCACTGGCCTCGGCGAGGACCGCGGTGTCGGCGGCGGTACCCGTTTTCGCCGTGTAGCCGGCCCACAGCACGTCGCGGGCCACGGGGTCGGGTGGCCCGACCGGCAGGACGTAGTCGAACCGGCCGTGACGCAGGAACGCCGGGTCCAGGCTGGTCACCGAATTGGTGGCGCAGACGAGCAGCCGGCCGTCGCGGTCACGGAACCGCACGATCGACTTGAGGAGTTCGTTGACCACGCCGACCGACGCGGGGACGGCGACGCTGCGCGTACCGGCGACCTCCTCGACCTCGTCGATGAAGAGCAGCACGTGGTCGAGCTGCGCCACCTCCTCGAAACGGCGGCCGAGACCGGTGGCCAGCCCGTCCTCGGACGCGAGTCGGGAGGGGAAGAGCTCGACGAACGGCCAGCCCAACCGGCCGGCCACGGCCTTGGCGAACGTGCTCTTCCCCGTGCCCGGCGGACCGAACAGCACCACCGCGCGGGGCGGTTCCACCCCGTGGGCGTCCGCCAGCTCGGGATTCGCCAGGGGCAGCACCAGGCGACGTTCGATGAGCCGTTTCTCGTCGGCCATGCCCGTGAGCTGCTCCCAGAGGCGGGCTTCGGGCATGACCGCGCCGAGCATCGCCAGGGCCGTCGCGCCCTGAGCACTCACGACCTCCGACTTCTCGAAGTACGTGAGCCCCCGGTGAGGGTGGAATCCGGAGTTGGCCAGTGCGGTGGCTCCGGTCTCCTCGTCGGGCAGCAGCGCCGCGACGATCCTGGCACCGGCGTCCCGCAGACGGTGCTCCAACGCTGACAGCAAGGCGGAACCGATGCCCACGTTCCGCCAGGCGGGGTGTAGGGCGATGCGCAGCACCCATGCCCGGTCCCCGTCCACCCGGCCCACCGCCGCTCCCACGAGATGCCCGTCGGCCACCACGACGACGCTCGGATTCCGTGCCTGCAGAGCGGCGACCACGTCGGAGAGCCGGAAGACGGCGGCCCGGTCCGTGGTGGTGCTCTCGGCGTCGATCCGGACCACCGCTTCGAGGTCGTCCGGTGTGAAGTCCCGGACATGCCACACAGCCATACGCCCCCTCGAACGTCGCGCGCCCCTAGGGCCATCATCGGCCGACCCCGGTGCGGCCGCCTGCCCGGACGGGCGACGGCGGCCGCTTGACGTCGGAGGTCCGGCACAGGCGACAGGCTCCCCCACCCCCCGCCTGCCCGACCGCTCAGCCGAGCAGGAGTTCCGCGGCCGGGGTGTGGTTCCCGGTCGCCGAGGCGCCGGCCATGGCAAAGGCGGCTGTTGCCGGGGCGGTGCCGGGCGGTACCACCAGTAGCAGGAAGTGGTCCTGGAAACCGCGGGTGACGCTGATCGTCGCGTCGCTGCCGGTGAACCAGTTGATCCTGATCGTCACGCCGTTCGCCGCGACGGACCTGGGCACGCCGTCCCAGGCCGAGGTGTCGAGGCCGACCCGGACGATGCGTCCGAAGTGGGCGCCGAGCGCGGTGATGAGGTCCGGCAGTTCGGCGAGGACGCGGTTCGAGCGGGGCCACCAGGCGCCGTCGAAGACGCCCTCCCGCGACATCGTCGGCTCGAGTTCCAGGCGAGGCAGCAGCGGCGCGACGGGCACCCTCCACGGCCCGGAGGAGGTGGGGAAAGGAATCGGCATCATGCGAAGCCGCCCGTCCGGTCCACGAGGGACCCGTCATGACCCAGGGCGACGTCGACGCTGATGCCGGTGTGCGGAATGTCCTCGGTTGTGTCCCAGGCTACTCCGCAGCAGTCTGCTCCGGTCCGCTCGCCACCGGAGTAGGGTCGTAGACATCCAGGGTATCACGCATTCCGGCGGCTACATCCTCGGTGTCCTCACGGCTGACCGTGTCACCAGCCTCTTTGCGGGCAAGGCTGCCTGAGGCTGAGTGCCCGTGTTCGAAGGTCCCGGGCCATTCGCGTCGGTCAGGGCTCGAGCATGGTGGCAGGTTGGGGCCATGCCCGGAGCGAGACTGCGGCGAGGTCAGGACAGCGGGGTGGCGTGCAGGCAGGTGTGCCGTCCCTGTCCGGCCGGCTCGGCAAGCGGTCGGGCCGTCTCCCCGATGATCTCCACGCGGAAGGTGCCGGCACTGTCCGCGTAGACCGGGGCCCCGTCCGCGGTCACCTCGTCCGTGGCATGAACGACGACGACCTCGGGCGGGCTGTGCCTGCCGGGTACGCCCGGCAGGGTCACCGCGTAGCGAGACGGAGTGTCCATGTGAAGCTCCTCATCCGATCTCCCTGGCGCCTGCCAGGGCGGCGCGCACGCTGCTGCGGACGGTGAAGACCTTGTCGGTGCCGGTGATCTCCAGCAGCCGCATGGTCTGGGGCGGCGGGGCCGCCAGTACCATCTCCACCCCTGCGGCCGTCGCGTCCAGGCGGGCGGCGAGCAGGGCATTGAGGCACACGGAGTAGCAGAAGGTCTGGCCGGCCAGGTCGATGACCAGCCGGGGTGGGCGGTCCTGGAGAGCGCGGGAGAGGGCGTTGTCGAGCCTGCGGCGGTCTTCCTGGTCTGCTGCGCCGTCGAGGCGGACGATCACGGCCGTCCCGGGGAGCTTCGTGGTGGTGATCCGCAGGTGCGGGGTGAGAACGCGCAGGGGGTCGGGGCAGTCGTGCCGGGTGGATCCGATGGGGTTGGGCACTGGACTCACCGCCTCAACGGGAGGGGTGGTGGCAGGGCGGCCGGGATGCGCACAAGGTGCGGCGGGGTGCGGGAGACGGGTTGGCGCGGGTTCACGGATGCTCATCATGATGATCACCGGTGGTGGTCGCGGGCTGGCGTCCGGCGTCGGGGGCGAGATCGGCGAACAGGGCCAGCAGCCCGGCGATCTCGTGGCGGCCCTCGGCGGGATGACGGAAGTGCGTGCCGCGGACCACCTGGTAGCGGTTGCGGCGTCCGTGTCGGGTGTGGGTCAGGTAGCCGGCCTTCTCCAGGTCCGTGACGATCGCCCGCGCGGCCCGTTCGGTCATGCCGCACATCGCGGCCAGGTCCCGCAGGCGGACGTCCGCGTCCCGCGCGACCATCAACAGCACACGCGCGTGCTGCGTCAGGAACGTCCAGCTCGTCCGTGGCTCCCGCTCATCCGACATACCACAAGTATGAACGAGGATTCCGCTTTTTCAATGCCTGATCTGAGGTTCCGCTGACGGGCCGCACGGACCGGTGGAGAAGTGTGTCGGGTTTGCGCCCGCGGTTCCGGGCCTCACCTGATCTGTGACCGGACGGCATCTCGGTCGAACGTTGCTCCTGGCAGTTACGTCGCCGCCCGGGTCGTCGTAGGTGCGAGCAGAGCCGGTGAGCGCGCCCGGATTCCTCGGCTCGAAGGTCGGGACACGGTGACCGCAACCAAAACTGCCACCACGAGACGACGAAGGCCCCGACCGCTGAGCGGTCGGGGCCTTTCGTTTGCCCTGGCGGGCGGAGGCGGAGGATACGAGATTCGAACTCGTGAGGGGTTGCCCCCAACACGCTTTCCAAGCGTGCGCCCTAGGCCTCTAGGCGAATCCTCCGTGGGAGAGCTTAGTACATGTTTCGGGGTGGTCGCGACCACCTATCCCGCAGGCCGGGGGTGGGGGTGGCCTGTGGATCGTCGGGGCCGGGATCCGGTACTGTGGGGGTCAGCCCCTCGTGTGGCGTCATCTCTCTGAACCCCCCCAGGGCCGGAAGGCAGCAAGGGTAAGAGGGCTCTGGCGGGTGCACGGGGGGTCTTTGCGTTCCCGGGGGAGTGAGGGCGACGCGTTTGTCGGTCCGTCCCGATATCGTCGGGGGTGTGTCCCTAGCCCTGTACCGCCGCTACCGCCCCGAGACCTTCGCGGAGGTCATCGGGCAGGAGCACGTGACCGCTCCGCTCCAGCAGGCCCTGCGTAACAACCGGGTCAATCACGCGTACCTGTTCAGCGGGCCGCGCGGCTGTGGCAAGACGACGAGTGCGCGCATCCTGGCCCGCTGCCTGAACTGTGAGCAGGGGCCGACGCCGACGCCCTGCGGGGAGTGCCAGTCCTGTCGGGACCTGGCGACCGGCGGGCCCGGCTCGATCGACGTGATCGAGATCGACGCCGCCTCGCACGGTGGTGTGGACGACGCGCGCGAGCTGCGCGAGCGGGCGTTCTTCGCGCCGGTGCACAGCCGGTACAAGATCTTCATCCTGGACGAGGCGCACATGGTGACCTCGGCCGGGTTCAACGCGCTCCTCAAGGTGGTCGAGGAGCCGCCGGAGCACCTCAAGTTCATCTTCGCCACCACCGAGCCGGAGAAGGTGATCGGGACGATCCGGTCCCGGACGCACCACTACCCGTTCCGGCTGGTCCCGCCCGGCACGCTGCGCGACTACCTGGCGGAGGTCTGCGGCCGCGAGGGCATCCAGGTCGAGGACGCGGTGTTCCCGCTGGTGGTCCGGGCCGGGGCGGGCTCGGTGCGTGACTCGATGTCGGTCATGGACCAGCTGCTGGCCGGGGCCGCCGAGGACGGCGTCACGTACCAGATGGCGACCGCGCTGCTCGGGTACACCGACTCCGCGCTGCTGGACGAGGTGGTGGACGCCTTCGCCGCGCACGACGGGGCGACGGTGTTCCAGGTGATCGACCGGGTCGTCGAGGGCGGGCACGACCCGCGCCGCTTCGTCACCGACCTGCTGGAGCGGCTGCGCGACCTGGTGATCCTGGCCACCGTGCCGGACGCCGGGGAGAAGGGGCTGATCGACGCCCCGGCGGACCGGGTCGCAGTGATGCAGGCGCAGGCGGACGCGTTCGGCTCGGCCGAGCTGAGCCGGGCGGCGGACATCGTCAACACCGGGCTGACCGAGATGCGCGGCAACGCGGCACCCCGGCTGCAGCTGGAGCTGATCTGCGCCCGGGTGATGCTGCCCGGCGCGTACAGCGACGAGCTGTCGCTGCAGGCGCGCCTGGACAAGCTGGAGCGGCGGGCGTCGGCGGGCGGGTTCGCCGCGCCGATGGCGGTGCCGGGCGCGGTGCCGATGCCCCCGGCCCCGGCTATGCCGGCGATGGAGCCTCCGGTCGAGGCTCCCGTGCAGGCCGTGCCCGTGGCCGCGCCCGTACAGCCGGCGCCCGTGCAGCCGGCTCCCGTGCAGGCTCCGCCGCCCCCGGCCGCGCCCGCCGGGCCCGCGCCGGGCGCCTGGCCGATCCCGCGCAGCTTCCCGCCTGCCGGTGGAGCCCCCGCCCCGGCTGCCGCGGCGCCCGTCGCGCCGCAGTCGCAGGCCGCCCCGGCCCCGGCCCCCGCCCCGGTGCCTGCTCCCGCACCCGCTCCGGCCCCCGCGGCCGCCCCCGGCGGGCAGCCGTCGGCCTCCGCGCAGCAGGGCGCCGCGCAGGTGCGGCAGCTGTGGCCGCAGATCCTGGAGGCGGTGAAGAACCGCCGCCGCTTCACCTGGATCCTGCTCAGCCAGAACGGCCAGGTGGCCGGGTTCGACGGCAGCGTGCTCCAGGTGTCGTTCATCAACGCCGGCGCCCGGGACAGCTTCGTCGGCAGCAACAGCGACGACGTGCTGCGCGCCGCGCTGACCGACGCGCTGGGCGTGGACTGGCGGATCGAGTGCATCGTCGACCCGTCCGGCGGCGCCGGAGCGGCCCCGAGCGGTGGCGCCCCCGGCGGTCCCCAGGGCGGTGGCGGCTGGGGAGCCCCGGCCCGTCCGGCCGCCCCGCCGGCCACGCCGGCGCCCGCCCCCGCTCCGGCTGCCGCGCCCGCGGTGGCACCGCCGCCGGTGCAGGCCCCGCCCGTACCGGCCGCCCCGGTGCAGGCCCCGCCGCCCGTCGCGGCGATGCCGGCACGTCCGGTGCAGTCGGTGGCGCCGGAGGACGACATCCCGGAGGAGGACGACCCGGACCTCAACGAGGACGCGTTCTCCGGCCAGGAGCTGATCATCCGTGAGCTGGGCGCCACGGTGCTGGAGGAGATCCACCACCGGGGCAACTGAGCCGCCGGGGCACCGGGGCAGCACGCAGCACGTAGGCTCGGCGGTGACGAACGAACTCACCGCAGACAGCCGTGACAGCAAGGAGAGAGCCGTGTTCCCCGGTGGTGGCCAGCCCAACATGCAGCAGCTGCTGAAGCAGGCGCAGAAGATGCAGCAGGATCTCGCGAAGGCCCAGCAGGAGCTGGCCGAGGCGAAGGTGAACGGTACGGCGGGCGGCGGCCTGGTCGAGGCGACGGTGACCGGCGCCGGCGAGCTGGTGGCGCTGACCATCGCCCCGGCCGCGGTCGACCCGGAGGACACCGAGACCCTGGCCGACCTGATCCTGGCGGCGGTCCGGGACGCGAGCCAGACCGCGCAGAAGATGCAGGCCGAGCGCATGGGCCCGCTGACCCAGGGCCTGGGCGGCGGCATCCCCGGCCTGCCCTTCTGAACCGGCTGATCAGGGCCCGCGGTCCCGTCTGAACCTCTCATCAGGGGGCCCGCGGTCCGAACCGTTCGGAACCCGTTCCGGACCGGTCGCTCTGAGCGACAAGGCCGAAAGGGTCTGGAGTTCAGACGGCGGACCCATGTGATTTATGTGGGAGTCGGGCGTCGGGCGCTGTGTCCGACGCCCGATTCGTTGGATGATGGCACCGGAGCACCACCGACCATCCGAGGGAAGGCGCGACGTTGTACGAGGGCGTGGTTCAGGACCTGATCGACGAACTGGGCAGGCTGCCCGGCGTCGGGCCCAAGAGCGCCCAGCGGATCGCCTTCCACGTGCTGCAGGCCGACCCGATCGACGTGCGCCGGCTCGCGCACGCGCTGCTGGAGGTCAAGGACAAGGTCCGCTTCTGCGTGGTCTGCGGCAACGTCGCGGAGGCCGAGCAGTGCCGGGTCTGCCTGGACCCGCGCCGCGACCTCGGCGTCATCTGCGTGGTCGAGGAGCCCAAGGACGTCGTCGCCATCGAGCGCACCCGTGAGTTCCGCGGCCGCTACCACGTGCTGGGCGGCGCGATCAGCCCCATCGAGGGCGTCGGTCCGGACGACCTGCGCATCCGCGAGCTGCTGTCGCGGCTCGCGGACGGCACGGTCACCGAGCTGATCCTGGCCACCGACCCCAACCTGGAGGGGGAGGCGACCGCCACCTACCTGGCCCGGCTCTGCAAGCCGATGGGCCTGAAGGTGACCCGTCTGGCGAGCGGCCTGCCCGTCGGCGGGGATCTGGAGTACGCGGACGAGGTCACCCTCGGCCGCGCCTTCGAAGGGAGACGACTGCTCGATGTCTGACCGGACGATCAACCAGCAGCACACCCACGGGCACGGCTCGGAGCCGGACGACTTCGCCGTGCAGATCGCCGACTCGGTGGAGAGCTTCGTGCTCGCCGTCACCGAGGTCGCCAAGGGCGACGAGCCGGGCAGCGCGGTCTCGCTGCTGCTCCTGGAGGTCTCGCAGCTGCTGCTGGCCGGCGGCCGGCTGGGCGCCATCGAGGACGTCGTCCCGGAGGACCGCTTCGAGCCCGACGCCGGACCGGAGCCGGACGGTGAGCAGCTGCGCGAGCGGCTGGCCGAGCTGCTCGCGCCGATCGACGTCTACCACGAGGTCTTCGACCCGTACGGTCCGCCGGAGAAGCCCAACGCCTTCCGGATCTCGGACGACCTGGCGGGTGTGGTCAGCGAGCTCCAGCACGGGCTGACGCACTACCGCGAGGGCCGGGTCAGCGAGGCGCTGTGGTGGTGGCAGTTCTCCTACCTCTCCAACTGGGGCACGACCTGCACCGCGGTGCTGCGGGCGCTGCAGTCGCTGATCGCGCACGTCCGGCTGGACAGCCCGATCGGTGCGGTGCCGGAGGGCGCGGACACCGACGACGACGGGCTCACCGACGAGCAGCTGGAGCAGCAGGCGGGCGACCTGATGGCGGCCGAGCTGGGGCTGCGGCGGTAGGCCCGCAACGGCGGCAGTCGCGGTCGCGGCACCGGTCGTGCCGACTGTGACGAATGCCTCAGCGGCCCGTTCGGAAAAGAAATCCGGCCGGATCGCCGTCCGTCGGTCCGCTGTTTCTTCGGGCCCGTACCGAATCGCCCGCAGACCTGCCGGTGGGGCCGCCCATCCCGGCGGTCACCTGCTGAAACAGGTGTCTCATCATATGGAAAGCGCCGGTCGGGGCACCCCTGCTCGGTAGACTGGCGCGGACCGCACACCCCCCTCCCCCGGGGGTACGGGGGCCAGGCGCCCCCGGAAAACGACACAAGTCGAGGAGCGCACGTGGGCCTTGTCGTGCAGAAGTACGGCGGCTCATCCGTTGCGGATGCCGAGGGCATCAAGCGCGTGGCCCGTCGAATCGTTGACGCCAAGAAGGCCGGCCATGAGGTCGTCGTCGTGGTGTCCGCGATGGGCGACACGACGGACGAGCTCATCGAACTCGCGGAGCAGGTGTCACCGATCCCTGCCGGCCGTGAGTTCGACATGCTGCTGACCGCTGGAGAGCGCATCTCCATGGCGCTGCTGGCCATGGCGATCAAATCCCTGGGTCACGAGGCCCAGTCCTTCACGGGCAGTCAGGCCGGTGTCATCACCGACTCCGTCCACAACAAGGCGCGCATCATCGACGTGACGCCGGGCCGCATCCGCACCGCCCTGGACGAGGGCAACATCGCGATCGTGGCCGGCTTCCAGGGGGTGTCCCAGAGCAGCAAGGACATCACCACGCTGGGCCGGGGCGGCTCGGACACCACCGCCGTCGCCCTCGCCGCCGCCCTCCGGGCCGAGGTCTGCGAGATCTACACCGACGTGGACGGCGTGTTCACCGCCGACCCGCGCGTGGTGAAGAAGGCCCGCAAGATCGACTGGATCGCCTACGAGGACATGCTGGAGCTGGCGTCCTCCGGCTCCAAGGTGCTGCTCGACCGCTGTGTGGAGTACGCCCGGCGCTACAACATCCCGATTCACGTACGCTCGTCCTTCTCGGGTCTCCCCGGGACGATCGTCAGCAACGACAACCCGAACAAGCCCGAAGGGGGCGAGATGGAGCAGGCCATCATCTCCGGAGTCGCCCACGACACCTCCGAGGCCAAGGTCACCGTCGTCGGCGTGCCCGACAAGCCGGGCGAGGCGGCGCGCATCTTCCGCGCCATCGCCGACGCCGAGGTCAACATCGACATGGTGGTGCAGAACGTCTCCGCCGCGTCGACCGGCCTGACCGACATCTCCTTCACCCTGCCCAAGACCGAGGGCCAGAAGGCCATCGACGCGCTCGGCCGGGTCAAGGAGGGCATCGGCTACGAGTCGCTGCGCTACGACGACGCGATCGGCAAGATCTCGCTGGTCGGCGCCGGCATGCGCTCCAACCCGGGCGTGACCGCGACCTTCTTCGAGGCGCTGTCCGCCGCGGGCGTCAACATCGAGCTGATCTCCACCTCGGAGATCCGCATCTCGGTGGTCACCCGCGCCGAGGACGTGCCGGAGGCCGTCCGCGCCGTGCACAGCGCCTTCGGCCTGGACAGCGAGACGGACGAGGCCGTCGTCTACGGCGGCACCGGGCGATGACCCGGGAGCGGAGCGGGGGCACCGGGCGATGACCCGGCGGCCGAACCTCGCCGTCGTCGGCGCCACCGGCGCGGTCGGCGAGGTGCTGCTCGGCCTGCTCTCGCTCCGTCAGGACGTCTGGGGCGAGGTCCGACTCGTCGCCTCCCCGCGTTCGGCCGGCCGCAAGCCGCTCGTGCGCGGCGAGGCCGTCGAGGTCGTCCCGCTGGCCGAGGAGGCCTTCGCCGGGATCGACGTCGCCGTGTTCGCCGTCCCCGACGAGGTCTCCGCCCAGTGGGCGCCGATCGCGGCGGCCAAGGGCATCGTGGTCGTCGACGACTCGGCCGCCTTCCGCACCGCCGAGGACGTGCCGCTGGTCGTCCCCGAGGTCAACGCGGCCGCGCTGCGGATCCGCCCGCGCGGCATCGTCGCCAGCCCGGCCAGCACCACCCTCGCGATGATCGCGGCGGTCGGCGCGCTGCACGCCGAGTACGGGCTGGCGCAGCTCGTCGTCGCCTCCTACCAGGCCGCCGGCGGCGAGGGCCGCGAGGGCGAGGCGGTGCTGCGCGAGCAGACCGCGCTGGTCGCGGGCACCGAGGTCGGCCGGCAGACCGGCGACCTGCGCGCGGTGATCGCCGACCACGGGCCGTTCGCCGCCCCGCTCGCGCTCAACGCCGTGCCCTGGACCGGCGGGTTGCGCGAGGGCGGCTGGGCCGCCGAGGAGCTGGGCATCCGTGACGAGTCCCGCAAGATCCTCGGCCTGTCCGCGCTGAAGGTCTCCGCGACCTGCGTGCACATCCCGGTCGTCCGCACCCACGCGCTCGCCGTGCACGCGCGGTTCGAACGGGAAGTCACCCAGGAGCACGCGCAGGACATCCTGCGGGACGCGCCCGGCGTGGTCCTCTACGACGACCCGGCGGCTGGCGAGTTCCCGACGCCGAACGACGTGGTCGGCACGGACCCGGTCTGGGTCGGGCGGGTGCGCAGGGCGCTGGACGAGCCGGACGCGCTGGACCTCTTCCTGTGCGGGGACAACCTGCGCAAGGGGGCGGCGCTCAACCTGCTGCAGATCGCGGAGCTGGTGGCGGGTGAGCTGACGGTGGAATAGGGCCCGTTCGCCGTGCTCCCGCCGTACGATCTGCCCGCTTGTGTCCACACCTGTGTCCATACCTGTGTCCGCTCCTCGACACAATCTGTCCGGAATCCCGGGGGAATCCGCTGGAGGCCTCTTCCGCCCATGCGGAAGAATGGGCCCCGGGCTGGGCAACCATGACAGGGGATCGAGTGTCCAACGGGCGTGGCGGACGTGATGGTGGGGGCAAGGGTGGGCATCCCGGCGAGGGCCGCGGTGTCCTTCCCCTCGCGCGCCCCGTGGCCTGCGAGTAGGCCGGAAGACGACCAGATGACGGCGGCCGCACCCGGTGCGGCGGACTCCGGCGCCGGTACCGACGCGGGTACCAGCGAGGACCTGCTCACCGAGACCTACCAGGCGCACTACCGCTCACTGCTGCGGCTCGCCGCGCTGCTCCTTGACGACCTCTCGACCTGCGAGGACGTCGTCCAGGAGGCGTTCATCCGGGTCCACGCAGCCCGGCGGCGGGTGCGCGAGCCCGAGAAGACCCTCGCCTACCTGCGGCAGACGGTCGTCAACCTGTCCCGCTCCACGCTCCGTCGCCGGATCCTCGGGCTGAGGCTGCTGCAGAAGCCCATGCCTGACATGGCCAGTGCAGAAGAAGGTGCCTACGATGCCTTGGAGCGCGACCAGTTGAAGGCCGCGCTGCGTGGTCTGCAACGCCGTCAGCGGGAGGTTCTGGTGCTGCGTTACTTCGTGGACATGACGGAGGCGCAGGTCGCCGACACCCTGGGCATCTCGCTCGGCTCGGTGAAGGCCTACGGATCGCGCGGACTCGCCGCCCTCCGAATCCAGATGGAGGCCGGTCATGGCTGAGGCTGACGGCACCGGGCGGCGGGCGGTGGACGGCCTGGGCCCCGGCAGCCCCGGCGGCGGGCCGTCGGACGCCTCGGAGCTGTCGGGGCTGTCCGGGCTGTCGTCCGACGAACGGGCGGTGCGCGAGCTGATGCACCACGCCGTCGCCGGGATCCAGCCCTCGGCCGGCGGACTGCCCCGGATCCGGCAGGCCGTACCCCGCCGGCGGGCCGCCCGGCGCGGAGCCTGGACCGGAGCCGCCGCGCTCGCGTTCGCCGTCGCGATCGCCCTGCCCGTCCTGCACGAGGGCGAACACCTCGGACTCTCCGGCGGTCCCGGATCGGCCGACGCCAAGAGCCCCGCCGCCACCGCCCCCAGCGGCACCGCCAACGGCAGCAGCGGCATCGGAAGCGCCCCGCCCGCGGGTTCGAGCGGCACCGGGGACGCCTTGCCCGCCTCCGGCCCGGCCACCGCCCCGCACACCCCCGGCACCGGGGCCACCCGCACCGACGGCACCGTCGCGCCCAGCGGGACCACCGGAGCCGGTGACAGCGGCATCGTCCCGCTCTGCACCCGCACCGACCTCGGCGACGGCATCGCGCAGGTCGGCTCGGCCGACGCGGCGGGGCGGATCTACGGCTCGTTCACCGTCTACAACGTCTCCGGGCACAGCTGCCGCGTCGGCGGACCGGGCGCGGTGGCCGTCACCGGCGTCAGCGGCGGCGACCGCAACCGCATCCGCACCGCCGACCACGCCCCGGGCGACCAGGTCGGCGGCCTGACCGCGATGGACGCGGAACCGCCGGTACTCGCGCCGCTCGCCGGGTACCGGGTGCCGTTCGCCTGGATCCCCGACCAGGCTTGCAGCGTCCCCGGCCAACCCACCGGCGCGCCGACCGGCGCCACCAAGGTGTCCCTGACCTCCCAGGCCCCGGCGGCCTCGGGCCTCCCGGCCTCCGGAGCCACCGGCGCCGCCACCGCCAACCCCCAGGCCACCTCGTCCCCCTCGGCGGCCCCCACCTCGGCCCCCAGCCCCACCGCCACCCCGACCGGCAGCCCCACCACCCCGGCCCCCACCGCCACCATCGCCCACACCCCGGCCCCGGGCAGCCCCACGGCCGCCACGGCGACGCTGCCGCTGGCCTGCACCGGCACGCTGTACCGGGGCGGTTTGCAGGCGGTGAGCGGTCCGGTGCCGCAGCCCTCGGGTTCGCCCTCGGCGGGGTGACGGGTCCCGTACCGGCCCCTGGGGGCGGGACGGGTGTGAGGAGTGGTTACCGTGGGGGGTGTGTACCGGTTCCTCCTGACTCCGCGGTGGCTCGGCGGCACGGCCCTGGCCGTGGCGGCCGTGGTGGTGTGCATGGGGCTGGGCTCCTGGCAGCTCGGCCGGTTCGAGGACCGGGTGTCCACCCACAACGAGACCAAGGCGGCGATCACCGCCACGGGTGACGCCCGGCCGATCGACGCGCTGCTCGATCAGGCGACTCCGCAGGTGACCACCGAGACCGTCGGCAAGTCGGTCACGGTGACCGGCAGCTACGACACCGAGCACCAGCTCCTCGTACCCAACCGGGTGGTGGACGGCAAGCAGGGCTACTACGTGCTCACCCCGCTGCGCACCGCCGACGGGCACGCCGTCGCGGTGGTGCGGGGCTGGGTGCCCGGAGCACCGACCGCGGGGGTGACCGGTGGGTCGCTGCCGGGCGGGGCGGCGCCGGGCGGGACGGTGACGGTGTCCGGGCGGCTGCAGGCCAACGAGGCCGTGGGCAGCGGCGGCGCGGTCGCCGGCGGACTGCCGGCCGGGCAGCTCGGCATGATCAACCGGGCCTCGCTGCTGAACGTGCTCGAGTACGACGGCTGGTACGACGGCTGGGTCGCCGCCGACGAGGCGCCCGCCGGGCTGACCCCCGTACCGACTGTGCAGCCGCAGGGCGGGGACGGGCTCACCCTGCGCGCGTTCCAGAACCTGGGCTACACCCTGGAGTGGTTCGTCTTCGGGGGCTTCGTCGTCTTCATGTGGTTCCGGCTGATGCGCCGCGAGGCGGAGGTGGAACAGGACCGGGCCCTGGGACTGGACCCGGTCCTGGACTGACCTGGACCGACCTGAGCGCCGACCGAGGCGCGCGTCGAGGTGGCGACCGGGGCGTCGACCGAGGCGCGGGTCGAGGTGGCGACCGGGGCGTCGACCGAGGCGCGGGTCGAGGTGGCGACCGGGGCGTCGATCGAGGCGCTGGTCGGTCAGCGTTTGGTCGGCAGCGGCGGTACGGCCGTCGGCTTGACCGGCGGCAGTGTCGGCGGCGTCGGCGCTGCGCTCGGCGTCGGGACGGGCGGTTGGACCGACGGTTGGGCAGGTGGGGTCGAGTCGGCGGGCACCGGGGTCGGGTTGCCGGAGCAGTGGCTGTGGCCGCCGCCGTTGCCGTCCGAGTCGTAGTGGTCGATGTGGTGGTGCACGGTGCGGCCGGTCTTCGAGCCCTTCGAACCCTTGGACCCCGAGCCCTTCGAGCCCGAGGAGCCGCCGCTCTTGCCTCCCTTGGCGAGCAGGACCGTGCCGTTCCCGCTCCCGTCGGTCGGCTCGTCCACCTCGTACGCCGCCAACACGACGGACGCGCCCGCGCCGACGGCGCTCGCCCGGGTCGCCGTGGCGAGCGGTGTGGCGGGGACGGCCGGGACGGTCGGCTGGGCCGCCGAGGGGCTCGGCGCCGGCGGGCCGGCCGGGGGCGGGCAGTCGGCGTCGTCGCTGCGCGACCCCGAGCAGCCGGTGAGCACCAGGGCCCCGGCCACCGCCGCCCCCGCGAGCATCAGCACGCGTCTCACACCGACTCCCCGTCCGCGCTGCCCGCAGCGGTGCCGGCCGGGGCAGCGTCCAGGTGCCGTCGGACGAAGTCGATCTCCAGTCGCAGCTGCTTGATCCGCTCCTCCACGACCAGCGATCCGTGCCCGGCGTCATACCGGTACACCTCGTGCGGCTTGCCGAGCTGCTCCAGCCGCTCCACGTAGTTGTCGATCTGCCGGATCGGGCAGCGCGGGTCGTTGACCCCGGCGCTGATGTACACCGGCACCCGGACCTGCTCGACGTAGGTCAGCGGGGAGGAGGCGGTGAAGCGGTCCGGGACCTCCTCGGGGGTACCGCCGAAGAGGGTGCGGTCCAGCGACTTGAGCGCCTCCATCTCGTCGGCGTACGCGGTGTGGTAGTCCGCGACCGGCACGGCGGCGACGCCCAGGGCCCAGGCCTCGGGCTGGACGCCGAGCCCGAGCAGGGTCAGGTAGCCGCCCCAGCTGCCGCCGGTGAGCACCAGCCGGCGCGGGTCGGCGAGGCCGCTGGCGACCGCCCACTCCCGGACCGCCGCGATGTCCTCCAGCTCGATCAGTCCGACCCGCTCGTGCAGGGCGTCGGTCCAGGCCTGGCCGTAGCCGGTCGAGCCGCGGTAGTTGACCCGGACCACCGCGAAGCCGTGGTCCAGCCAGGCGGCCGGGCCGGCGGCGAAGGAGTCGCTGTCGTGGTGGGTCGGACCGCCGTGGATCTCGAACAGGGTCGGGAACGGGCCGTCCTCGGGGGAGCTGCCGGGCGGCCGCTGCACGAGGGCGTGCACCCGTCCGCCGGGTCCGTCCACCCAGACGTCCTCGACCGGCACCGAACCCGGCGGCACCGGGCCGGGCGCCCGCAGTACGACCGTCCCGGCGGTGGAGCGGACCGCGGCCGGCTCCGCGGCGGAGGACCACAGGTACTCGACGGTGCCGTCCGGACGGGCCGTGGCGCCGCCGATGGTGCCGCGCGGGGTGTCCAGGCGGGTGAGCCGTCCGTCGGCGAGCGTGTACGTGAACAGCTCGCTGCGCGCCTCGTACTCGTGCTCCACGAGCAGGGCCTCGGCACCCGGGCGCCACTGCGCGGAGACGTCGCCGGGCAGTTCGCGGCCCTGCTCGTCGCGCAGCGGGAGCGCGGTCTCGACGCCGGTGGCGACGTCCCAGATCATCGGCTCCCAGCGGCCGGTGCGCTGGTGGGCGACCAGCAGGCGGGTGTCGCCCTCGACCGGGGCGAAGCCGAGGCAGGCGACGCCGCGCGGCTCGTCCCGGCCGGTGACCTCGTCCAGTTCGGCGACGGTCTCGACGGTGATGGCCCCGGTGGCGACGGTCCCGGTGGTGTGAGCGCTGCCGGTGGTGTGAGTGCTGCCGGTTGTGTGAGCGCTGCCGGTGCCGGTGATGCGGACGACCCGGATCGCGGAGTGCATCGCGTCGCCGTGCTCGGTGTGGTCGATGGCGAGCAGCGTGCCGTCGTGGCTGAGGTCGCCGACGCCGCCGTACTCCGCGTGCCGGTAGATCTCGACCGGCTCGGCGTCGCCGGGGCGGTGCAGGTGCAGAGTGGTGCCGTCCTCGTCGGTGGAGCGGCCGACGACCACGGTGCCGTCGCGGCCGAGCGCGAGGCCCGCCGAGTAGGAGGGGGCGAGGCCGGGCACGGCCTCCTCGTCCGGGCCGCCCGAGAACGGCTGGCGGCGCCAGACGCCGAACTCGTCGCCGTCGTGGTCGTCGAACCACCAGACCCAGGCGCCGTCGGGGGACAGTTCGCCGTCGGTGGTGCCGTTCGGGCGGTCGGTGACCTGACGGTGGGTGTCGGTGGCGCGGTCCCAGGCGTAGACCTCGTAGGTGCCCGTCGCGTTGGACACGTACAGCGCCCGGTCGGGGGCGTCCTCGGCCCAGTCGGGCAGCCACACCCGGGCGGCCCTGAACCGCTGCTCCCACGCCGGTACGGCGCTCTTCTCCTCGCTCATCCGACCATCCAACCCGATCGGGGGGAGGGAATGGAACGGGCGGGTGGGCCTGGGGCCACCCGCCCGGTGGTTCGGGGGTGTTCGCGTACCGCGGTTGCGGTTGCGGTTGCTGTAGTTGCGGTTGCGGTTGCTGTCGCCGGGGGTCGGCTCTTGCCGGGGTCAGCTCTTGCGGGGCAGGAGCCGGACCAGGGCCACCAGCAGCAGCTCCAGCGCCGTCAGCGCCAGGACGCTGCGGCCGAAGGCGGCGGTCGGGTCGTCGGCGCCGTAGTAGACGAGGCCGAGCAGTGCGATCCCGAGGGCCCCGCCGACCTGCTGCACGGTGGACACCACCCCGGCGGCGGAGCCGGCCAGCCGCGGCTCGACGCCCTCCAGGACGACGGAGGTGACCGGGGCGATCACCAGGCCCATGCCGAGACCGTCCACGAACAGCCCCGGCGCCAGCCACCAGACGCTGCCGTCCGCGGCGTCGTACGTGGCGAGGGCGAGCAGGGCCAGCCCGGCGGCCATCAGCAGTCCGCCGACGGTGATCGTGCGGCGGCCGCCGAGACGGGCGGTGATCCGGTGGGTGGTGTTGGACGTGACCAGGTAGCCGAGGCCGATCGCGGTGAACACCAGCCCGGCGCCGAGCGCGTCCAGGCCGCGGCCGAACTGCAGGTGCAGGGCGAGCACCAGGAAGAAGGAGCCCTGGCCGAGCCAGAAGGCGAGTTGGGCGAGCACGCCGGCGCTGAAGGCGCGGTCGCGGAAGAGGCGGGTGTCGACCAGTGGGGTGGCGGTGGTGATGTCGGTGCTGGTGGCTGCCGCGGTGGTGGCGCGGTGCTGGTGTACGGCGAAGGCGGCGAGCAGAGCGACCGAGGCGCCCAGGCAGAGCACGGTCCACAGCGGCCAGCCCAGTCGGGCGCCCTGGATCAGCGGCAGCACCAGGGCGGTCAGCGCGGTGGTGACCAGCAGCACGCCGACCGGGTCCAGACCGGGCCGCCGCAGGGCGCGGGACTCCGGCAGGCAGCGGCGGACCATCGCGAGGGCGGCCACACCGATCGGCAGGTTGATCAGGAAGCAGCTGCGCCAGCCGAGGCCGAAGAGGTCCGCCCGGATCAGCAGTCCGCCGATCAGCTGGCCGAAGACCGCGCCGACGCCCATCGTCAGCCCGTACCGGGCGAAGGCCCGTGCCTGCTCCGCGCCGCTGAACGCGGTCCGGAGGATCGCCAGCACCTGAGGGCCCATCAGTGCCGCCGCCAGGCCCTGCACCACCCGGGCGCCGACCAGGGCGGCGGCGGTGGGGGCGAGACCGCAGCCCGCCGAGGCGAGGGTGAAGAGGGCGAGGCCGAGGCCGAACACCCGGCGGCGGCCGTACCGGTCGCCGAGGCGGCCCGCGGTGACCAGTCCGGCTGCGAGGGCCAGGCTGAAGCCCGCCATCACCCACTGGACGGCGGACGGGCCGGCGCCGAGCTCGGCCTGGAGGGAGGGGAGGGCGACGTTGACGACGAAGATGTCGAGGGCGGTCATGAAGGTGGCGGTCAGGACGACCGGCAGCAGGCCCTTGGGGGCCGTGGCTGCCGCCACTGTCGCCGTCTCGGGGGCGGGCGGCGCCGGGGTGGGCCGCCGGGCGTCGAGGGCGGTGCTCATCTCGGGCTCTCCTCAGGGGGTCGGCCGGGGGCGGGGCTCGGGGTCGGCGGTCGGGGGTAGTCCGCGGTTGTTCTCGGCGAGGGGTTGTTCTCGGTGAGGGGTCGTTCTCGGTGAGGGGCGGGCCGGCGGGAAGGGCCCGCCCCTCGGTGTGCGTGGGCAGCGGTGGCTCAGGCGCCCGGCACGCGGTCGAGGAAGCCGTACACCGCGCCGATCCGGCCCTCCGGGGTGGCCGTCAGCACGTCGAAGCCGATCACCACCGGCTCCGCACCGGCCGGACCGAGGTTCCAGGTGAAGCGGGCGATGTCGTGGTGCGCGTCCACCGGGCCGAGGGTGAACTCCAGCCCCGGGAACTGGGCCTGGGCCGCGCCGATCAGCGCGTCGATCGCGTCCCGTCCGGCGACGGCGGCCAGCGGGTCGGTGTAGCGGCCGTCCTCGGCCCACGCCTCGTCGATCAGCTTGCGGCGGGCCGCCGGGTCCGTCTCGTTCCACACCGCGATGTAGCGCTCGGCGAGCTGCTGCAGGGCGGCGGTGGTGATCTCGGTCATCGTCATCTCCCGTGTTCCGGTGGGGTTTCGGCCGGTCGTTCCCGGTCCTCACAAAGGTAGGGACGGGCGGGCGGCGGCGAATCCGTCACGTATAGGCATGGGGGTACGTAGCTGTCGGGCGGGGGTACTGGCCCCCGGTTGCCGAGGTTCGCGGTGGGGCGGCGCGGGCCGGATGGGTAGGGTCGAGGGCATGCTGTACGGGAGGGAAAACGAACAGGCCGCCGTGGACGGGCTGTTGGCCGCGGCGCGGGCCGGTCGCAGCGGCGTCCTGCTGCTCCGGGGCGAGGCCGGCATCGGCAAGACCGCGCTGCTGGACGACGCCGTCGCACGGGCGGGGAAGGCGTTCCGGGTGATCCGGGCGGCGGGCGTCGAGTACGAGGCCGAACTGCCGTACGCCGGGCTGAGCCTGCTGCTCGCACCCGGCCTGGACCGGCTGGACGCGCTGCCCGGGCCGCAGCGACGGGCCCTGGAGGCGGCGTTCGGGCTGGCCGACGACGAGGAGTCCCCCGGCAGGCCGGCGGACCGGCTGCTGGTCGGGCTCGCCACGCTCGCCCTGCTCGCCGAACTCGCCGCAGACCGGCCGCTGTTGTGTGTCCTGGACGACGTGCAGTGGCTGGACCGGGCTTCGCTGGACGCGCTGCTGCTCGCCGCCCGGCGGCTCCAGGCCGAGGGGGTGGCGCTGCTGCTCGCCGCCCGTACCGGTGGCGGCACGTCGGTGGACGTCTCCGCCGAGCGCGGGCTCGGCCTCCCCGCGCTGGAGGTGACCGCCCTGGCCGAGGCCGATGCCACCCGGCTGCTGACCCGGCGGGTCGGCCCCGACCTGCCCGCCGCCGTCCGCGACCGGCTGCTCGCCGAGGCCGCCGGCAACCCGCTCGCGCTCACCGAACTCCCCGTCGCCGCCGGGCCGCAGGCGCACGCGCCGGGTGGCCTGGCCTCGGGTGGCCTGGCTTCGGGTGGTCCGGCCTCGGGGGGCCTACCGCTCACCAGCCGGCTGCTGATCGCCTTCCACGGGCAGGTCACCGTCCTGCCCGCGGCCACCCAGACGCTGCTCCTGGTCGCCGCCGCCGAGGAGAGCGGGGAACTCGACGTCGTCCTGCCCGCCGCGGCCACGCTCGGCATCACCGCCGAGCACCTCGCCCCCGCCGAGGAATCAGGGCTGGTGACGGTCACCGCCGACCGCCGGATCGCCTTCCGGCACCCCCTGCTGCGCTCGGCGATCCTCCAACGCGCACCGCACCACCAGAAGTTGACGATCCACCGAGCAGTCGCCGAGGTGCTGCCCGACGGCGACCGCCGCACCTGGCACCTCGCCCTGGCCGCCACCGCCCCCGACGCCGACCTCGCCGACGCGCTGGAACGCGCCGCCGTCCGCGCCGAACGCCACGGCGGCCACGGCGGCGCCGCCGCCTACGAACGCGCGGCCCGGCTCACCCCCGACCGGGACGCCGCCACCCGCCGCCTCGTCCTGGCGGCCGAAGCCGCCACCGAGGAAGGCGAGTTGGTCCGAGCCGAGGCGCTCGCCGACGAGGCCGCCACCCGTACCGACAGCGCCCTGGCGCACGCCCTGCTCGACCAGGTCCGGGCCACCGCGCACTTCTGGCGCGGCTCGTACCCGACCGCCTACCGGCTGCTGCTCGACGCCGCCGGCACCGGCATCGACCCGACCCACGCCGCCCGGATGCTGTTCCAAGCCTTCCACGCCGCCTGGTACGCGGGGGAGGAGCCAGTGATCGCCGTCCTCGACCGCCTCGCCGCCCTGCCGCTGGCCGACGGCCACCCCCTCGCCCCGCTCGCCCGCCACCTGCCCGCCGCCGTCCTCCCGGCCTTCGGCAGGCCCGCCGCACCGCTCCCGCCCGTCCGGGAAGCCGCCGAGGCCGCCCGCCGGGCCGGCGCCGAGAGCCCCGTCGACCTGGTCCAGCTGTGCGGCGCCACCCTGATCCTCGGCCGCGACGAGGAGACCGCCGAACTCGGCGGCGAACTGGCCGCCGAAGCCCGCGCCAAGGGCACCGTCGGGGTGATGCCCACCCTGCAGTTCTTCCTCGCCGAAGCCGAACTCTTCCACGGCCGCCACCGCGACGCCGAACTCACCGCCGCCGAGGCCCTCGACCTCGCCCGCGACACCGGCCAGCACCAGTGGGTCAGCCAACTCACCGCACTGCTCGCCTACTTGGCCGCACTCGACGGCCGCACCGACCACTGCGCCGAACTCGCCGCCACCGCCCTCGCCACCACCGGCCCGCAGACCGCCGCCCCCGCGGCCGGCCTCCCCTGGGCCCAGTGGGCGCTCGCCCTGCTCGACCTCGGCCAGGGCCGTGCCGGCGACGCCGCCGACCGCCTGCACACCCTCACCACCGGCCCGCAGCGCCACCACGTCAGCGCCACCCGGGCCGTCCCCGACCTCGTCGAAGCGGCCGTCCGCCTCGGCACCCCCGAACGCGCCGCCGAACCGTACGAACGCTTCGCCCGCTGGGCCGCCGCCGCCGACCGCCCGTGGGCCGAAGCCCTCCGACTGCGCTGCCAGGCCCTGCTCGGCCCCGACGAACTCGCCGAATCCGCCTACCGCGCCGCCCTCGACCTGCACGAACCCGGCAACCGCCCCTTCGAGCAGGCCCGCACCGCCCTCCTCTACGGCGAATGGCTGCGCCGCACCCGCCGCCGCACCGACGCCCGCCCCCACCTGCGCGCCGCCCTGGAAACCTTCGACCGCCTCGCCGCCCACCCCTGGGCCGCCCGCGCCCGCACCGAACTCTCCGCCACCGGCACCCCCGCCCCCACCCCCACGGGCACCCCGCAGTCCCCCCTCACCCCCCAGGAACTCCAGATCGCCCGCCTCGCCGCCCAGGGCCTCACCAACCGCGACATCGCCGCCCAGCTCTTCCTCAGCCCCCGCACCGTCGCCCACCACCTCTACAAGGCCTACCCGAAGCTCAACATCACCTCCCGCACCGAACTCACCACCGTCCTCTGAGACATCGCCCGGCGGCGGGCGAGGAGGCTGCGGCGAGGGCGGTCACGACGGCGCGGGTGCGGTGGCGAGGTGCGCGGTACCGGCTCGGCCGTCAGCCGGTCGTGGACCTGCGTCGCGGGGATGTCGAGGGAGAAGGTGTCCTTGCCCGGGTCGATGAGCTTCGGCCCGAACGCGGACGCTGTCAGGCCGAGCACGACTGGGACCGGGACGTCCCGGACTTCTCCAGGAGTTCTCCCGAACACCCCGGAGAAAACAGTCAGGGCCGGTGTCCCTTGCGGGACACCGGCCCTGAGCTGGTGTTACTGGGTCGGGGTGGCGGGATTTGAACCCACGGCCTCTTCGTCCCGAACGAAGCGCGCTACCAAGCTGCGCCACACCCCGGTCTTGCGGTTTGTCGCTCCGTCTCCTTCGCGACGAGTAGAACTCTACCGGACGCTCGCCGAGACACGAAATCCGGTTTCGGGCGGGCGTCCGGTGGGGGTCAGCGGGGGGCCGGGGTGAGGGTGAGGAGGGTGGCTTCGGGAGGGCAGGCGAAGCGGACGGGGGTGTAGCGGTTGGTGCCGCAGCCGGCGGAGACGTGGAGGTGGGAGCGGTGGCCGCCGGCGGTGTGGGTGGAGAGGCCCTTCACGCGGCGGGTGTCGATGTCGCAGTTGGTGACGAGGGCGCCGTAGAAGGGGATGCAGAGCTGGCCGCCGTGGGTGTGGCCGGCGAGGATCAGCGGGTAGCGGTCGGCGGTGAAGGCGTCGAGGACGCGCAGGTAGGGCGCGTGGACGACGGCGAGGGAGAGGTCGGCGTCGGGGGAGGGGCCGCCGGAGACCTCGCTGTAGCGGTCGCGGCGGATGTGCGGGTCGTCGAGGCCGGTGAACTCGAGGTCGAGGCCGTTCACGGCGAGGTGGCCGCGGGTGTTGGTGAGGTCGAGCCAGCCGGCCGCGTCGAAGCCGTCGCGGAGCTTCTCCCACGGGTTGTGGACGGCGCCGGTGATGCCGCGGTTGCCGGTGCCGTCGGGGTTGTTCATGCCGTGGACGCCGCTGCGCATGGCCTGGAGGTAGCGGGCCGGGTTCTTGCGGGCCGGGCCGTAGTAGTCGTTGGAGCCGAAGACGTAGACGCCCGGGAACTCCATGAGGGGGCCGAGCGCGTCGAGGGTGGCCGGGACGCCGAGCGGGTCGGACAGGTTGTCGCCGGTGTTGACCACGAGGTCGGGGCGCAGGCCGGCCAGGCTCTTCAGCCAGCGCTGCTTCTTGCCCTGGCCGCTCACCATGTGGATGTCGGACACCTGCAGGATCCGGAGGGGGCGGGCGCCGCGGGGGAGGACGGGGACCTCGACCCGGCGGAGGCGGAAGGCCCGGACCTCGTACCCGGCGGAGTAGGCGAGGCAGGCGGCGCCGGCGGCGGCGAAGCCGAGGGGGACGGAGTACAGCGGTCGCATCAGCCCATGCTCTCAGACGGTGGATCAGCTGGTGGACGCGCGGAGGGGGCCGACGGGGGCGGCTGCTCGGACTCGCGGCGAGCGCGCAGGGCGCGGACCTTGTGGCGGTTGCCGCAGCGTTCCATCGAGCACCAGCGCCGCCGCCCGGGCCTGGAGGTGTCGACGAAGATCAGCTGGCAGTTGTGCGCGCCGCACTCGCGCACCCGGTCCGCGTACGGGCCGGTGAGCAGGGCGATGGCGTCCCGGGCGAGGGTGGAGGCCAACTGGGTGCCGTCGGCGGGCAGCGGGGCGGCCGCGGTGCCGTCCGGGGCGATCCGGGGGACCAGCGGGGGGTGCTCGGCGGCCAGGTTGAGGACGGCGTAGTCCTCGGCCGGGCCGGGCTCGCCGTGGGCGCGGGCGGCGGCGAGGCGCCAGAGCGCGTCGCGCAGGGTGCGGACGGCGGCGAGCTCGGGGGCGGTGACCCGGACGGTGTCGGCGGGCAGCCGCAGGCGGGACAGCGGGAGCCAGGCGGCGAGGTCGTCGGGCCGGTGCAGGACCTCGTAGCGGGCGTACGGGCCCGGGCCGCCGGTGGTGAGCAGCTCGAGGCAGAGGGCGCCGGGGTCGAAGTGGAAGCGGACGCCCGCGGGGGTGGTGAGGACCAGCCCGGGCGGGGTGGGGTCCCGGTCGTCTCCGTCGGTCATGGAGCCAGGATAGGTGTAACCGGGTTAATGGGTTACGGCGCCCTCGTGGGGAGGGGGTGGGCCGGCGGGGTCGGACGGCCGGCTGCTCCGGGCCCGTGCTCACGGCGCCGGTGCCGTGAGCACGGGCGAGGGGATTTCCCCGTGGTCACCCGGCGGCGTGGCTTTCCGTCGGGGGCGGGGGTGGGGCTGCCGCGGAGAGCAGGGCGCCGATCAGGAGTTCCACGGAGCTGCGCCGTGGATTCTTGATGGCGCCGGTTTCCAGATTTCTAATGGTTCTTACACTGACATTGGAATGCTCGGCTAATTTCTCTTGGCTCCACCCGACCATCTTCCGGTGGGTCACCAACATGGAGCGAAGCTGATTGTTGTCCATTCCCCCGTGCCTCCTGCTGTCGTGAGCAGAATCCAAGCCGGAACTTGACACGCTGACCTGCGGCTCAAGCCTAATGCGAACGGGTGTTCTGTGCGGGCCGATTTCGCGAACCTGTCGCTACGTTCGACTTTGCCCCTTTTGGTGTCGGCGGCCGAACGGGGGCCTCCGGCGATTTCCGGCTGTTTAGCCGAAAACATGCGCACACGGCCGGCCAGGGTGGCCGAATCCTGCTGTCCTGTGCCTGCCATGACCGTCCGTCTGCCCGTCCATCCGCCCGTGAGTCCGCCCGTGAGTCCGACCCGAACGGCCCGACGCGTCGTCACTCGACAGCCGGTCGGTCGGCCTCGGCACGGCATACTCGTTCACCTGCGCAAAGCCGCAGTGGATGCCCGGTGGAAACCTGGTTGAGACCGCCCACAGTCGAAGGATAAAAAGAGGAAATGACAACGCTCAAGGAGCAGCTGCAGGAGGACCTCACGGCTGCCATCAGGGACCGGGACGAGCTGCGCGCGTCCACCATCCGGCTCACGCTGGCCGCCGTCACCAGCGAGGAGGTGGCGGGCAAGCAGAAGCGCGAGCTGTCCGACGCCGACGTGCTGAAGGTGATCGGCCGCGAGGCGAAGAAGCGCCGGGAGGCCGCGGAGGCCTTCGACACGGCCGGTCGCACTGACCAGGCCGCGCGGGAGCGGGCCGAGGGCGAGCTGCTGGCGGCCTACCTGCCCAAGCAGCTGTCCGACGAGGAGCTGGCCGGGATCGTCGCGGACGCGGTCGCCGAGAGCGGGGCGAGCGGCCCGCAGGCGATGGGCGCGGTCATGAAGCTGGTGAAGCCCAAGGTGGAGGGCCTGGCCGAGGGCAGCCGGGTCGCCGCCGCCGTCAAGGCCGCGCTGTCCTGAGCCTGAGCATGGGCCGCCGGGCCTGAGCCCGGGCGGCCCTGACCGCCCTGGCGACACGACGAAGGGGCGTCCTCCGCATCGGAGGACGCCCCTTCGTCGCTGTTCCAAGAGCCCGGTCAGCCGTTGTTGCCGCCGTGCTTGCCGCCCTTGCCGCCGCCGATGACGCCGGGCGGGAGGGTGAACCCGCCGCCGATCATCCCGCCGGGGTTGCCGCCGCCCGCGGTGTTGTCGCTGGGCTGCGGCGGCGGGGGGTTGCCGCCGGGCTGCGGGTTGGGGTCGGCCGGCGGCGGGGTGGCGCCCGCCGGGGGAGCGGTGGGCTGCGGGTCCGGGATGTCGGCGGTCTGGATCGGCTCCATCGGCGTGCCCTGGAGCGCCTGGTTCATCGCCATCTGCCAGATCGGACCGGGGCCGTCGGCGCCGAAGACCTCGTCGAAGTGCTTGCCGCCGATGTTGATGTTCTTCATCTTGACGCCGCCGGCCGGGCCGCCGAGCCAGACCGAGGCGGCCAGCGACGGGGTGTAGCCGCTGAACCAGGCGGCCTTCTTCTCGTCGGTGGTACCGGTCTTGCCGGCGATCTTGCGGCCGCCGTCCAGGCCGAGCGCGGCCGCGGTGCCCTTCTCGGTCACGTTCAGCAGGACGGTGTTGAGCTTGTCCGCGGTGTCCTCGGAGAAGGCCTGGCTGCACTGGGTCTGCGGGACCGGCAGTTCCTTGCCGTCCACCGTGCTGATCTTGTTGATCGCGACCGGGGTGCAGTACTTGCCGCGGGCGGCGAAGGTCGCGTAGACGTTCGCCATGGTCAGCGGGGAGAGCTCCAGGGTGCCCAGGACCATCGAGGGCACCTCACGGAAGGCGTCGCCCTTCGCGGACTGGGTGATGCCCAGCTTGTTCGCCATCTGCTTCATCGCGCAGAGCCCGACCTGCTGCTCCATCTGCACGAAGTAGGTGTTGACCGACAGCGCCATGGCCTGCTTGAGCTGGTACGGCCCGACTTCCTTCTCGGACTCGTTCTTCACCGTGGCCTTGCCCTCGCCCGGCGTCGGGACGTTCTTCCAGGTGCCCGAGCAGGTGGACATCTGCGGGTACTCGATCTTGTTCTCGGACGGGAACGACTGGGTGGGCGCCATGCCCGACTCCAGCGCCGCCGCGGCCAGGATCGGCTTGAAGGTCGAACCGGTCTGGAAGCCGTTGCCGCCGCCCATCGAGGCGTCCACGTTGAGGTTGACGACGGTCTGGTTCTTGTTCGGGTCCAGGCCGTACGGGCGGGTCTGGGCCATCGCCACGATCTTGCCGGTGCCCGGCTCCATCATGGTCGCGGCCGCCGACACCTGGTCGGTCACGTTGACCTTCTTGGTGACGGCGTTCTGGGCCGCGGCCTGCTTGTCCGGGTCCAGCGTGGTGTAGATGTTCAGGCCGCCGGTGTCCCAGAGCTTCTTGCGCTCCTCGGCGCTCTTGCCGAACGCCGGGTCCTGCTTGACCACGTGGCGGACGTAGTCGCAGAAGAAGCCCATCCCGGCCTGGGCGGTGATGCAGCCGTTCTGCGGGTCCTTGTACTTCAGGCCCAGCGGGGCGGCCTTCGCCTCCTTCGCCTGGTCCGCGGTGATGTGCTTGTTCTCGAGCATCTTGTCGATCACGACGTTGCGGCGCTTGACCGTGTTCTCGGGGTAGCGCACCGGGTCGTAGGACGACGGGTTCTGCACCATGCCGGCGAGGGTGGCGGCCTCGGCGACGGTCAGGTCCTTGTTGCTCTTGCTGAAGTAGCGCTGGGAGGCCGCCTCGACCCCGTAGGCCTGGTGGCCGTAGAAGGTGATGTTGAGGTAGTTGGTGAGGATCTGATCCTTGCTCAGGTCCTCCTCCAGCTTGATCGCGACCTTGAGCTCCTGGATCTTGCGGCCCAGGGTCTTGCGCTGGGCCTCCAGGACGGCCGCCTGGTCGTCGCCGGCCTTCTCCACGTTGACGTTCTTCACGTACTGCTGGGTCAGCGTCGAGGCGCCCTGGGAGGCGGTGCCGCTCTCGGCGTTCTTGCTGACCGCGCGGAGGATGCCCTTGAGGTCGACGGCGCCGTGCTCGTAGAAGCGGGCGTCCTCGATGTCCACCTGGGCGTGTCGCATGAACGGCGACATCTGGTCGGCGGTGAGGACGGTGCGGTCGCGCTCGTAGACCTTGGCGATCAGGCCGCCCTTGGCGTCGAAGATCTGGGTGGCCTGGGTGAGCGGCGGGGTCTTGAAGTCGTCGGGGATGTTGTCGAAGCTCTCCGCCGTGTCCTTGGCGGTCAGCCCGATGGCGCCGACGGCGGGCAGGGCGAGGCCTGCCAGCAGGACTCCGGAGAGCACGCTGACGCCCAGGAACTTCACGCCGTTGCCGACGTGCTCCAACGGTGATCCGCCGGTCCTGCCGCGCGGAGCTCCGGCGTTGCCTGGGGGCTGGGGGGCCTGTGGGCGCTTCGGTGCCATGGGGAGAACCCTACGTCGCCGATTCCCGTACATCGGGGCAGGTGTTCGCCTAGGCTTGTCACAAGCTTGGTACAGCTTCGGTGCGTCAACATCATTCACTCTTGTGGGTGGAGAGGGTTGCCCGAATTGCCCGGCGATGACCGGATTTTGAGGCGGCTGGGGCCTGCCGTACTCGTGTGAACGGTCGCTCTCCGTGATGACGCCTGTGGCGAGAGTGCGGGCCCCGCCTTTGGCAAGGTGTGCGACCTGCGATCACTCCAACGAGTGAGCTGACCGATACCCATAGTCCAATCGGGTCATTCGAGATTGAGCCCGAAGGGGCTGTTGCAAGCTGTCGTTCTTCCGTAACGTCCTCAACTGGCAACGGTGAATATGCCGTTGCCGCCGTGGGGGAGCCTCGATACGGGAGAGGACGGCGCCGGGATGGGCTGGGTTGACGACTGGAGTGCGCAGGCCGCCTGCCGCACGAGTGATCCGGACGAACTGTTCGTCCAGGGGGCGGCACAGAACCGCGCGAAGGCGGTGTGCAGCGGCTGCCCCGTCCGGACGGAGTGCCTCGCGGACGCCCTGGACAACCGGGTGGAGTTCGGGGTCTGGGGCGGGATGACGGAGCGCGAGCGCCGGGCGCTGCTGCGCCGCCGCCCGACGGTCATGTCGTGGCGGAGGCTGCTGGAGACGGCCCGCACCGAGTACGAGGAGTCCCTCGCGACCGGTGTGATACTGACGGACTACGCCCAGGCGGGCTGAGTCCGGGCGGTTCGCCGATTCACCGAGCCGGCCGAGTCGACCGAGTCGGCCGAACCGGTTGAACCGGTTGAACTGGCTGAACCCGTCGAACTCGCAGGATTCGTCGACTTGTCGAACCGGCCGTACCGGGGGGTCCGGGCCGGTCGGCCCAGGGCGGGCGTCCACACCGCGCCGCCCCGTGCCGTCTCCTGCCGTCCAGCGCGGTGCCGTCCAGCGCGGTGCCGTCCTGAGCCGCGCCGTTCCACTCCGCGCCGTCCTGAGCCGTGCCGTCCTACGCCGCGCCGCTGAGCCGGTCCCCGATGGCCCGCAGCCCGTCCAGGTCGTGCACGTCACCCGGTAGCGCCGGGACTTCCACGATCGGCACGTCCGGGTACACCGAGACGAAGCGGTCCCGGGTGCGGCGCTCCCGCCCCATGATCTGCATCCGTTCGGCGTGCAGCCGCAGCAGCCCGGCCGCGAGCAGCTCCGCCTCCGGTGAGGAGTGCTCCGAGCCGTTCTCCTCCAGCGCCTCCGCCGCCGCCAGCGCCCGCTCCGGCGTGAGCTGCGGCGCGCCCGTGCCGTGCACCCGGTTGAGCACCAGCCCGGCCAGCGGCATCCGGTCCGCGGCGAGCCGGTCCACGAAGTACGCCGCCTCGCGCAGCGCGTCCCGCTCCGGCGCGGCCACCACCAGGAACGCCGTTCCCGGCGCCTTGAGCAGCTGGTACGTGCGGTCGGCGCGCTCGCGGAAGCCGCCGAACATCGAGTCCATCGCGCTGACGAAGGTCTGCACGTCGGTGAGCAGCTGGGCGCCGAAGATCTTGCCCAGGGTGCCGGTGAGCAGGCCCATCCCGGCGTTCAGGAACCGCATCGCGCTGCGTCCGCCGACCTTGGCCGGGGCGGTCAGGATCCGGATCACCCGGCCGTCCAGGAAGGACCCGAGCCGGTTGGGCGCGTCCAGGAAGTCCAGCGCCGAGCGGGACGGCGGGGTGTCCACGACGATCAGGTCCCACTCCTCGGCGGCGCGCAGCTGCCCGAGCTTCTCCATCGCCATGTACTCCTGCGTGCCCGCGAAGCCGGCCGACAGGGACTGGTAGAACGGGTTCTCCATGATCGCCCGGGCCCGTTCGGGCTCCGCGTGGGCCAGCACGACCTCGTCGAAGGTCCGCTTCATGTCCAACATCATGGCCTGGAGCTCTCCTCCCTCCCGTCGCCCACCACCACCCTCGTCCGAGCCGCAGAGCGGCGCCCCCTCCATCGGGGTCACCCCCTTGACCACCCGGGGGGTGTTGTCGAGTTCGGTCAGGCCCATCGACTGGGCGAGCCGGCGGGCCGGGTCGATGGTCAGCACCACGACCTTGCGGCCGCGTTCGGCGGCCCGCAGGCCGATCGCCGCGGCGGTGGTGGTCTTGCCGACCCCGCCGGAGCCGCAGCAGACGATGATCCTGGTCTTCGGGTCGTCGATCAGCTCGTCCACCGCGAGCCGCTTGCCGGTGCTCCGCACGCCGCCGTCGGTCATGCCGTCGGTCACGCCGCCCCTGGTCATGCCGCCCCCTGCCGCTTCAGGTCGCCCGCCAGCCGGTACAGCGCGCCGAGGTCCACGCCCTCGCCCAGCAGCGGCAGTTCGTACGTCGGGATCCGCAGCTGCTGCAGGTCGGCGCGCTGCTCGCGCTCCAGCTCGACGCGCTCGGCGTGCTCCCTGGCCTGCTCCAGCAGCGGGTCGATCAGCGGCTCCACCGCCGCCCGGACCGTCTCCGGCTTGCGCGAGCGGCCGCCGAGCCCGGCCTCCCCGAGCGCCCGGGCGACCTCCTCGCGGTGGTCCCCGTCCACGGCGGCCACCGCGGCCGCGTCCAGCACCGGCGGACGGACCATGTTGACCATCACCCCGCCCACCGGGAGCTTGGCCTCGCGCAGCTCCGCGATGCCGTCGACCGTCTCCTGCACCGGCATCTCCTCCAGCAGGGTGACCAGGTGCACCGCGGTCTCCGGCGACTTCAGCACCCGCATCACGGCCTGGGCCTGGGTGTGTATCGGGCCGATCCGGGCCAGCCCGGCGACTTCGGCGTTGACGTTCAGGAACCGGGTCAACCGCCCGGTCGGCGGGGCGTCCATCACCACCGCGTCGTAGCGGCGCCGTCCGTCCGGGTCCTTGCGCCGGGTCGCCTCGCAGGCCTTGCCGGTGAGCAGGACGTCCCGGACGCCGGGCGCGACGGTGGTGGCGAAGTCGACGAAGCCGACCTTCTGCAGGGCCTTGCCGGCCCGGCCGAGCTTGTAGAACATCTCCAGGTACTCGAGCAGCGCCTGCTCGGTGTCGATGGCCAGCGCGAAGACCTCGCCCGCCGGTGCCGCGGGCGCCTCCGCGGCCGGCAGCCCCAGCTGCCTGCGGGATACCGAGGCGATCCGGCGCTCCTCGTACGGCAGCGCGGCGATGCCGAACAGCTCGGCGATGCCCTGCCGGCCCTCGACCTCGATCAGCAGCACCCGTCCGCCGTCGGCCGCGAGTGCCAGGGCCAGCGCGGCGGCCAGCGTGGTCTTCCCGGTGCCGCCCTTTCCGCTGACCACGTGCAGCCGGACGCCCTCCCAGTCGGGATCGCGCCGGTCCGCCTGGCCGGGGGTGCGTGCCACGCTCCGTCTCCGTCCGTCTCCGTCCTACGGGCGTCCCCTCCTGGCGAGGGTGCCCCTCATCAGGGTGCCCTCTCGCGAGGGTAACCAGGGACCGCACCGGATGCCCGGAGCACCTGGGTTGCCAGGCCTGATCATGCCCTCTTTGTGCCCCACCTCACACGCCGCCCCCGGTGCGGCACGGCTCTGCGGCGCGGCTCGTCTAGAGTCTGGCCATGACCAAGTGGGAATACATGACGGCGCCCCTGCTGGTGCACGCCACCAAGCAGATCCTGGACAACTTCGGCGAGGACGGCTGGGAGCTCGTCCAGGTCGTGCCCGGCCCGAACCCGGAGCAGCTGGTGGCCTACTTCAAGCGGGAGAAGAACGCATGAGCTCCGTCGAGTCGAAGCTCGCCGAGCTGGGCCTGACCCTGCCGCCGGTGGCCGCGCCGGTCGCCGCGTACGTGCCGGCCCTGCAGTCCGGTGAGTTCGTGTTCACCTCCGGCCAGCTCCCGGTCGTCGGCGGCAAGCTGCCGACCACCGGCAAGGTCGGCGCCGAGGTGTCCCCGGAGGAGGCCAAGGAGCTCGCGCAGACCTGCGCGCTGAACGCCCTGGCCGCCGTGAAGTCGGTGATCGGCGACCTCGACCGGATCGAGCGGGTCGTCAAGGTCGTCGGCTTCGTCGCCTCCGCCCCCGACTTCACCGGCCAGCCGGCCGTGATCAACGGGTGCAGCGAGCTGCTCGGCCAGGTGCTCGGCGCCGCCGGCGTGCACGCCCGCAGCGCGGTCGGCGTCGCGGTGCTGCCGCTGGACGCCCCGGTCGAGATCGAGCTCCAGGTGCGCGTCAAGCAGGCCTGAACGTGATCGCGGGGGCGGGGTAGGCCCTGTCCAACCCCGCCCCCGTGCGCTTAGCATCCGGGCATGGACCATCGAGCAACGACGCTCCCGATGCCGCCCGGCTGGCCTGCCCGGATCCGGGCGGTCGACTCCGGCGTGCTGACCCCGCCGGTGCCCAGGCCCGCCGCCACGGTCGTGCTGCTGCGCGACACCGCCGCCGGGCCGGAGGCCTACCTGCTGCGTCGGCGCACCTCGATGGCCTTCGCGGCCGGGATGTACGCCTACCCGGGCGGCGGGGTGGACCCGCGGGACGCCGAGGTCGAGCCGGGCTGGGCCGGCCCCTCGCCCGAGGAGTGGGCGCACCGGCTCGGGGTGGACGTCCGGACGGCCCGGGCGGTGGTCTGCGCGGCCGTCCGCGAGACCTTCGAGGAGGCCGGCGTACTGCTGGCCGGCCCGGACGCGCACAGCGTCGCCGCGCCGCGCGACTGGTCCGCGGAGCGGGCCGCGCTGGAGGCGCACGAGCTGTCCTTCGCCGAGTTCCTCCGCGACCACGGCCTGGTGCTGCGCAGCGACCTGCTGGGCGGCTGGGCCCGCTGGATCACCCCGGAGTTCGAGGAGCGCCGGTACGACACCTGGTTCTTCGTGGCGGCCCTGCCGTCCGGCCAGCGCGCGGCCCTGGAGGTCGGCGAGGCCGACCGGGTCGCCTGGCTGAGCCCGGCCGAGGCGGTCCGGGGCTACGAGGAGGGCCGGTTCGGCATGCTGCCGCCGACCGTGACGGTGCTGCGGGAGCTGTCGCCGGTGCGCACCGCCGCCGAGGCGCTGGCCGCGGCCGCCGACCGCCCGCTGCCGCCGGTCCTGGGCCGGGCCGAGGTCCGCGGGGACCGCATGACGGTCCGCTGGCCGGGGTACGACGAGCTGACCATCGACGGGGAGTTCCCCGAGGACTCCTGAGCCACCCGCACCACCCCAGAGCCACCCGCACCGCCGAAGACTCACCCGCACCACCGCAGAGAAAGGACCGACGCCCGATGACCCACAACGACGTGGCTCGCCGGACGGCACCCGAGATGCCCGCCCGCCGCCTGCCCCCCCGTTCCCCGGCCTGTGACACCCCGGTCCCGTTCGTCGAGGTGGCGCAGCGCGCCCTCGTCCGGGCGCTGCCGCTGCGGGTCCTCCATCGCGACGTCGAGGGCGGCCGGTGAGCGAGCGAAGTGAGCGAATCATCGAGGGGTGCGCGTTGCGCGAAGCGCCTGCCGAGTGCAGTGGGGTGGGCGCATGAGCGAGCGAAGTGAGCGAATCATCGAGGGGTGCGCGTTGCGCGAAGCGCCTGCCGAGTGCAGCGAGGTGGGCGCATGAGCGGACTTCTGCCGGGTGACCCCGCCGCCGTCGTCGGCGGCGAGGCCACCTCCCGGGCGCTGTGCGTGCTGGCGCCGAACCCGTCGCCGATGACGCTGGACGGCACCAACACCTGGCTGCTCTCCGAGCCCGGCTCGGACCTGGCCGTGGTGATCGACCCCGGTCCGCTGCACGAGGAGCACCTGCGCCGGGTGATCGACCTCGCGGAGGAGCGCGGCAAGCGGATCGCGCTGACCCTGCTCACCCACGGCCACGCCGACCACTCCGAGGGGGCGGCCCGCTTCGCCGAGCTCACCCGTACCGAGGTACGGGCCCTGGACCCGGCGCACCGGCTGGGTTCCGAGGGCCTGGTGGGCGGGCAGCGCCTGGACGTCGGCGGCCTGGACCTGCGGGTGGTGGGCACTCCCGGCCACACCTCGGACTCGCTGACCTTCCACCTGCCGGAGGACGGCGCGATCCTCACCGGTGACACCGTGCTCGGCCGCGGCACCACGATGGTCGCCCACCCCGACGGACGGCTCGGCGACTACCTGGACTCGCTGCGCCGGCTGCACACGATGGCCTCCCACCACGGCGTGCGGACCGTGCTGCCCGGCCACGGCCCGGTGCTCGCGGACGCGCTCGGCGCCGTCGACTACTACCTGGCCCACCGGGCCACCCGGCTCGCCCAGGTGGAGACCGCGGTCGAGGCCGGCTGCCGGACCGCCCCCGAGGTGGTGGCGCGGGTGTACGCCGACGTGGACCGGGCGCTCTGGCCGGCCGCGGAGCTGTCGGTGCGGGCCCAGCTGGACTACCTGGAGGAGCACGGGCTGATCCCGGAGCTCGACTGACCGGAGCTCGACTGACCGGCGACCGGCGACGGCCCGGCGGCCGGCCCGTGCACGCCGAAGGGCCCGTCCGTGCGGACGGGCCCTTCGCGGTGCTCGGAGTGTCAGCGCGAGCGGCGCGACAGCCGCTCGACGTCCAGCAGGACCACCGCGCGCGCCTCCAGCTTCAGCCAGCCGCGGCCGGCGAAGTCGGCGAGCGCCTTGTTGACCGTCTCTCGGGAGGCGCCGACCAGCTGGGCCAGCTCCTCCTGGGTGAGGTCGTGGGCGACGTGGATGCCCTCCTCGGACTGCACGCCGAAGCGGCGGGAGAGGTCCAGCAGGGCCTTGGCGACGCGACCGGGCACGTCGGAGAAGACCAGGTCGGACATCACGTCGTTGGTCCGGCGCAGTCGGCGGGCGATGGCCCGCAGCAGCGCGATGGAGACCTCGGGGCGGGCGTGCAGCCAGGGCTGCAGGTCGCCGTGGCCCAGGCCCAGCAGCTTGACCTCGGTCAGCGCGCTGGCGGTCGCGGTGCGCGGGCCCGGGTCGAACAGCGACAGCTCGCCGATCATCTCGCTGGGGCCGAGGACGGCGAGCATGTTCTCGCGGCCGTCCGGCGAGGCGCGGTGCAGCTTGACCTTGCCCTCCGCGACGACGTACAGCCGGTCGCCCGGGTCGCCCTCGTGGAACAGCGACTCCCCGCGGGCGAGGGTGACCTCCGTCATGGAAGCGCGCAGCTCGCCGGCCTGTTCGTCGTCGAGTGCCGCGAAGAGTGCGGCGCGCCGCAGAACGTCGTCCACGTGCTTCCTCCTTCTCGGCCGTCCGGCGGGTGGGCCGTCCGGCGCAAGTTCCGTTCAGTGTTCTGCATCACCAAGCATGGCGCATGTCGCTCCGATCATATGAGGAGGGGGTGTGCCGAGGTGTGCCGTGCGGGGCCATTCGTACCGGCGGGTCATCGGACGGGGCGGGCGGCGGGAGTCCCCGGGCAGGCCCTAGTCGAACACTTGCCCGTCCTGGTCGAACAGGGAATCGCCAATCGCCGTCCGGGCGTGCAGGACGGCGTGTCCCGCACGGTGTGCGCTGGTCAGGCCCGCTGTGCGCAGGGCGGTGAGGTGCTGCGAGACGCCCGCCGGGGACAGCTCGGTGCGGCGGGCCAGCTCGGTGGTCGAGGCCGGGGAGTCCAGCTCGGCCAGCAGCCGGGCGCGGGAGCGGCCGAGGACGCCGGCCAGGGCGTCGGTGCGGGCAGCGGCGTCCGGACGACGCTCCCACAGGGTGGCGGTTCCCCGCGCCGGATAGACCAGCTGCGGCGGGTCGGGCGGCAGCACCCGGGTGAGCACCCGCGGCCAGGCGAAGGCCGAGGGCAGGAGAAGCAGCCCGGCCCCGGCGGTCAGCCGGGTGACCGCGCAGTGCCGCTGCTCCAGCCGCAGCGCGCCGCCGTCCCAGCGGACCGTGTCGTGCAGCTCGCCCAGCATCCGCGCGGTGCCGTGCTCGGCGGCCTGCCGGGAGCGGTGGAAGACGTCCGCCGCGAGCAGCGCGCGGATCCGGGCCCAGGACGGGGCGAGCGCCAGCTCCCAGTACGCCTCCAGGTCGGCGGCCAGCCGGGGCAGCTGCCCGGCGGGGTCGCGGTACAGCGGTGCCAGGACGGCCGGCAGCCGGCCGCCGGCCTCGGCGGCCATGATGTCGAGGTCGGCCCGGACCTGCTCGGCGCCGGTCGCGGTGATCGCGGCGAGCTCCTCGGCGAGCGCGGGGGAGAAGCCGGCCGGGGCGGGGTTGAGGAAGTCCGGCAGGTGGCCGGTGGGCGGCACCAGCGCGGCGAGCCGCTCCCGGGCCGGACCGGCGGCCGCCAGCCGCTCGCGGACCTGCCCCGCCCAGCGCCGGTGCAGCGCCGGGACGGGGGAGTGGGCGAGGGCGCGCAGGCTGGTCACCACCTCCTGCATCGGGGAGACGGCGAACCGGGTCAGTGCCAAGTCCTCGGTGGAGAAGTGCAGTTCGGTTCGCATCCGGGCCCCCTCCGGCGGAAGATTCAGCCTCAGCTTAATCACTGGTACCGGTGGGGGCGGCGGACGCAGGATGCCTCCGTCCCCACCGATCCGTACGAAAGCCGGTGA
The DNA here is from genome assembly GCF_055560835.1 of Kitasatospora sp. NPDC023120. NCBI lineage: Bacteria > Bacillati > Actinomycetota > Actinomycetes > Kitasatosporales > Streptomycetaceae > Kitasatospora > Kitasatospora sp. NPDC023120. The sequence goes on along the minus strand of NZ_JBVHHY010000006.1, from coordinate 16,817 downwards.
CACCCATGTCCACCACCCCCGAGTCCCGCGAGCGGGCGCTGCGGCTGCGCGAGCTGGTCGCGGACGGCGTGCTCGTCCTGCCCAACGCCTGGGACGCGGGCAGCGCCGCCGTGATCGCCGCGGCCGGCGCCCAGGCGGTCGCCACCACCAGCGGCGGCGTCTCCTGGTCGCTCGGGCGCGGCGACGGGCAGCGGCTCGACCGGGCGGCGGCGGTCGAGGCGGCCCGCCGGATCGTCGCCGCGGTGGACCTGCCGGTCACCGTCGACGCCGAGGGCGGGTACGGGCCGCTGCCCACCGACGTGGCCGAGACCGTGACCGCCCTGGTCGGAGTGGGCGCGGCCGGCGTCAACCTGGAGGACTCGACGGCCGTCGGCGGCCCGCTCTTCCCGGTGGCCGAGCAGGCCGAGCGGCTGCGCGCGGTCCGTACGGCGGCGGCCGCGGCCGGGCTGCCCGAGCTGGTGGTCAACGCCCGCACCGACGTCTTCCTGTTCGGGCTGGGCGGGCTCGACGACGTGCTGGCCCGGGCCGAGGCCTACGCCGGGGCGGGCGCCGACGGCCTGTTCGTCCCCGGGCTGCTGGACCTCGACGCCCTCACCGAGCTGTGCAAGCGCTCGGCGCTGCCGGTCAACGCCATGGCCGTCCCGGGCGGGCCGACCGTCGCCGAACTCGCCGCCACGGGGGTGCGGCGCATCAGCCTCGGCACCGGCCTCGCCCAGCTCGCGTACACCGCGGCCCGCCGCGCCGCCGCCGAACTGCTCGGCGCCGGGACGCTGACGGAGCTCGACGGGGTGGACGGCTTCGGCGAGCTGAACGGGCTGTACCGGGGCTGACGGCCTGCCCGGTGCGGCGTCGGTGGGTCAGCCCTGGAAGCCCAGCTCGGCGAGGGTCCGCTCGATCCGGCCGCGGTGCTCCGCCGCCCACTCGTCCAGGGTCTCGTCGGCCTCCTTCGCCAGCTTCGCCCGGGCCGCCTCCAGCACCCGCTCCCGCTCGGCGGCCGGCACCACCACGACGCCCTCCTCGTCACCCACCACGATGTCGCCGGCCGCCACCAGCACGCCGCCGCAGCGCACCGGGGCGCCGTGCGTGCCCAGCGCCTTCTTCGCCCCGGGGACCGGGATCACTCCGCGGGCGAAGACCGGGAAGCCCGCCTCCCGGACCTCGCCGAGGTCCCGGATCAGACCGTCGGCGACGAAGGCCACCACGCCCCGGCGCTGCGCCACGGCGCACACGTTTCCGCCCGCGAGCGCGTAGTCCAGGTCGCCGGACTCGACCACGATCACCGAGCCGGGCTCCGCCCGGTGGATCGCGGCGTGCAGCATCAGGTTGTCGCCGGGCGGGCACTGCACGGTGAACGCCGGGCCGGCCACCCGGGGCATCCCGGACCAGAGCGGGCGCAGGCCGATGTCCATGACCCGGGCGCGGCCCAGGATGTCGGTCAGGGTGGTGGTGGGGATGTCCTTGAAGTCCGCGTCCATGGCTCCTCGTTCTCCGATCCTCGGTTCGTCCGAAGGCTAGTGACCCTCGGATCGGCGGTCTCGAACGGGAGACCGGCGGCCTCGGACGGGAGGGTCAGGCGAAGAACTTCACCAGCTCCGGCACCAGCGCCTCGGCCGCAACCTCGTGGGTCTGGCCGGCCAGCGTCCGGTACTCGGCGCCCGGCACGGCTGCGGCCACCGCGGCGGAGGGCGCCCGCAGCAGCTCCGGGCTGGCGCCGCCGTCCAGCACCAGGGTCGGGACGGCGATCCGGGCCAGGGCGTCGACCGGGACGGTCGCGCCGGTCCGCGCGCCGAGCGCCGCCGCGTCGTAGGCCAGGCTCGGCGCGACCGCCTCGAACAGCGGCCACACCGGGGCGGCGCGCATCCCGTCCACCATCTCCGCGGGCATCCCGACGAAGGACATGAAGGCCGCGACGGCGTCCCCGCGGCGCCCCTCGGCGAGTGCTGCCTCCAACTCGGTGACGTACACGACGAAGCGGGCGCTCTGCCCGTCCTCGGTGCTGAACGGCGGCTCGTAGACGGCGAGTCGGCGGATGTCGACGCCCGCGGCGGCGGCCCGCAGCGCGAGCGCCGCGCCCGAGGAGATGCCGAAGACCGCGGCCGAGCCGCCGGCCGCCGCAATCACCGCGGCCAGGTCCTCGATCTCGCGCTCCACCGCGAACGGCGCGGTGTCCCCGCTGCCGCCGCGGCCGCGCCGGTCGTAGGCCCACACGGTGTGGTGGGTCGACAACTGCTCGGCGATCGCGACGCCCGGGTCGAAGGCGCGGTGGGTGATCGCCCCGTCCACCAGGACCACCGCGGGGCCGGAGCCGGTGACGGTGCAGGAGAGGGTGGTGCCGTCGGTGGAGACCACGGTGCTCATGGGGTGTTCCTTCGGTCGGAGGATCCGGTCACAGGGGTAGACCGGCGTCCGCCGCAGAACTCATCGCTCCCGCCGGAGATTTCTCGGGCGGTCCACCGCGCGCTCACCGGCGCCCGTCGGTGCCCGTCGGCCCGAGCGCGGCGTGGGCCCGTCCAGGACCTCGGCGAAGGCGCCGTCGGCGAGGAAGTAGACCTGGTCCGCGTAGGAGGCGGCGACCGGGTCGTGGGTCACCACTTGGAAGACGAAGCCGATCCGTTGGCGCCGCAGGATCGTCAGCTCGTTCGGGGTCAGCGCGGACAGGTCCCGGCCGGCCAGCCGGCCCTGTCCGGAGGTCGGCCGGTCGAGCCCGGCGGCGCAGTGCAGGAAGGTGCTCTTCCCCGATCCGGACGGTCCCATCACCGCGGTGAACCCGCCGCGCCGGAACTCCATCGTCACCCCGCGCAGGGCGTGCACGGCGCCGGCCCCCTGCCCGTACACCTTGGTCACTCCGTCCAGCCGGACCGCCGGGCCCGGGTCGGAAACGGAATGGGTCTGTTCCGGATCGCTGGAATCCGCAGTCCGCGAGAAAACGGGAATCCCCTCCTCGTGCGCCGCCCTGCCCCTTATCGGCGCCAGCCTAGCCAAATCCGCCCACCGGCGTAACGGCCGGACCGGCCGACGTGGCCGTCCGGCCGCGAAGGAAGGGGCCGGGGCGGGCCCTGGGATGGGCAATCCACGGCCGGACCCTGCGAATCGCATGGGGCATTCCATGGAGTACGGCGTGGTCAAAGTCCTGTTCGGGTGCAAGGATCGAACTTGTTCGAAGTAATCAAACGCGGACCGCCGGGAACCGGGTCGAGCAACTCTCCTCCGTACCGCCATCCGGAGTTCCTTCGGTGCGGCCGGTGTTCTCGGCCGGGGTTATCCGCCGAGGTTTTCCGCCGATTCATTCCGAGTCATTCGGATCCATTCGACGTTTTTCGGAGAAGTCACGGGGGTGGCGAATGTCCGAGCATTACGACGTGTACTGTATGGCCGATCCGACTTTCTTCGACTCGCCCATCGGGCTGAAGGTCCAGGGCGCCATCGCGGCCGGCTTCGTCGAGGCGCTGGGCGGCATGCAGACCATCGCGGCGGAGGGCACCACGGCGACGACCTCCAGGTCGTCCTCGTACGCGAGGAGCGCCATCAACGCGCTGCGCACCATGCTCATGTCCTCCGCCAACAGGGCCCTGATCATCAGCACTCCACCGGTCAGGCAACCGGCACGCGAAGACTTCATGAGACAACACGCCCTGGCCAAGCCCGCTTCCGCTTGATCACGTCCAATCGATGGTCCGCTCGGCGTAGCCTTCGTGCATGGCAGAGAGCAAGGTCCGGAAAGCGGCGGCGCCGAAGGCCGAGCCGGCGGTGGAGAAGGCGGCGAAGCGGCCCGCCGTGAAGCCGAGGAAGCCCGAGTCGCACCTGGCGATGGTGCGGCGGGCCCGGCGGATCAACCGCGAGCTGGCGGAGCTGTACCCGTACGCGCATCCGGAGCTGGACTTCGAGAACCCCTTCCAACTGCTGGTGGCCACGGTGCTGTCGGCGCAGACCACCGACCTGCGGGTGAACCAGACCACCCCCGCGCTGTTCGCGAAGTACCCGACGCCGGAGGACATGGCGGCGGCGAACCCGGAGGAGCTGGAGGAGATCATCCGCCCGACCGGCTTCTTCCGGAACAAGGCGAAGTCGCTGATCGGCCTCTCGATGGCGCTGCGCGACGAGTTCGGCGGCGAGGTCCCGGGCCGGCTGGACGATCTGGTGACCCTCCCCGGCGTCGGCCGCAAGACCGCCAACGTCGTGCTGGGCAACGCCTTCGGAGTCCCCGGGATCACCGTCGACACCCACTTCGGGCGCCTGGCCCGGCGGTTCGGCTGGACCACCGAGGAGGACCCGGTGAAGGTCGAGGCGGCGGTCGCCGCGATCTTCCCGAAGTCGGAGTGGACGATGCTCTCGCACCGCGTGGTCTTCCACGGCCGCCGGATCTGCCATTCCCAGAAGCCCGCCTGCGGCGCCTGCCCGATCGCGCCGCTCTGCCCCGCGTACGGCGAGGGCGTGACCGACCCGGAGAAGGCGCGCAAGCTGCTCAAGTACGAGATGGGCGGCCAGCCGGGGCAACGGTTGAGGCCCCCCGCGGACTTCCCCGGGGAGGCGGCCGCCCGAGCGGACGCCGCCGCCCACCACGGACAGGTCGCGGACCTGGCGGTGGCTGCGGAGCGAAGCGGGGTGGGCGCGTGATCACGCGCGGGATCGAGCGGGACGACCTCCCGGTCTGGCTGGAGCCGGTCCGGGAGGCGGCCGAGCGGGTGCTGCCGGAGCAGCTGAGCCGCTTCCTGCCGCCGGTCGAGGGCGGCCGGGCGGCGGCCGTGCTGATGCTGTTCGGCGAGGGCCCGCAGGGGCCGGACCTGCTGCTGATCGAGCGGGCCCGGTCGCTGCGCTCGCACGCCGGCCAGCCGTCCTTCCCGGGCGGAGCGCTGGATCCGGAGGACGGCGACCCGGACGGCCCGGGGCCGATCGCGGCGGCGCTGCGCGAGGCCTGGGAGGAGACCGGCCTGGACCCCGACGGGGTGCAGGTGTTCGCGGCGCTGCCGCGGCTGTACATCCCGGTGAGCAGCTTCGTGGTCACCCCGGTGCTCGGCTGGTGGCGCGAGGAGTCGCCGGTGCGCCCGGTGGACCAGGGCGAGACCGGCGCGGTGTTCCGGGTGTCGATCGCTGACCTGGCCGATCCGGCGAACCGGGTGCGGCTGCGCCACCCGTCCGGGCACATCGGCCCGGCCTTCGCGGTCGCCGGGCGGCTGGTCTGGGGCTTCACCGCCGGGGTGATCGACCGGGTGCTGCACCACAGCGGGCTGGAGCTGCCCTGGGACCCGTCCCGGATCGTCGACCTCTCGGACGACGCGCTGGCCCTGGTCCAGGGCGACCTCGAGCACTCCCGCGCGCTGCCGGGCGGCGACGCCGGAGCCTCGTGACCGGCCGTCGGCCCGCACGGCCCATGGACCGTGGGAGGCTGTCGGAGTGAACGTCCTGGATGTGCTGCTGATCCTCGCTGCGGTGGGATTCGCCGTGTCGGGCTACCGGCAGGGCTTCGTGGTCGGTGTCCTGTCGCTGGTCGGCTTCCTCGGCGGCGGTCTGCTGGCCGTCGAGCTGCTGCCGCTGCTGCTCGACCACCTGAGCCCCGGCACCACGGCCTCGGTGGTGGCCGTCGTGGTGGTGATCGTCTTCGCCGCGATCGGCCAGGCGCTCACCGCCCACTTCGGCTGGAAGCTGCGCGGCCACATCGATCGCCGCCCGGCCCGGGTGCTGGACGCGGCCGGCGGCGCGGTGGTGAACGTGGTCTCGATGCTGCTGGTGGCCTGGCTGATCGGCTCGGCGCTGGCCGGGGCCTCGCTGCCGACGGTCTCCAAGCAGGTCCGCTCCTCGGCGATCCTCGGCGGGGTGCAGGACGCGCTGCCCTCGGACGCGCCGAACTGGTTCTCGGACTTCTCCAAGGTGCTCGCCCGCAACGGCTTCCCGCAGGTGTTCAACCCCTTCGAGCACGAGCCGATCACCCAGGTCGACAGCCCCGACCCGGCGCTCGCCGCCAGCCCGGCGGTGGCGCGGGCCAAGCAGAGCCTGGTCAAGGTGGTCGGCACCGCGACCTCCTGCGGCAAGACCCTGGAGGGCAGCGGCTTCGTCTTCGCCCCGCACCGAGTGATGACCAACGCCCACGTGGTCGGCGGGGTCAACGAGCCGACGGTGCAGATCGGCGGCGTCGGCCAGCTCTACGACGCGACGGTGGTCCGTTACGACTGGCAGCGCGACATCGCGGTCCTGGACGTGCCCAAGCTGAACGCGCCCGCGCTGACCTTCGCGGGCGAGGCGAAGACCAACGACAGCGCGATCGTGGCCGGCTTCCCGGAGAACGGCGCCTTCAACGTCCAGCCGGCCCGCATCCGCGGCCGGATCCAGGCCAACGGCCCGGACATCTACCACCGCGGCCAGGTGGTGCGCGACGTCTACTCGGTGCGCTCGATGGTCCGCCAGGGCAACAGCGGAGGCCCGCTGCTCACCCCGGACGGCCAGGTGTACGGCGTGGTGTTCGCCAAGTCCCTGGACAGCGCCGACACCGGCTACGTGCTGACCGCGGCCGAGGTGCGCGAGGACGCCCAGCAGGGCGGCGCGGCGACCGCCCGGGTGGACACCCAGGGCTGCGCGCTCTGACCGAGCCAGTCGCGCGGGGTCGGCGGGATCCAGGCAGGGGGTGAGTGGGACCCGGCGGGTTCGGCGGGATCCGGCGGGGACGCGCCGGGCCGGGCCGTTCCGATATCCGTCGTGCCGTCAGCCCGCCCTGGTAGCGTCGGCCGCGCTCACCCGTTCGGCTCAACCGGGCGCCGTCCCGGAGTGGGTCCGACGGGAGGCCGTGGCAGTCCGATGATGGGTCATTCGCATGCGGTGAGCGGGGCGATGCTGTACGCGGCCTCGGCCCCCTTCCTGCCCCCGCTGCTGCTGCACACCACCCTGCAGCCGGCGGACATACTGATGGGCACGGTGCTGTGCGCGGGCGCCGCCCTGCTGCCGGACCTCGACCACCACGACGGCTCGATCGCCAACTTCCTCGGCCCGGTCTCCAAGGTGCTCTGCCGCTTCGTGGCCTGGGTGTCCGGCGGTCACCGGCACGCCACCCACTCGCTGCTGTTCGTCGGGCTGATGGGCGCCGGCACCTGGGCGGGCGTCGCCTTCCTGGGCCGGAACTTCACGCTCGCGCTGACCTTCTTCCTGCTGGCGCTGGCGATCCGGGCGCTGCGGCTGTGCCCGCCCGGAGACGGTCCGCAGACCTGGATCACCGTCATCGGGCTGTCCGCGCTGGGCACCTTCGGGATGAACACCTGGATGCCCAACTCGCCCGGCTGGCTGCCGTACGCGGTGGCGCTGGGCACGCTGGCGCACCTGTTGGGCGACTGCCTGACCAAGAAGGGCGCGCCGCTGCTCTGGCCGCACAAGGAGCGCTACGAGGTCGTGCTGATCAAGCGCAGCGGCAACAGTGTGGAGACCAAGGTGCTGGTGCCGATCATGTCGGTGGCGACCTTCGTCCTGCTCTGGTTCACCGCGCTGTCGCCGATCACCGGCTGAGCGGCACCACCGGGACCACCGCCGGAGTCACCACCGGGATCACCGCCGGCACCACTGCCGGAGCGACGCGGCGCGAGGCCTCAGGTCTCGCGCCGCAGTCGTGCGCCCACCCAGCGGGCGCGTCGGCCGAGGATGCGCGGGATGCCGAGCTGGCGCCGCTCCGCGGGCTGACGGCGGTCGAGGCCGTCGAAGCCGAGGTCGTCCGCCCGGTCGGGGCGGTGGGCGGAGCGCTGCGGGCTGTTCCGGCGTCGGCCGCGCGGGGCGGCGCCGCGATCGGGCATCCAACTCATACCGGAATGGATGCCCCTGGGCCGGTGGGGGTAACCGCCCGGGGCTTGCCGAAATTGGCCTATGCGCTTGTCATATGAGCGCAACATCAAGAGAGTTGGACCAGGCCATTCCTTCCGCGATGCCGCCCGCCCGGCCCCCTCCCCGGCCTCGCTCCCAGGTCTCACTCCCAGGTCTCACTCCTCGGCCTCACTCCTTGTGGCGCCCGATCCAGTCCAGCAGCTCGGCGGTGAACTCCTCCGGCGCCTCCTCGTGCGGGAAGTGCCCGACGCCCGGCAGCAGCCGCCAGCGGTACGGCGCCGCCACGTACTCGCCGCCGCCGAGCGCGGTGTGCGACAGCAGCACCGGGTCCGCCGCGCCCTGGACGTGCAGGGTCGGCGCGGTGATCGGCTTCTTCATCCGCCGGGCGAACTGGATGCCGTCGGGCCGGGCCATCGACCGCATCAGCCATCGGTACGGCTCGATCGAGCAGTGGGCGGTGCTGGGGATCTGGATCGCCTGCCGGTACGCGTGCACCGCGGTCTCGTCCAGGCCGTTCGGGCCGGTCCAGGAGGCCAGGTAGCGGCCTACCAGCGCGGCGTCGTCGGCCACCAGGCGGCGTTCCGGTATCCACGGCCGCTGGAAGCCCAGCACGTGCTCGAAGGCGGCGAACTGCCGGCGGTCGGTCAGCAGCGCCCGGCGCAGGTCCCTGGGGTGCGCGGCGGAGACCGCGGTCAGGCTCTGGATGACGGACGGCCGCATCACCGCGGCCACCCAGGCCAGGGTGCCGCCCGAGGCGTGCCCGACCAGGTGCGCCCGGCGCTCGCCGAGCGAGCGGATCACCCCGGTGATGTCCAGGGCGAGGTTGCCCGGGTCGTACCCGCGCGGGGTGCGGTCGCTGCCGCCGATGCCCCGCAGGTCGAGCGCCACCGCCCGGTATCCGGCCTCGGCGAGCGCGGTCAGCTGGTGGCGCCAGGCCCACCAGTACTCGGGCCAGCCGTGCACCAGCAGCACCAGCGGGCCCGAGCCCAGTTCGGCGATGTGGAAGCGGGCGCCGTTGGCCGCCAGGTCGCGGTGCGTCCACGGACCGGCCTGCCGGATGCTCCAGGCCTCGGCCTCCGCCGCCCGAGCGGCACCGGAGGCCGCCTCGGCGGTCTCCCGTTCGGCGGCCGGGCCGGGCCCCTCGGGGACCTCGGGGACGAGGCCGGGGCCGGAGTCGGGGCCGGAATCGGCGGACGGCTGCGCGGGCACGGGCTTCTGGTCAAGCGGCATACCGAGAGCGTGTCACATCCGCGCGCCGGACACGTGCCCGGCACTCATTGCCGCGCGCGGGTCCGTTGACGCGGGCGTTGACGCGACTGTTGACACCTCCGTTGACCGTTCGTCGACGGAGTGTCCGGTCACGGCCTGCGGACGGCTTACGGGATGCGGCCCAGGGCCCGGTCGATCTCCTCCTTGGTGGCCGGGCGGGGGCGGGCGTTCTTCAGCACGTCGGCGGTCTTCTGGGCGCCCTCGATGGTGCGGACCGGCTTCTCGATCTTCTTGAACGAGCGGAACGCCAGCAGCCCGAGCAGCACCGCGAGCAGCAGGTAGGCGCCGGCCACGATGAGGAAGGACCAGCCCAGCGACAGGCCGAGCGCGTGGATGCCGAAGGCCGCTGCGGCGCTCAGCATCGGGACCGAGAACAGCGCCACCACGCCGGCGACCGTCAGCGAGACACCGCCGGAGACGCCGCGCTTGACGTCCGCCCGGATCTCGGCCTTGGCGAGCGCGATCTCGTCGTGGACCAGCGCGGACAGGTCGGCGGTGGCCGCCGCGAACAGCTGCCCCACCGAACGCTCGCCCTCGTAGGGCGCCCGGCCGTTGCTGGACGGGTCTGCGGCTCCTGCGGGCATCAGCGGTTCTCCTCTGCGGCTGTGCGGCGTGACGCCACCGCGGGTCTGCGGTTCCGGGTGCCGGTGGGGGGTTCCGGAGGCGTCAGTGGATTGTCGACAGCTCAGAATCATGCCCTTACCGGTCAGTCGCACACCACTCCGGGGCCCCGCCGGAGGTACGTGTCCCGGCTCTGAAGGGCTCCGGAGCCTCCGGGACGGACCGTCAGTCGCCGGTGCCGGAGTTGCCCGAGCTCCCGGAGCTCCCGCAGTTCCCGGAGCTCCCGGAGTTCCCGGAGCTTCCGGAGTTTCCGGACGCCTCGCCCGGCAGCGGCCGCGTCGACTCCGCGACCCGGGCCCGCCAGGCCGGGTCGTCCTGCTGGTAGACGTCCGGGATGCCGTCCCCGTCCAGGTCCCGGTCCTCCTCCTCGCACAGTGCGCGGTAGTGCCGGTTGCGCAGCTTCAGCAGCACGGTGGCGACCGTCGCGCAGAGCAGCGAGCCGACCAGGACGGCGGTCTTGGCAAGGTCGGCGAGCGCCGGGTCGTCCGGGAAGGCCAGCTCGCTGATGAGCAGCGAGACGGTGAAGCCGACGCCCGCGAGCACCGACACGGCGGCCATGTCGGCCCACTTCAGCTGCGGGTTCAGCTCGGCCCGGGTGAACCGGGCGGTCAGCCAGGTGCCGCCGAATATGCCCACCGACTTGCCGACCAGCAGGCCGACCACGATGCCGATCGGGGTGGCCTGGGTGAACACCTCGCGCAGTGCCGGGCCGGAGATCGTCACCCCGGCCGAGAACAGCGCGAACACCGGGACGGCCAGGCCGGCCGAGATCGGGCGGACCAGGTGCTCGATGTGCTCGCCGGGGGAGTGCTGCTCGTCGCCCTCCCGGTGGCAGCGCAGCATCAGGCCCATCGCGACGCCCGCCACCGTGGCGTGGATGCCGCTCTCGTGCATCAGCGTCCAGGTCACCAGGGCCAGCGGCACGAACAGGTACCAGCCGTGCACCCCGCGCCGGTGCAGGAACCAGAACAGCACCAGTCCGGCGAGGGCCAGCCCGAGCGCCCAGAACTTGATGCCGGAGCTGTAGAAGATCGCGATGATCAGGATCGCGATCAGGTCGTCGACGACGGCCAGGGTGAGCAGGAAGGCGCGCAGCGCCGACGGCAGGTGGCTGCCGACCACGGCCAGCACACCCAGCGCGAAGGCGATGTCGGTGGCGGTCGGGATCGCCCAGCCGCTCGGGTGCCCGCCGCTGCCGGAGTTCACCAGGGCGAACAAGATCGCGGGCAGTGCCACCCCGCAGACGGCGGCGATGACGGGCAGCACCGCCGCACTCGGCGTGCGCAGTTCGCCCGCCACGAACTCGCGCTTGAGCTCGATCCCGGCGACGAAGAAGAAGATCGTCAGCAGCCCGTCCTTGGCCCAGGTGGCCAGGGAGAGGTCGAGGTGCAGCGGGGCGGAGGGGCCGATGGTGTAGTCGAGCACGCTCTCGTACGCCTGCGGCCAGACGTTGGCCCAGATCAGCGCGATGACGGCGGCACCGAGGAGCAGCACACCGCCGACGGTCTCGGTGCGCAGGGCGTCGGTGACGAAGGTGCGCTCGGGTAGTGGCAGCCGGCCGAGGAGCTGCCGGCGTCGGGTCGTCGGCTCGTGGACGGGCGGCTGGTCGGTCACGAGGGACCTCCTGAGGGGCTGGGAGCGGCAACGGATGCACGGGTGGTGCAGTTGCCGACCAGACTTCCCGGCGCGCCCTGTGACGCCCGGATCCCGGACAGGCGATCTTGATGCGTCATTGACAGTTTAACGGGGGGTCGGGTGACATCCGGATTGTCCTAAGAAAGGACTTAAGCCCTGCGGGTCGGTTCTGCACTCCGGAGACCCGGCCCCGGCATCCGGACGGCCGGCCCCGGCATCCGGACGGCCTCACCGCTCTGAGCGCCTCGGCGCCTCAGTGCCGTGACGGCAGAACGGCTGTGCCCCGGACGGTGACCACCGTCCGGGGCACAGCCGCTGTGTCAGCCGGCTCAGCCGTTGCCGTTGTCCGAGGGCGGCAGCTGGGCCTGGATCTGGCTCATCACCGAGCTGTCGGCGAGGGTGGTGGTGTCGCCGACCTCGCGGCCCTCGGCGATGTCGCGCAGCAGTCGGCGCATGATCTTGCCGGAGCGGGTCTTCGGCAGTTCGCCGACCACCTTGATCTGCTTCGGCTTGGCGATCGGGCCGAGCGTGCGGCCGACGTGCGCCCGCAGCTCCTCGACCAGCTCCGGGCTCTCGGTGGCGCCGCCGCGCAGGATCACGAAGGCGACGATGGCCTGCCCGGTGGTGGCGTCGGTGGCGCCGACCACCGCGGACTCGGCGACGGACGGGTGGCCGACCAGGGCCGACTCGACCTCGGTGGTGGAGATGTTGTGGCCCGAGACGAGCATGACGTCGTCCACCCGGCCGAGCAGCCAGATGTCGCCGTCCTCGTCCTTCTTGGCGCCGTCGCCGGCGAAGTAGCGGCCCTCGAAGCGCGACCAGTAGGTGTCGATGTAGCGCTGGTCATCGCCCCAGATGGTGCGGAGCATGGACGGCCACGGCTCGGTGAGCACCAGGTAGCCGCCGGAGCCGTTCGGCACCTCGTTGGCCTCGTCGTCCACCACGGTGGCCGAGATGCCCGGCAGGGCGCGCTGGGCCGAGCCCGGCTTGGTCTCGGTGACGCCCGGCAGCGGGCTGATCATCATGGCGCCGGTCTCGGTCTGCCACCAGGTGTCCACGATCGGGGCCTTGCCGGCGCCGATGTGCTCGCGGTACCAGATCCACGCCTCGGGGTTGATCGGCTCGCCGACGCTGCCCAGCACCCGCAGCGAGGACAGGTCGAACTTCGCGGGGATGTCGTCGCCCCACTTCATGAAGGTGCGGATCGCGGTCGGCGCGGTGTAGAGGATGGTCACGCCGTACTTCTGGACGATCTCCCAGAACCGGCCCTGGTGCGGGGTGTCCGGGGTGCCCTCGTAGATGACCTGGGTGGCGCCGTTGGCGAGCGGGCCGTAGACGATGTACGAGTGGCCGGTGACCCAGCCGATGTCGGCGGTGCACCAGTAGACGTCGGTCTCCGGCTTGAGGTCGAAGACCGCGTGGTGGGTGTAGCTGGCCTGGGTGAGGTAGCCGCCCGAGGTGTGCAGGATGCCCTTGGGCTTTCCGGTGGTGCCCGAGGTGTAGAGGATGAACAGCGGGTGCTCGGCGTCGTGCGCCTCGGGGGTGTGCTCGGTGGACTGTCGCGCGGTGATCTCGTGCCACCAGACGTCGCGGCCCTCGGTCCACGGGATGTCCTGCTCGGTGCGGCGGATCACCAGGACGTGTTCGACGCCGTCGACCTTGGTGAGCGCCTCGTCGATGGCCGGCTTCAGCGCGGACGCCTTGCCGCGGCGGTAACCGCCGTCGGCGGTGATGACCAGCTTGGCCTGCGCGTCCTGGATGCGGGAGGCGACGGCGTCGGCGGAGAAGCCGCCGAAGACCACCGAGTGGGTGGCGCCGATCCGGGCGCAGGCCAGGATCGCGACGACCGCCTCGGCGATCATCGGCAGGTAGACCGCCACCCGGTCGCCCTTGCGGACGCCGAGCTCCAGCAGCGCGTTGGCGGCCTGCGAGACCTCGTCCTTGAGCTGGGCGTAGGTGATCGAGCGGCTGTCGCCGGGCTCGCCCTCGAAGTGGATGGCGACCCGCTCGCCCAGGCCCGCCTCGACGTGGCGGTCGACGCAGTTGTACGCCACGTTGAGCTTGCCGTCGGCGAACCACTTGGCGAAGGGCGGGTTGGACCAGTCGAGCGTCTCCGTCGGCTCGACGGCCCAGCTGAGGCGGCGGGCCTGCTCGGCCCAGAAGCCCAGACGGTCCTCGGAGGCCTGCGCGTACGCGGCCGCCGTGACGTTGGCGGCTGCGGCGAGCTCTGCCGGCGGGGCGAAGCGCCGCTCCTCCTTGAGCAGGTTGGCCAGGCTCTCGTTGCTCAACACGCACTCCTCATCGAGTCATGATCGGGGACGATCCCGTGCGTGGGGATTGTCCCGTGTGTCCCAGCGCACAGCTCACCAGGCGAACGGGGCAGTTGACAAGAGGCTCCCTGGAATTGGTGTAGACCTTTGATCGCCAATCGGACAACTGCCCGTACGCCGCACCGGAACGGAGCGGGAAGCCGTACGAGGACTGATGGGCCCGTGCCCCGGCCCGCCCGGCGGGGACACGGGCCCGGCTCTCAGGCGGCCAGTCGGGGGCCCTCCTCGCCGTCACGGGACGGAACCCGACCGTCCTTTCTCACCCGTTCGGCCGATGCCCCGCCGGTCCCGGGAGCGCTGCTGCCCTCGGTACCGGCCTCGGCGCGGGCTTCGGGCCGTTCCCCGCTGCGGGCCTCGACCGGGCTGAACGTCCCGGCGGCGCGGTCCAGCACGTAGGCCTGGGCGGTCGCGAAGTCGAAGTACATCCCGACCAGCCGCAGGGTGCCCTCCTCGACCCGGCGCTCCACCGCCGGATTCGCCATCAGCTGGTCCAGCTGCTGCACCACGTTGGTGATGCAGAGCTGCTCCACCGGGTCCACCACCGGCCGGTCGGCGAACTCGGCGGGCACCCGGCGGAGCCGGTCCAGCGAGCCGCGGCCGTTGCGCAGCCAGCGAGCCAACGGGGTGGGCGGACCGGACAGTTCGTGCACGCCGTCCAGCAGGGCCTTCATCGCGCCGCAGCCGGAGTGGCCGCAGACTGTGATCGAGCGCACCTCCAGCACCTCGACCGCGTACTGCACCGCGGCGGCCACCGAGTCGTCGGCCGCGCCGGGTTCGAAGGGCGCCGGCACCAGGTTGCCCACGTTGCGGACCGTGAAGAGGTCGCCCGGGCCGCTGTTGGTGATCATGCTGGTGACCATCCGCGAGTCCGCACAGGTCAGGAAGAGCTGCGAGGGCGTCTGCCCCTCCCGTGCCAGCCGGGCGAGTTCGGGCCTGATCAGCGGTGCCGTGTGCAGCTGGAACACCCGGACCCCGTCCAGCAGCCGGCCGTGCGGATCCTCCTGCTGCTCGATGCAGTGGTGGCCGACCCAGGGCGTCCAGGCCCGGCAGCGGTGCGGCCCCGGTGAACTGCCCGCGCGCACCGTGCCGTCGGGGTCGAGCACCTCGTCGTCCTGGCGCTTCGTCACCATCGCGACCCGGCCGCCCGCGTCCTGGTGCCCGCTGCGCCAGTTGTGCAGCGTCTCGTACGCGGCGTGGTCCAGGAAGGAGCCGTCGTGGACCACGGTCACCTCGGACCCGGCCGGGATGCCGGCCAGCGCCCGGCTGAGCCGGGGGACGGCGGTGAAGGTGAGCGGGCCGTGCGTCCGGACGGTGACCGAGCCATCGGGCCCGGTCCCGACGTCCACATGGGCGCGGGTCAGCCGGTAGAGCGCGAGCAGGACGGCGGTGCCGGCGCCGATCGCGACGCCCCACAGCACACCGGCCGCCACCACGGCGACCACGGTGAGGAGATAGACCGGGAACTCCCGGTGCCGGTGCACATTGCGGATGTGCGCGAAGCTCACCATCTGCAGCCCGACCACCAGTACCAGCGCGGCGAGCGCGGCCAGCGGGATGCGCCGCAGCCCGCCGGTCAGCGCCAGCGCGGCGGCCAGTACCCAGACGCCGTGCAGCACCGAGGCCCACCTGGTCTGCGCACCGGCCTGCACGTTGGCGGTGCTGCGCACCGCGCCGCCGGCGATCGGCAGCCCGCCGACCAGGCCGCTCACCAGGTTGGCGAGGCCCTGCCCGCGCAGCTCGCGGTCGAGGTCCCCGGTGCGGCGGGACATCCGGTCGATCGCGACGGCGGACAGCAGCGACTCCACACTGGCCACGGCGGTGACGGTGAGGACGGCGGCGACCAGCCCGAGCACCGGACCGTGCGGCAGGGTGGGCACGAAGGAGTGCGGCTGCCAGGCGGGCAGCCGGATGTGGGCGAGCCGCAGGCCCAGGGCGAGTGCCAGGGCGGTGGACAGCGAGACGGCCACCAGCGGACCCGGCACCTTGGCCAGTCGGGCCCCCAACCGGCCTGCCCGGCCCGGGAGCCGACCGAGCCGTGGCCAGCCGAGCAGGACGGCCACGGTCACCGCGCCGACCAGCACCGCGGGCGGGTGTGGACCGGCCAACTGTCCCGGCAGGGCCAGGAGGTTGGCGATCGCGGAGCTCTGTGGCGAGCCGCCGAGCACGACGTGCAGCTGCGCGATGGCGATGGTGAGGCCGACCCCGGCCAGCATGCCGTGCACGATCGCGGGCGAGACCGCGAGCGCCGTCCGGGCCACCCGGCGTACGCCGAGCAGGAGTTGGAGCAGCCCGGCGGCCAGGGTGACGGCACAGGTGGCCTGCCAGCCGTACTGGCCGATCAGCCCGGCGGTGATCACGGTCAGCGCTGCCGAGGGGCCGCTGACCATGAGTGAGGTACCGCCGAACAGCCCGACCACGATGCCGCCCACGGCCGCGGCGGCCAGGCCGGCGGTGAGCGGGGCGCTGGTGGCCAGTGCGATGCCGAGGGAGAACGGCACGGCGATCAGGAAGACCACGAGCGAGGCGGAGAGGTCCTGCGCCCAGCGGATCCGGGCGCGGGGGCCCGGCGGTGCGTGGTCGGTGGTGTCGGAGGCGATGGGAGCACTGGAGATGTCGAGGGTCATTGTCTTCCCGTCTGTCCGGGGGAACGAACGCAGTCAGGTCCGGCGGTGGGTCCGGGGTTGGGGCTCCGGGCGGATCGGCTGTCGTGGGTCGCGACGGTGTGGCGGGATGGCGTGGGCGCGGCGGGGGAGTGCGGGTGTCACCGGCCGGCGTTGACCATCAGGGGCGGACCCCAAGACTCGGTAAACCGAGGGTAATGAAATCTTTGCACAGCGTGGTTACGGGAGGGAAGCGGAAAACCCCCTGATTCACCCCAATGGGTGGTGTTCGAATCGGCAGGAATCTGCTGGTGGCGGTGGTGGGCCGGTCGAACGGGCCGATCGCCGCGAGCGGACCGGACGCGGCGAGCGGACCGGACACGGCGAACGGGCCGCGGCCTCCCCGGGGTGTCGGGAGGCCGCGGCCCGTTCGGGCGCGTCGGCGGCTGGGTCGGGCGACTGTTTCGGGAATGGGTGTCAGACATCCCATGCCGTAGCGGTGTCAAGCTGTGGCTGGGAGGGTTGCGTGGTGTGACCAGGCAGTGGCCTCGTCGTAGAGCGTGCGGGT